>JBGCER010000340.1:0-5230 GCA_045106515.1 Myxococcota bacterium
GGGTGCGAGGCACACCAAAACGGTGCTGTGAAGCACGCTCGTGAGTTGCAAGCTGCTGAACCACGCGGCGAAGTGAATGGCGAGGAAGACGCCAGAAATGCCGATTTTGGCTAGGTCCTTCGCGCGCGGCAGGCGAACCCAGGGCGCCAAGACAGCCGCTACAAGCCCCGTGCGCCAGGTGGCGATCGCGAGGGGGTGGGTCCCGTCCATGCCGCTCACCAAGACGGCAGCAGCACTGATGGCCGCCACCGCGACGGCGAGCACGAGCCAGATGTGAGTGGGGGCGTTGGGCGTCACGCCCTAACGCTACTCCGTTGCCTCTTCTTGGGTGCGCACGAGTCGAAAGCCTAGGTCCCCGGCACGATGCTCGGGCACTTCCCAGTCTCGTCCGGCTGCGCGAGCCGAACGCTCGTCTCGCTCCCAGCTCCCGCCTCGTACCGAGCGGGCATTGGCCCATTCGTCAAAGTCTTCGATGAGGCGGCCGTCTTTCACTGGTGCGCCCTCGGCGCGGTAGGCGTCCAAACACCACTCGCGGGCGTTTCCAGCCATGCCGTAGACGCCGTAGATGCTCCGGTCTGTAGACCAGGCGTGGATGGGGTCGGGAGAGCGGGCGGTTCGATGGATGGCGCGGATCCGCGCGAATGATGGGTCGAATCGGTCGCCCCATGGAAAGAAGCGCCCATCGACCCCGCGGGCGGCCTTTTCCCACTCCAGCTCGCGCGGCAGGCGCCAAGGTTGGCCGGTCCGCTCTGCGGACCATTCGCAAAAGGCGCGAGCGGAAGTCCAGCTGACCCAGGTCACAGGTCCCTCTTCGTCCAAGTCGGGCGCGATGGTGAGCCGTCCATGTTCGACGTGGTAGCGCAGTCCGTCCAGGCCATGGGCCGGAAGGCCGCCCAGCCGTGGCGCGTGCTCGAGTGCGAACTCCAGGCCGTGGCTGTCGATGCGCGCGTTGAGGAACGCCAGGAACTGGGCGTGGGTGACGGGGTGGATCTGGGCGATGAACCCCGGCACCCACACCCGCTGTCGGGCGCCGGCTCCCAGGGCCTTCGAGTCGCCGCCAATCCAGGCCCAGCCTTCGGCGATCCACGCCTCTTCTGCGGCGAGCGCTCTGGGCAAGTGAGTGAGGCCGGAGCGGTCGGTTCCGGGCTCGATATTGCCGCTCTGGCGCAGCCGCTCGATCTGTACCGGCAAGGTGTACGCCTGGCCGTCGCTGCTCAGCTCCACCAGGTAGGAGCCGTGGTCCAGGCTCACATCGCACAGCGGCGTCGAGCCGAGATCGACGCTCAGGCCTGGGACGAGCTGACGAGCCACTTCGTGCAGCGGTTGAATTCGGGCGGTGGCCGGTCTGTCCGTCAGTAGTGTCAGCGTGCCTCGGCCTTCCAAATAGTCGGTCCAACGACCGGTATCATGTGATCGAAGCAGAGCTTCTAGAGCCGCTATGGCCTGTGGGTCTCTGCGTTCCGACGCGCGACTGTGGCGGTCTTGGTAGTGGGCCGCCAGCAGCTCATGAGCCTCTTGGGTCGAGGGTGCCTCGTTGAGCGCGCTTCGCAGCAGCTCGAGCACCTGGACGTTCTTCAGCTCGGCTTCTAGGTCTAGAGACTTCGCTCGTTCCTGGAGGTCCCAGGAAGCGCGCTTGTCGTCCACCGTCGAGCCGGGCGGCAGCTCGGCCAAGTCTGCCTCGGCTTGGCGTCGTAGCGAAGAAGCTTGCTGGCGGAGGCGCCGGACTTCGGGCGCGAGGTCCGAGGACTGACTGACGAGGGTTAGCGCGAGCTCTCGCTTCTTGGCGCCGTCGAGCCAGTCCGCCAAGGCTGATGCGACGGCCTTGGCGTCGGCAAACCGCTCGTCGGGGTCTCGGGCCATCGCTCGGGCGACCACGCGGCGGAGCGCGATCGGTTGCTCGGGGCCCTCTGCCTTGCGGCGGCCGAGGGCTCGTCCGGTGAGCGGAGGGGGGGGCCCAGCCAGGACCTTGGCGAGGGCGTCGCGGCCTCCGTAGGGAGAGCTGCCGTTGAGGATCTCGTATAGGATCGATCCGAGGGCGTACACATCGGTGCGAGCATCGAGTTTATCGTGCTCCCCCCTGGCTTGTTCCGGAGCCATGTACGATGGTGTGCCCGCGACAGCGCCCACGCGCGTGACGTTGAGCCGACCACTATCGACGGCAACGGGCTCCAAGACGGTGGCGTGGCCTCGAACTTTCGCCAGGCCCCAGTCCATGACCTGGACCTCGCCGAAGGTGCCGAGCATGACATTGTCCGGCTTGATGTCCCGATGCAGGACGCCGCGCGCGTGGGCATAGGAGACGCCGTCACACACGCGACGGAAGGCGTCGACGAGGCGACGAAGGGTCCAGCCATCATCGGTGGGCATCCAGCGCAGTGTGGAGACCCGGTGCAGGTCCCGAAGAACCTGACCGAGGGTTCGTCCCACTACTTCGTCCATCGTGAAGAAGGCCCGCCCATCGTCCAACCGGCCCAGATCGTGCACGGGGACGATGTTTGGATGGGTGAGCTGTGCGGCGACTTGAGCCTCCTCCAAGAATCGGGCCGCTGCGGTGGGGCGGTTCTGAAACTCGGGCCGCAAAATCTTCATCGCGACGGTGCGATTGAGTCGTCTATCGCGGACCCGTCGGACCTCGCCCATGCCTCCGAGGCCAATGAGACCTTGGTCTTCGTAGCGCTCGTCTAGCCATGCTGGGCCGCGCTGTTCAGAAGCTTCTTCCGGGCTTAGCGTGGGCTCGATGGGCTCGTGCCATACGGTTTTGGCGTCGGCTTGGGGTCCTGCGCGCAGCAGTGACCTTCGGGCGTTGGACTGAGCCATAGATCCTCTTCTGTAGACCTCACATCGGACACGGCACCGAAAGTCGCGAGTCTTTTGGGCTTAGCTTCAGGATTCGTCCTTTGGTTCGATGAGATGAGCGGATGTCAGATTGGCTGACAAAAACAAACTGGCCGGTCAGTTTTTTGGAGCCCACCATGTGGTCACACGTGCTTTCCCGCGCGACTGGAGCTCTGGTGACCGAACGTCCACGTATCGCATTCGCAAGGTTATCCCTTGAGAGTAACGCTCTTTCTCCCATGCTCACCACGCTGGCGGACTTCGAGCGAACGCACATGCGGTCCGGACAAGAATTGCTGGATGCGTGCGGGTCAGATGCGTTCGAAGCACCTGGATTTCTGAAGAATGCCGAGCTTTCGGGCCTCATTCGGGCGGGCCGGCAATCGGGCACGGACGTGGAGTGGGTGCCGCTGTTTAGCGCGTGGACGGTTCCCGGGGGGCCGCTGGACCCCGAGGCCTGGCTGACCTTGCGCTCTCGGCTGCTGGAGGAGCTGGCCGAGGCGGGCCCGCTGGATGGGGTGTTTCTGAGTTTGCACGGGGCCCTGTGCGTGCCCGGCGTGGCGGACCCGGAGGGAGACTTGCTGGAGGGGGTTCGGGCGGTGGTCGGAGGGGTTCCGGTGGCGGTCTCTCTGGACCTCCACGCGAATCTGACGCCGAAAAAAGTTCATGCTACGTCGATCATTGGGGCCTACCGCACCAATCCTCATCGGGACCACGCTCGTGTGGGTCAGCGGGTGGGCGAGCTCTTGTTGCGGACCATCGCCGGCGACGTTCGACCGGTTTGCGCCTGGCGGACGCTCCCGATGGTGCTCGGTGGCGGCAATAACGTGGACTTCCTGCAGCCCATGCGGCCCATTTACCGCTGGATGCGGCGGATGGAGCGCGATCCTCATGTGCTCTACATCAGCCTCTTTCAGAGCCAGCCGTGGCTGGATCACACCGAGGTCGGTTGGGCGACCCATGTGGTGACCGATGGAGACCCTGCCCTGGCGGAGTCGCTGGCCGACCAGCTGGCCGACCTGTGTTGGGCCGTTCGACACGAGCAGCCACCCCAGTTTCCATCGGCGCTGGACGCCATCGAACAAGCTCGGCAAGCGCGATGGGCTCGAAGGCTGGGCACGGTGTGTATGTGCGACGCCAGCGACGTGGTCGGGGCGGGGGGAACCGGGGACAATACCCGGCTGCTCGCCGCGCTAATCGAGCACGCTTCCGATCTGCATAGCTATGTGCCGGTGCGGGACCCCGTCGCCGTGGCGGAGCTGTTTGAAAGTGAGGTTGGAGCTTGTGTTTCTCTAGACGTCGGCGGCCGGCTCGACCCCCGCCGGAACACCGCTGTCGAGGTGAGTGGCACACTCAAGAAGCTGCTTGAGACCGATGATTTTGGACGCATGGCCCATGTGCAGGTCGGCCACGTAGAGCTGGTGGTGACTGAGGGGGCCAACCTGGTGGTGCGGCCCAACTTCTACTCTCGGATGGGCTTGGACCCGTGGAAGGCAGACGTGGTGGTGGTGACGTCCCTCTTCCCGTTCCGGATCTTCTTCGCCGCCATGAACCGGTTTACGATCTATGCTCGAACGGAGGGTATTACGGACTTTGATGCCGCACTTCGGGAAATCCCATGGACCACTCCGGTACACCCTCGCGACGAGATCGAGTGCTGGCGCCCTGCCGATCGCAGGCGCCGGGGAACCGCGAGCTAGCGGCGTCGCTTGGGTCGGCGTTCGGGCGCGGCATCACGCCCATCCTCGGGCCATGAGTGTTTGGGGTATCGGCGGCGAAGTTCCGAGCGAACTTCGGTCCATGTGTTCTGCCAAAACGACTCTAGATCATGGGTAATTTGGGCGGGCCGCCCATTGGGGGCCAACAGGTGGAGCAACACCGGAACGCGACCGCCAAGCACCCTTGGTGTCTGGGTGAGACCGAAGATTTCTTGCATTCGAACCGCCAATACGGGCGGTCCTTCGCGGGTCCAGGTCAGCCGCTTCCGGCTTCCGCTCGGCACCACGTAATGTTCGGGTGCGAGCTGATCGAGGGCCTGACGTTGGGGATAGCTCAGGTGCTCCCATAGGCGGTTCCGTAGGGCGGAAGCAGAGAGTCGGGTGAGACCTCTCAAGCCGCTCAGCACCGCTGGCAGGGAGTCGCGCAGCCACTCCGTGGTGGGTTCCGGCACCTCTTTGTCGGGAAATACAGAGTGCAGATGGTGCATGCGAGCCAGCAGACCCTGCACCTCGGGGTCGGTTAGCGGAAGCTGCTCCAGGTCCTTGGAGACGGCTTCGACGAGGCAGTCCAGGACGCGCCCATCGTTGGGAAGCGCGGCGGCTTGGCTCTCCAGAATCAGGTCTTCGATGCAGACGCGGCGCCGGGCCACCACCTGGCGGCGTTCTTCGTCCCAATG
>JBGCER010000341.1:0-11022 GCA_045106515.1 Myxococcota bacterium
CACCGACACCGACACCGACCTGCCTTGGTCCGACTTGGAAGAGTCCCCGGTCGCATGCGCAGTGACCTACACCCTGATCGGCAGCCCTTCCGAGGTCGCGCCCTGCACGGGCTGCGCCTGGGCCATGGACGTGGAGTTCCGCGTCGCCGAGGGCGATCCCGAGCCTTGCTACGACCCCGACCTGCCGAGCGATGGGGACATCAAGCGGTTCGGCTGGAACGACTCTTCAGGCCAGCTGCTCTACGATTTCCAAGGCACCGGCGTTTGGTTCCCCTGGTTCCCCGGCAGCGCGAGCAGCGACCAAGTGGACTTCAACTGGCAGGCCCGCGTCGGCGTGTCCATCGAAGAGGAGGACGACCAATGAACATCCGTCTTACCTCTTCCATCCTACTTTTTTCCGCAATATTCGGGCTTGGCGCCTGCTCGGGCGGCGAAGACACAGAGGACGTGGTCATCGACCCGCCCGTCACGCTGCCTCCCCCCGACCTGACCGGTGTGGACCTGGCCGCCGCGTTCGAAGAGGCCTTCGTCGCGATGGGCCAAATCGACGTGCGAGCGCCGTGGGCCGGTCATCTGGACGGCCTCAACCTGCGCCAGCCGGGCTGCCCCGACATCTACGCCGGGAATCCCGACATCGAAGGCATCGACCTAAACACCCGCAACAAAGGCATGTCCTGGGCCGACTTCTGCGACCAGTCCGACGGCACCACCTTCGGCGGATTCGAGTATTGGGAGATCGCCGTCAGCGCCGAAGGCGACGAGACCACCGGAGCCGGCCGCACCACCGAGGCCTCCCGGCTGCTGTTCGGCGACGGCTTCATCGGCCGCGGCGATGAAGCGCTCTTCGAGTTCGACGGCGAAGCCACAGACGGCTTGTCCTTTACCAAGGCCGCCAACGACTACTACGCCTGGACCTATTCCAGCCGCGTGGAAGGCACGGTGACCGGCACCCTTCCCTTCGGCGACACCGACATGGCGGGGGGCTACCGCACCGACCTGATCCGCCGGGCCACAGGCGGCGTGGACCAAGGCCTAGAAGCGACCGGCAACGTCTTCTTCTTCGAACGCCGCATGCAGGGGCGCTTCGACAGCATCGGCGCGGACCTGGAGATCATCGGCCCAGAAGCCGCGGGCCCCGACGATTGTGCCCTGGAGCCCCAAGGCTGGATCGCCATTCGCGACGAAGACGCCTACTGGTACGACCTGGTGTTCTCGCCGCGATTCGACGGCGACCCCAACGACCCGAACTACCCCAATGAGCCGTACTCCGAGTGCGACGGCTGCGGCACTCTCTACGTGCGCGGCCTCGAACAGGACGGCATTGAAGTCTGTTTAGATCTCGACTTTTTGTGGGACGGCATGCTCGCCCCACCCGAGCTGCAAGAGTTTGCCTTCACCCTCCGTGACCCCGGGGAGGACCGATGAGAACAACCCTCGCATGTCTGGCGAGCCTAGCGATGATCGCTGGCTGCAATCCAGACGGTGCTGACCTCGCACCAGACGACGTCGTCGAGGATGGCATCGAGCTATTGTCGGCCCGACGCCAACTGATTCGACTCTCCGTCGACCTGCGGGGCGCTCACCCGTCCCGAGCCGACCTGGAGTTTATCGAGCAGCACCCCGACGCCTACGAACAGTACGTCGACCGCTACCTCGAAGATCCCCGCTTCGTTCAGCGCATGACTGAGATCTGGAACCGGTCCCTGCGGACGCGGACGGGTCAGACCTACTTCGACCCGCGCGAAGCTGGCCTTGGCATGCTGTCCGACGAGACCGTCGCCGACAGCATCGGCGAAGAGCCCCTGAAGATGATCGCCCACGTCATCGAAAAGGACCTGCCCTTCAGCGAGGTCGTGACGGCGGACTACACCCTGGCCGACCCCATCGTCGCCGCCATGTGGGACCTGCCCTACCCCGAAGGCAAGACCGGCTGGCAACAGACCGCCTACGACGACGGCCGCCCCATGGCGGGTCTGCTGTCGAGCACCACGCTGTGGCAGCGGTACCCGTCTGCGGGCGTCAATAGCAATCGACACCGCGCCAACTCGGTCAGCCGCATCTTCCTGTGCGACGACTACCTGTCGCGCCCCGTGAGCTTCAGTCGCACCCAGATCGACACGCTCACCACCGGTGACCCCGAAGACGTCATCCAGAACACCCAAGTCTGCCAGTCCTGCCACTCCACCCTCGACCCGTTCGCCTCCCACTTCTTTGGGTTCTGGTGGGAGATCGAAGGCGAGCTCGACGACCAAACACTCTACCGCCCCGAAGACGAGCCGGCCTGGCGGACCCAGATGGGAAGCCACGTTTCTCCTGCCTTCTACGGGATTCCCACCCGGGGAATGGAAGAGATGGCTCAGCACCTGGCCGAAGACCCGCGCTTCGTCGAGTGTGCCGTTCGCACCACCTTCGATGGCATTACCCAGCGCGACTCCAGCGACCTGGACCGCGATGAGATGTGGACCCACCGCGTGGCCTTCGAAGACAGCGGACTCGTGGTGCGCGACCTGGTGCGCAGCATCGTGACCTCCCGCACCTACCGAGCCCAGTCGATCATCGACGCCGAGCTCGCCACAGAGGGCCTCGAAGAGCGCCTACCGGTGCTCAAGACCGTCACTCCGGCCCAGTTCGAAGGCATCATCCACAGCAAGACCGGCTACCGCTGGTCCATGAATGGACGCCCGGCGCTGGCGAAGAATGTGCAGGGTCTCGCCGTACTCTCCGGCGGAACCGACAGCCTGTACGTCAACGAGCCCAATAGCGACCCCTCGGTGGGCCTGGTGTTCGTGCAAGAACGACTCGCGCAGGCGGCGGGATGGCACGTCGCCACCCACGACCTCGACCCGGACCGGGACGGCGAGGCGATTTTGCTCAAGTACGTGACCCGCGAGGACTCCCCGGAGACGAACCGCGAAGCGTTCCAGATCCAAATTGAGCAGCTCTACCTTGACGTCCTGGGTGTCCCCCTCGAACGTCCCGAGGGCGCCGAAGACGCGCCAGGCGAGCCGCCCGAGGTCGCCGAGCTGATCCGTATGTGGAAGCAGCTCTACAGCGTCGATGCCGATCCTGACAAGGCGTGGGCGGGCATCGTCAGCGTCGTTCTTCGTGACCCCATGCTCATCTTCTACTAGGCGGAGGCCCCGATGACCCATCCACTGGCTCTCACACGTCGACGCCTGATCCAAGCAGCTGCCGCTACGGCAGGTGTGGGCATGCTCGGCTCCATGGACGCGCTCCTGGCGCACCAGGCGAAGGCCGCCGGCGTCGGCGACCGCAAGTTCATCTTCTTCTTCGCGGGAGGCGGCTGGGATGCCACCCCCCTCGACCCCAAGTTCGACGTGGACGGGGGCTCCCCCCTCGATGGCACGGACATGGATCCGGGCACCATGCTCGGAAAGGCCGGCAACCTGTCGTGGTCCAGCGGACCGGACCGTCCCAATATGGACGTGTTCTTCCAGCGCTGGGGCCACAAGACTGCGTTGGCCCGTGGCGTCAACGTGCACTCCGCAGGCCACGAGTCGGGCACCCAATGGATGATGACGGGCACGACCACGTCGTCGCGTTCGGACTGGCCCACGATCATCGCAGCCAATGGGCAGTTCGAGTACCCCATGCCCCACCTGGTATTCAGCGGACCGGCCTACCCCGGCTCCCTGGGTGCTGCGGTTGTACGCGGTGGTGGCGGCTCCCTGCTTCGCTTGATCGACGGCACGCTCAATGCGCGCGTCGATCGTCCTGCACCGGTGATTTCTGCACCATCTGACAGCATGATGGATGCCTACATCTACAACCGCTCCGGGCGCGTCGCCCAAGGCATGACCGGCCAAGCCGCCAAGCGCATGGACGACTACATGGGCAACCTGGAGCGCGCGAGTGAGCTCGAAGGAAGGCGCTTTGAAGCCGGCCTTGGCAATAGCGCCCGCGGCATGCTCGCCCAAGCCGAGATGGCCCTTGAGGTCATGCGTCTGGGCCTGACCCGATGCGCCATGATCCGCATTCCCGGCGGCTGGGACACCCACGGTGGCAACCAGAACGTGGGCAACCAGATGGACAACTTCTTTGGGGCGCTGGACCAGCTCTTCGAGAAGATGCACAGCACCCCCGGACAAGCCACGCCGCTGCTCGCTGGCGAGGTTGTGGTCGTCGCCACCTCCGAGCTGGGTCGCACGCCGCGGTTCAACGGCAGCCAGGGTCGCGACCACTGGCCCTACACCTCGATGCTCATCGCAGGCTCCGGCATCAAGGGCGACAATGTGGTGGGCGAGACCGACAATGGCTTCATCACCAAGCCCATCGACTTCTCGACCGGCAAGGCGTCCTCAGGCGGCGACCGCCTGGGCACCGAGCACATCGGCGTCACGCTGCTCAAGCACGCTGGCGTCGACCCCGAGCGCTGGCTCCCCGGCATCCAACAGGTGCCGGCCCTGCTTCGGTCCTAGAGGTTCAATGCGCGCTTTTGTGCTGCTCGGACTGCTGGTTGCCTGCGGCGGCGAAGAGGAAGACCCCCTCTGCGCCGTCGAAGTGCCGCTGACCTATGACAACTGGGGACGCGGGTTCATGGACACCCACTGCACCGGCTGCCACAGCTCCATCATCGCGCCCGCCCAACGGCGAGGGGCGCCCGATACGGTCAACTTCGACACCTACGATGGGGTGCTGAGTTTCGCAGACCGGGTGCACGCCCGCGTCGTCGAGCCGCCCCCCGAAGAAGTGAGCATGCCGCCCGGGGGCGGTCCCACCCCCGAAGAGCGCGCCATGCTCGACGAGTGGCTCGCTTGTGAAGTCAAGGAAGACAAGGCACAATGGGAGGGCTCATGAGCCGTCACGCCTGGGTGGCTGCGCTACTGTGCACCATCGGTTTCGGGTGCAATGAGACCGGCCTGAGCGTCGGCCCGCCTCCAGATCCCGCCACGCCTCCCGAACGAGAGCTGGACCTGTGGGGCAAGACGCCCACGGACTGGCAGGGCTGCTACGGCGGTCTCCGGGGCATGTACTACAACCTCACGCCCGCACACCCCGACGTCGAGGTCCTGCTCGCCGACGAGCGCGACCCCGACGCCCCGGCCCCAGGCCCAGATTCCGTGGACTGGTTCGATGGGAAAACGGCGTTTCAACGCTATGATGCCTCGACTGACTTCGGCCCCAACTGGTGGCCCGTCAACGGGGGATTCCAGGATGATCCTCAATATTTCGCAGCTCGATGGGTGGGCTGGCTGCGCGTGACCCGACGGGGCGACCACGACATTGTGGTCGGCGGGTCGAGCGATGTCTGGGTCAAACTGGACGATGACGTGGTCGTCAACATCTCCGACGCCGAAGACTTCGAGACGTCGGTGCGCACCGTGAACCTCAACACCGGCGTGTACAAGCTCGATGTGTACTACGCCCACCGATTGGGCGAGACCAATGGGTTCCGCTTCCGGGTCGCGAGCGAAGACGTGATCCAGTGCTACCCGCTGTACGGCGACGGAGCCTAACTAGACCTCGGCCCAGTCATCTTCGGGGCCCAGTCCATCATCTTCAGGGTCCAAGGCCACCACGCCGGCGTCTCGCTCTCGAACCAGCGTAAACGCCATATAGAGCACCACAACCACCAGTCGGCTGACGGCTTCGATCAGCGCGCGCTTGGTGACCTCACGCTCGATCTCCACATCCGCTTGTCCGCGGCGTGCACGACGGCGTTGACGGGCCTTTCGCTCCCTGCGGCGGCGCGCCTCTTCTTCCGCGTCCTCGGCGTCGGTTGTGCCGTCATCATCGTCATCATCGAAGATGGGCGGAGCGTCGTAGGCGTCTTCGGTATCGGTGTCACTGCGAGCGTGCGCCATGCGACCTCCACTCGAAGCATGACCCGTACACGCCACCAGATCAACCGAGGCTCAGCGAGGGGCGGTCCGCGACCGGGTGCGACGTAGCTCTCGGGTCGCCCTGCGAGCGAGCCGGTCCAATGCGGGCTGTAGGGGTTGCTGCTCAAAGCCATCGGGAGCCGCAAGGTTGGGCTGCAGGGCCCGATCGGCCCGCTCCCAGGCGGTCACTGAGACCCGCAGCTCCGTGCCGCCAATGGGGGCTCGGACCCAGAGCTCGTCGGGAAGTGGCAGCCCGTGGGCCTCAGTCCACGACTCGTATCGAATCGAGACCAATGGGCGGCCCTGGGCGTCGACAACCTCGGCGGCGGACGGACAGGCGCAATCTCTGGAAAGTTCGGCACGTAGCTGCGTTCCAGAGGGTCCCGATAGCACCACAGCCACCCCTTCGGGGCCCGAGTGACTCGCCAGCAGCGCGCGCCCTTCGAGAGGCAGGCGACCGACCCAGAGGGCCAACAGGTCGTCGGTCTTCAGATCACCCCCAGACGCGGCCCCCAGGGCCTTCGCTGCCCAAGGGGACACCAGGTGCTGCCTTCGGGCCGGTAAGCTCACCGACAGCCCATCGTGGGCCAGCACGGACGAGGCCACGGTGGCTCCGCCGAAGCCCTGGAGGTCCAACCGAGCCCCGACGGGCCGTTCGATCAACACCCCCCCTTGCACCGCGCCCGACAAGGTGGGGTGAGGTCCGGTCATTGTCGCTCTGAATCGGGCCTGTAGCCGGGGGGCGGTGGGACGGGCGGCGGACCGATCGAGCAGGTCTTGGGCGCTCTCGCCCGCGCACGCCGCCAACACCAAGGCGAGCCAGGGCAGCCATCGGCTCACTCGGCGATCTCCAACCCGCGCTGAACCAGCGCTTGGTGGACAGGCAAGGAGAGCGGATCGGCCTGCTGAGCCCTCCGCAGCCACTCCAGCACCTCGTCGGCGCGGGCGTGTCGAGCGCGCAGCAGCAGCGCCTCGGCATGGCACGGCTCGATCGCCAAGGCCCGAGCGGCCCACTTATCTGCGCGCTCGGGGTCCGCCTGGCCGAGCGCCAACCATGCTGGCACCGACTGGGGCTGGCTCTCGGTCCACGCGCGGGCGGTGGCCACCGCAGCCCGACGTTGTCCATCGGCCAACAGCGTCTGGATGCCTCGCCTGCGCACGGCCAACTCCAGGGCCCCAGAGGGGGAATCCGCCACCCGCAGCAGGGTGTCCGGGGTCTGAACCTGCTCCATAAAGAGCCCACGCACCGAAACATTATCTACATCTAACCTGGGTAATTCATAGAGCTCGGCGGCGGCTTCGGCCACGTGCACTTCCTGGGCCTCACTCACCTGATTTTGTAGTTCGGACGCCTTTACTTGGCCCAGACTGAGGCCCAACACCCGCCCACGCACCCACGCCGGGTGCGCAGCGTCGATCCGCTCGACGTCGGTCCAGGCGGCCTGGTCGTCCCCCAACGCCACATGGGCGTAGGCCCGAATCAGAAGAGACCAGCCATCGTTTCGGCCATCGAGGTGCTGCAAAGCGCGCTGGGGGACGCTGGCCCGGCGCCACGCCTCAGCCACCACGAGCTGCGCGTCCGGATCAGCGCCAAGGGGCAGCGGCGGCGAGCGCCACGGCCGGTGCTGCGCGGCCATCGGCGGGGCGGACCCCGGTAGACGAGCGCGCTCCATCAGGGAGGGATCCCCCACCCGCTGCGCCAGCTCCAGCACGGCGCGGCGCACCGTCGGATCGTCGAGTAGAGCCGATCGAGCCCAGGTATGCGCAGCTTGAAAGCGACAAGAGGCCTGCGCGCTCTCGACGATCTGCGGCGCCACATCTGCGGCGCGATCGCCGGAGTTGGCGATGTGGATCAGATCGTCGAGCGCCGCCTCGTGCCGATCAACCGCGCGGGCGGCCCGGGCTCGACGCATGTGGTCGATGGGGTCGGACAGCGTCAGGGTCAACCACCGATCGAGGGTGGCTTCGGCCCCGGGCTCTCCCCGGCGGGTCTGCAGATCGAAGAGGCGCTCATGGATCGCGGCGCTCGCGCCTCGCTCCACCGCCAGACTCAAGGAGCGAACTTCGGTGTCTTCATCCCCCGCTCGCCCCGCCAACCGTGCCAAGGCTCCGTGAGCCTGCCAGCGTTCCGGATCTCTGAGCAGCGAGTCATTCCACTTTTTGGCGGCCTCTTCCCAACGCCGCTCCCGCTCGTAGAACGCCGCCAGCATCTCGTGGGCCTCGGCCCGGCGACCATCTTCGCGAACCATCCACTGGTACGCGCGCTCGGCCTCGTCCATGTCCCGAATCGACTCGGCGTACCGACCCCGAAGGAACCAGCTGCGCGCCGACGCTGAGGGCGCCGTGAACGTCACCGCGTCCGGCGGGGCCGGGGCCTTTCGCACGCAGGCGACGGTCAATAGGACGAGCAAGACGATGCGCATTGCACAGGGGGTATCCGATTGAGTGGAAGGACTGGAGCCTTCGTGACAGGGTGAGCCATGCGTCACTGGTTCGCGGCCACGTTGGCCGGTCTGATCTGCGGACTGGTCCCCATCGATTCCTTGTGGTCCACGCCCGCGTGGCTGGCCGCCTTGGTCGCCATGGCGTTGGCGGTCCACGGGCGCCCCGCGGAAGATCTGGCGCGCGGCGCGTGGATCGGAGCGCTCTGGTACGGCCTGGCGCTCCGTTGGGTGGCCTTGGAGTGGACCGACCTGGGCGGAGAGTTGGCGCTGCCTTGGGCCGCCTGGGGCGCAGTCATGCTCTTACAAGCTCTTGTTCCAGCCGTAGGCTTGGGACTGGCTGGAGCCCTGCGCCGAACGGGGTGGCCCCTCTTCGCCAGCCTGGCCCTGGGTCTGGCGGCGGCGGAGGCTTTGGCGGTGTGGGTTCAGCCGCTGCCCGGGGGGTGGGCCGTGTTCATGGCGCCGGTCCAACCTCTGCTCTGGCCTGCGGCGTTCGGTGGGACAGCCCTCTGGCTCGCCGTGGCTGGCGGGTGGGCCGGCCTCATGGCCAGCCGACCAACGTGGGGCTTGCTGGGGCTGGTGGCGTGGACGGGACTGGGGGTGGTGCCCCGGGCCGATGACGGTCCTCCGCTGCGGGTCGGCCTCATTCAGCCCAATACGGGCGCCATGGATGGCCGGCGGGCCAGCACGGCCCCATGGCGAGAACAACGGCTCATGAGCCTCGTCGAAGCCTCCCACCAGGCCGGTGCACAGGTGGTGGTCACCCCAGAGGGTGCCTGGCCTCACCGGCTCGACACCCGGCGGGACCGAACCCACACGATGCTCCGGGAGCGGTTCCACGCCTTCCCAGCCGTCCTGCTTGGCGCATCGATGGACGAAGGCGATCGCCGCACCAACAGCCTGCTGGGCATCGAGTCCGGCCAGCTCACCGAGCGATGGGACAAGGTGCACCTGGTGCCCGTGTCCGAGCAGGCCGTCTGGGGCGTGGGCGAAGACGTGTTTCATCCCGGCCATGCCCACGCCACGCACCGCCTCGGCGGGGTGCCTATCGCCGCCCGAATTTGCTACGAGGACCTGATCACCCCATCGCTCCGGGGACTCGGCGAGGCGGAGCTGCTGGTGCTGTCGTCCAACGACGCCTGGCTAGGTCCTAGCCTTGGAAGCCGACAACATGAGGCTGGCGCGCGCCTCGCCGCCGTGCTGACCGGCCGCTGGGTGGTGCGTCCCACCAATAATGGCCGCTCTGCCGTGTTCGATCCAGCCGGGCGCCGGCGGTGGCACAGCCCGTGGGTCGACGGCGATGTGACGCCTCAACACGCTGGGATCGCCTCGGTACAGACGGTCCATCGAGTCGTGCCGTGGTGGACCGGGGCCGATGTCAGCCCCTGGCTCACGCTACTGGCCGCCCTATTGTGCGCCTTGGGCGTGGCGTGGGGACCCCGCCGCTCGGAGGATCAGCCGGGCCCGTTGCTACGCGAAATCCCAGGCTGAACACCGAAGAGATTGTCGACGCCAACGCCGGTGAGGCCCTCTTCAGGCTCCAGGTCCGCGTTGTTTCGCAGGGTGAGCGTGATGGTGCCGAGCGCTTGGGCATGGGCGATCTTTTCCGCTTCGTCGGGGCTGACCGCCAGCGTGACCGTGCTCGCACGGGCCTTGGCTTGGCGGCGCTCGGCGCGGGTGACGGTGGGGTCGACTTCGCGATCGCCGGGGCGGGTCGCATCGGAGCCCACGCCCAACACCAACACCGCCTGCTGCAGGTAGTGGGTCTCGGGCTGGGTGCCGTCGTCGGGCTCGAAGGTGACGAGCACGTCCACATAGTCCCACGGCTGGAGGAAGCCGCTCACGGCACGGCCGCCGCCCGCCGTGATGGCGATGGCGCGCTGCCCGCGAGGCACGATGGCGTTGAGGCCGATCCCCGTCCGCGCATTGGCCAACCGCTGCTCGCGGATGAACTCATTGGACAAGATCCGCTCGCGCGGCATCTTGCCGACGACCTGCTCATAGTTCTTGTACAAGCCGGACTCAGCGCCGCCGTCGAGGTGCAGGTAGCTCGGCGCGATCTCGACGATGAACAGGTCATCTTCGGTGATCTCAATACCTTGATGCAGCTCAGAAGCAGCGACAATGTAGTTTTGCATTGGCTCTTGGCGCTCTGCGACCGCCAAACGACCTTGGTAGGCCCGGTAGAGCTGAACGACCACGACGCCGGCCGCGATGGCCGCAATGCCAGCAATGCCCAAGAAAATGAGCGCGCGAAGCCGTGAAGTCTGTTGTGTCTGCCCCATGCGGGTCCTCCGGATGACCGACCCCGACTCTAGCCGATTCGGCATCGTGCGTCCTGAACTGACAGCGCAGGAGCTTGCAGTGCTGTGTCAGGCCCGACCGTGGATCGAGCGTGGTCCGCGCTAGAACGCCTGTTCGAACAGGCTGCGCAGCTCATCGGCGTCGAGGCTCTTCACGAAGCCGCCGTCGGTGCCCAGGGCCGCAGCCGCCAAGTCACGCTTGGCGTCTTGAAGGTCCAAGATCCGCTCCTCGACAGTGTCGTCGACGATGAATCGGCAGCTCACAACCGGCTTATTTTGACCAATACGGTGGGCACGGTCTGTCGCTTGCTGCTCGACCGCCGGGTTCCACCAGGGATCGGGGGGCACGACGTAGTCCGCGGCCGTCAGGTTGAGGCCGGCGCCGCCCGCCCTGACCGAGCGCAGGAAGATCGGCGGGCCCTCATCGGACTGGAA
>JBGCER010000342.1:0-27902 GCA_045106515.1 Myxococcota bacterium
AGGTGACGATGTTGATGACGCCGGCGAAGGCGTTGGTTCCGTAGACTGCGGAGCCCGGGCCCTTGATGAGCTCGATCTGGCGGATGTGGTGCACCGGGAGGTAGTCGTCGATCCAGGCGTGGGTGTAGACGCCGTCGTAGAAGGGCACGCCGTCCACCAGGAGCAGGACCTTGTTGTTGTCGGCGGAGACCACGCCGCGCAAGGCCACCAGGTGACGCCCCTCTTGCGATGTCCAAATGTAGGCGCCGGGCAGGTCTCGAAGGGCGGCGCTGACGGTGCGGTAGCCCCGTTCGCGGGTCTGTTGATCGACGATGACGCTGACCACGTTCGGTGCGTTTCGGGTGCTCTGAGCGAAGCGACTGGCGACGGTGACCAGCTTCTCGTCCAGCTCGAAAAACTCGGACTCATCGGCTTCATCGAAGGGGTTTCGCCCGCCGCCAGCGAGGGCGGTAGCGGGCAAGGCCAACAGGACGAGGAGGGTCGGAAGGCGCACACGCACTCCAGCAGGAGCACAGCCTACCAGGGGGTTAGGTTCGCAGGGCAGGAGGTTCGATGCGTTGGGCGAGTGCACTGGAGACTCAGGCGGACACCGAGGAAGCGGTGCGCGAGGCGGCTCGGCGGGTCGAAGAGGCCATGGACGGCGATCAGGTGGACCTGGTCGTGGTCTTTGTGTCCGAGCATCACGCTGACTCCATCGCTGCGGTGCCGGCGCTGCTGAGTCAGCGTTTCCCAGGGGCGCGGATCTTGGGCTGTTCCGCCTCTGCCGTGTCGGCTGGACCGAAAGAAGTGGAGTCTGGACCTGCCATTAGCTTGGCGGCAGCTCACCTGCCGGGAGTCGAGGTTCGGACCTTTCACGCCGAGCCGGGGCAGGCGGGCCTCTCTGCAGCGGACTGGGTGGAGCTGGTGGGCGTAGACCCGTTGACCCAGCCGAGCCTCTTGCTGATCCCCGAGCCCTTCCACACAGCCACGGCGCCTCTATTGGCGGAGCTAGACGCGGCTTACCCCCACAGCACCAAGCTAGGCGGCGTGGCGAGCGGCGGACAGGAACCGGGCTCCGTCGCCCTCATCGCCGATGGCTTTGTGCACCGGCGCGGGGTGGTGGGGGTGAGCCTGGTCGGGGACGTGGCCATCGACACAGTGGTGGCCCAAGGGGCGCGACCGGTTGGGCCGAGCTTCGCCGTGACCGGCGCCCAAGGAAACCGGATCTCCAGCCTGGATGGCACCCCGGTGCTCCAGGTCCTTCAAGCGGTCTACGCGACTCGGAATGCGGCGGACCAAGAGCTTTTTCAGCGGCAGCCCATGGTGGGCATCGCCCCGTCTGAAGGGTCGGACTGGGGGGACTATCTGGTGCGGGCGGTGGTGGGCGTACAGCGCCAAGAGGGCACCCTCGCCATCGCATCCGACGTGGCGATTGGCCAGCACATCCGGTTCCACTTGCGCGATGCTCAGGCGGCGCGAGATGAGCTGCGACAGCTTCTGCGCCGCGCCCAAGAGCCAGGCGGCTACTCAGGCGCTCTGCTTTTTTCGTGTTTGGGGCGGGGTAGCGCCTTCTTTGGTCAGGCCGATCACGACGCGAGGGCCCTACAAGCGGTCCTGGGGCCCGTGTCCTCGGTGGGCTTCTCAGCCAATGGAGAGATCGGGCCCATCAAGGGACGAACCTACCTTCATGGCTACACTGCGAGCATCGGACTCTTCCGAAACTCGGGGTGGAACTAGTGGATGTGATCGGGTGGGTGGCGCTAGGCAAAGACGGGCGGCTCCGAGCCGGCTGGCGAGTTTTGGGCCACATCTTCCTGCTCATGGTGTCGATCGTCGTGCTGGGGTTGGGGGGCAGCGTCGTAGTGGGGCTCCTGCTCACCCTGTTCGGGGATGGCCCGCAGTTGAGCCGGCCGTTCTCTATGGCGGTGAGCCACGTGCTCTCGTGGGCGGTGTGTATGCCTCCGCTGGTCGTGTCGGTGCTTCTTCTTAACGCGAGATATAAAGGGGGGTTTAGGCTCGGTCGGCTCCGCGGTGTAGGGCAGGGAGGACCCGCCCTGCGCAGCCTGGGTGAGATCGGCCTTGGCTTGGTGCTGGGGCCCTTTGGCGTCGCCATCGCCGTGGCGATCATGGCGCTTGGCGGCATGTCGGTGCAGCTGTCCACGCCGAGCGTGGCCTCGGTAGCAACCTCGGCAATGGTAGCGATTATCCTCGTTTTTGCTGCGTGGTTCGAAGAGCTGCTCTTCCGCGGCTACCTGTTTCAGTGGCTCGGTGGCGCCATCGCGCGGGTGTTCCAGGCCGCCTGCAGAGCGATGGGCCTGGGGCGCGTCGGCGGGCAGATCGCGTCATTTATGGGGTTCTACATCCCGATTCTGCTGTCCTCGGTGCTGTTTGGCATGTTGCACCTGAGCAACCCGGGCGCGACGGACCTTTCGACCGTCAACACGGTTCTGGCGGGGGTGTGGTTCTCGGTTCTGGTGCTGCGCCAGGGCTCTCTGTGGTCAGCAATCTCTGCACACTGGGCGTGGAACGCCACGATTTTACTGGGCGTAGGTCTGCCCGTGTCCGGCCTTGGCCCTGAGACGGGACTTCATGTGGTGAGCCTCATCGACTTAGAGGCCTCAGGTCCGGAGTGGCTGTCGGGCGGTTTGTATGGGCCCGAGGGGTCCATCGGCGCGACCGTGGCGTTGGTCGTGCTGACGGCGGTGTCAGCCATCCTGCCGCGACGAAAGAAGAAGCATGGGTTGGTGGCGGTGTATGAGGTGCAGGGTGTGACGGGTGCGGGCACCTAGGGCGGTGGTCGCGTTACCCCGCCGCGCCCACTCCCCCTGGAGGCCCTATGCTCGCTCTCGTCCTGTCCTTGCTCGCCGCCCCCGTGGCCAATGCCGACGAGGGCATGTGGTTGCCCGAGCAGATCCCCGAGATCGCTCCGGCGTGGACCGAACGCGGCTTGGAGATCGACCCGGAGGCCTTGGCAGACCCCCTCGGCAAGCCCCTAGGCGCCATCGTTTCGCTCGGGTTTTGCTCCGCCTCCTTCGTGTCGCCAGACGGTCTCATCGCCACCAACCACCACTGCGTGGAAGGCTTCCTTCAGCAGAACAGCACCGGCGCGAACAACCTGCATAAAGATGGCTTTGTTGCTGCAGATCGCACCGAAGAGCTTCCGGTTGGACCCGGCGGTCGCATCCAGGTTGTGGAGAAGATCGAAGACGTCACGTCTCAGGTCATGCGCAAGGTGGGCAAGCGGACCAAAGACGCCAAGCGCTACACCCTGATGGAAGAGGCGAAGAAGCGCCTCATCGCCGCCTGTGAGCGTCAGGCCAACCGCAGATGCCGGGTGGCGAGCTACCGCGGTGGAGGCGAATACCGGCTGATCACGTCGTTGGAGCTCGCGGACGTGCGCATCGTCGCGGCCCCTCCCATGAGCGTCGGCCAGTTTGGCGGCGAGATCGACAACTGGATGTGGCCGCGCCACTCGGCGGACTTCTCGTTCTTGCGGGCCTATGTGGCTCCGGACGGGTCCAGCGCCACGTATTCCAAGGACAATGTTCCGTACAAGCCGGCGCACCACCTGGAAGTCGACGCCACCGGGGCCGAGCCCGGAAGCTTCGTGATGATCGCCGGCTACCCCGGTCGCACGAGTCGGCACGCGCGGGCCGAGAGCTTGCGCTGGTACTCCCAGGACTATCTGCCAACGCGACTGCAGCTCACCCTGGATATGCGGCAGATCCTCCAGACCTTCTCAGATGCGGACCCCGACGCCGAAGCGCGCCTTGGACGATCGATCTCCAGCCTCTCCAACGGCATCAAGAATAGCCAAGGGCTGCTCGAAGGCCTGCAACGCGGCGGGCTTGTCGACGAAAAGATCAAGAATGAAGCCGAGATCTTGGCTTGGGTCAACGCGGATCCCGCTCGTGCCAAGAAGTGGAAGGCGGCCTTGGAGACCCAGTCCACGCTCAATAGCGAGCGACAGGCGGACTCCCTGCGGGAGCTGTACGTGTCTTGGGCCGGCCGCGCTGCGGACCTATTGTCGGTGAGCCGCCGCGCGGTTCGATGGGCCGGCGAGCGCGAGAAGTCGGATATTCAGCGGGATCGCGGCTACCAGGACCGCGACCGTGAGCGTATTGAGGCCGGATTTGATCGCTTGGAGCGCAGCCTGCATCTGCCCAGCGATCGGGCGGTGTTCGAGCTGGTCATGAGCCGCTACCAAGCGCTGCCCAAAGACAGCCGGGTCCAGGTCCTCGACGATTGGATCGAGGCGAATGGCGGGATCAAGAAGGCGATGGATCGGCTCTATGCCGAGCCGACGCTCACCGATGCGGACGCTCGAAAGGCGCTGCTCAACCAGTCTGTCGCCGAGCTGAAGGCGTCGGACGATCCTTGGGTGGAGCTGGCGGTGGCCCTCGAAGAATGGGACGCGCCGCGCCGGGCCAAGAGCAAGGCGCGCAGCGGGGCGTCGCTCAAGGTCACTCCGGCGTGGTTCCAGGTGCTCGACGCATGGCATAAGGAGCAGGGCAAGGTCCTCTACGACGACGCCAACAGCACTCTCCGACTCACCTTGGGCCACGTCGAGGGCTACTCCCCCCAAGATGGCCTCGTGGCGCTCCCCCAGACCACAGTGGCGGGCCTGGCCGTCAAGGCGGGCCCTGCGCCGTTCAATGCTCCGGAAGCGTTGGTGGAGCGCGCCCGAGACAGCAAGGACCACCGCTTCGCCGACAAGGCCTTGGGTGCGGTGCCTGCGAGCTTCCTGTCCACCCTGGATATTACGGGTGGAAACTCGGGTTCTGCCGTTCTGAACGGCAAGGGCCAGCTCGTCGGACTGGTGTTCGATGGCAATTATGAGTCCATCGCCGCGGACTGGATCTGGATGCAGTCCGTGACCCGCGCCATCACTGTAGACGTCCGCATGATCGGCTGGGTGCTCGATGGCGATCCCAAGGCTGCGTGGATCTTGAAGGAGCTCGGCCTGTGAACGACCCCAATAGCCCTCACATCATCGGCGAAATCGACGGGATCTGGGCCATCTACAAGCCAGCCGGCCTAACGGTTCACCCCACGGCCGAGAAGCTGCCTCACCTGATTAAGTGGCTCGACAAGGCGGATGTGTCTCCAGGGGTTCGGCCGATTCATCGGCTGGATCGCGGTACATCGGGCGTGATCTTGTGCTCGGCGAGCGCTTCGGTTCGGGAGCAGGTCTCTGGCTGGTTCCAGAACGATCGGGTGCACAAGACCTACCGGGCATTGGTGGTGGGTCGTACGCGAAAGAAGGGCGTGGTCCGCCGTAAGCTCCAGATGCCGGGCAAGAAGCCCGCCGTCGACGCGGTCACTCGATGGCGTCGGCTGGAGTGGCTCGGGCCCGCGACCTTGGTGGAAGCGCGTCCAGAGACGGGTCGAAAGCACCAGATCCGGCGTCATCTATCGGGCGTGGGGTTTCCCATCGTGGGAGACACGCGGTACGGACCCAAGCGATTCAAGCCGATTCCGGGCTATCCAGGCCGCATGTGGCTTCACGCCCTGCGGATTGAGCTGCCGGGAGATGTGACGTTTGAGGCGGAGCTTCCGGTGGACCTGGTGGAGCACCTCGCCGTGCTGCGCGCGGTCGAGGCCAAGCGCACGCAGGCTGGCAAGACCGATGCGCCGCCTACGGGTGAGACCGCGCCGACGGACCAAGACTAGCCGCGGTTGAGCAGCCCAGGCACGCCCCCAGTGGCGGTGTGTGTGTGTCCATCGATCTGCGGGTCGGTCCCGCGCTCGACGGCGGCCAGAAGACGGGCCGAGGCAAAACCATGAGCGCTCCGGGGTATGCAGAGTGTACCGTTGGTGCGCCCGGGTCGCTGGACCAAGTCTGACCCTCACCTCGCACCACGGGCAGGGAAGCTCCTACATGGCGCAGAGCGAGAGAAGGTCGGTGTTGATCGTGGGCCCCGGGGCCGTCGGCACCGCTTGGGGAGTTCTGCTCGCCGAGTCGGGTCTAGACGTGCAGGTGTTCGGTCGGGGGGACCGGCTGGATCAGGTGCGCGAGCAGGGCTTGGTGGCGGTGGACCGTCGGACGGGCCGGCCTAGACGGGTGCGGGTGCAGACACACGGGGCTCTGCCTGATTTGGGTGTATATAGCTTGATTCTGGCGTGTGTGAGGCCGCTGCACGTACGGGCGGTGGTGCAGGCTTTGGGGCCGACGGCCCGCTCCGTGCCAACGGTGGTGGCCAGCAACTGGGCCCTCGGTCTGGACCTGTGGGAGGAACACGGGCTCATCGCGGGTTTTCCTGGGATTACGGCCCAGCTGCGCGAAGGGGTGTGCCACTATTCTCTGGCCCCCCGCGCCGCCCAGCCCCACGTCTTCGGGGTGCCGATTGGGCCCCCGACTTCCGCTGTCCACGAGGTGTGCGCTGCGTTTACGGCCGCCGGTGTGCCCTCACAGGCCCACTCCAATATGGATGGATGGCTCCGACATCACGGGGCGTGGATGGCGCCGCTCAATTTGGCCGTTCATTTGTGCGACCAGGACGCGGATCGGTTGGTGGCGGATCGGGAGCTGCAAACTCGGCTCCTCGGTGCCATCGCCGAGGGCTTTGCCGTCGCTGAAGCGGCGGGGCATCGGCGAACCCCGGCTTGGCTGCGCGTGTGGGATGCGCCTCCAGCCTGGATCACGCTGAGCCTGCTGCGCACGCTGCTGTCTACCCGAACCATGCGGGAGAACGTGGCGGCGATGGGCGCTGCGGGAATCGATGAGGATCGCGTATTGGCCGAGCAGATCGTGGCTGAGGGCCGCCGTCAGGGTCGGGCGTGTACCACCCTGACGGCGCTGCTCCAGGCTGCCGTCGCTACTTGACCGCGGCGTTGGTCGTCTCATTGACCGACAGGGGCAGCACACCCAGAGGTGTGCCGACCTTGAGGTCCGCGCCGAAGTTGACCGGCACAGGGCTCTTATTCTTGAGCGCCTTGACCACGCCGCTGCCCAGGTCGACCAAGTTCAGGCCGACGGGGATGGACACGGTCTTGCTCTCGCCGGCACCGACCGAGGCGAACTCGGTGAGAATACCGTCGGCAACCTGCTTGTCGCCGAGCTTGAGCTTGTAGTTCGCGTCGGACAAGGACAGTGTTCCGCCGCCCTTGTTGGTCACACCCAAGTCCAGGGCCAGATTGACTCGGCCTTTGAGAATGTCGAGCTTTTCGACCCGAAGGTTTTGGACCTTAATGCCTGGCTTTTGGAGCGTGGGCAGGTTGCCTTCCCGGGTGAAGGGGACGTCGACCACGCCCAGCGGCGTGTTGAATCCCATGGTTCCACCGAGCTTGTAGGGCACTTCGCCCTGACCGCTGGCCGCTTTGGCGGTCTTGATCAGGTCGGCGAAGACCAAGCGGGTGGGGATCTTCAGCTCGCTCTCGGCGGAGGCTTCGAGGGCGGTGCCGTCGTCGGCGGTTCCGTTCAAGAAGTCGAGGCCGGCCACGTCCAGATCCCAGCCCCAGCGGGCGAGCTTGACGCCGACAGGGTTGGGGTTGCTGACCTTGAGCACGAAGTCGGAGTCGACCCCGTTCCAGTCGGCCTTCCCAAAGTCGATGCGGTCGAAGCTCACCTTGGGGGTAAACGCCGAGAGATCGGGGAGTTTGAGGTTTTTGCAGCTCGGGGCCACCACGAGGATCAGGGGGATCATCCAGCGCATGATCAGCCTCCCAACAGGCCGCCGAGGGCCCCTGTGATTCCGCCGCCGCCGCCGCCATCATCGCCGCCGCTATCGACCATGCCGGTCAGGAAGGGTGCGGCCTGCATGACCATGTCGAGGGAGCCCGCGGGCAGGCGAGACTTGAGGAAGTCGAGGATCATCGGAGCGGCCATCGCGCCGTACTTGGCGTCGATGCCCAGGTTGCCGAGCAGGCCCACCAGTTGGGTGGCCTGTTGGGCGCTCTTTCCGCCGATGGCACCCGCCGCTGCACCCAGGAGGCCGCCGCCGCCGCCGAGGGCGCCCGCTGCTGCGCCGAGCATGCCGC
The DNA here is from genome assembly GCA_045106515.1 of Myxococcota bacterium. Classification (GTDB taxonomy): domain Bacteria; phylum Myxococcota_A; class UBA796; order UBA796; genus REDI01. The sequence goes on from JBGCER010000342.1 coordinate 7,960, forward strand.
CGCCACTGTCGCCCATCATGCTGCCGGCCATTTTCTGCCATCCGGACATTTCGGGTATGGCTTGCTGGATTTGCGCGGCTTGGTCTGCGCCAGCATGTTCCGAGACTTGGTCGGTCACCATGCCGAGTACGCCGCCGGCCAGGCCTTGTGCTTGAGAGGCGTCGATGCCGAGGCCGGAAGTGAGCGTTGAGATGAGGTCCATGGTCTCTCCAGGGGCTTGAGTGGATGGAGCATACCCCGATGCGCGATTTTCGCCCCACGTGGTTAGCTCCCAGGCGTGACCGCTCCCTTCCGCGCCCTTGTCTTGTGTCTGACGTGCCTGGTGGCCCCGCCCATCGGGTGGGTCGCGGTCGGACGATCGGGCGTGGCGTGGGCGTGGATCGGGGTGTTGATCGTGTGGGTCTTGGCCACGGTGGGGGCCGTCCTAGGCGTTTTTCCTGTGTTTTTGCACGCTCCAGCGATAAATATCTGTCTTGGACTCTGGGTATTGTCCATGGTGGTGGTGCCGGTGCTCGCGTGGCGGAGGGCCTCGATGCGCCAGACTCCAGCGCGTCAGTGGGCCATGGGGGCGCTGGCTGCGCTGCTCTACGCCGTGTTCTCCGTGGGGATCGTGGGTCTGTGCGGCTGGACCGCGGGACGGGCGGTGGTCAAGACCGCAGCGATGGCGCCATCGATGCTCCCTGGAGACCAAGTGGTGTTGGCTGAGGGGCCCCTGGTCGGCACGCCTCAGGTGGGCGATGTGATTCGCTACGATCCCGATGGCATGGGCAAACCCGATGGGCCGCGGTGGCAGCGGCGCATTGTGGCCGTGTCCGGACAGCGCGTGGAGGTCTCGGGCGATGTGCTGTCGGTCGATGGCGTCGCGGTCACGACGGGCCCGACCGAGTCCGCACAGAGGACCGATCGCGCCTCATGCACTCGGGCCGCCGCCCAACAACGCGCCGAATCTCTGGGTGGGGCGCTGCGACCCGTCTGGGTGGGGGGGCGAAGCCAGGCCCCGCTCATCGTGCCGGATGGCCACGTCTATGTGCTTGGAGATGATCGAGTTAAAAGCCTAGATAGTCGCCACCGGGGCACGGTGCCGATCTCCAGCATTGACGGCCGCGTTGTGGGGGTGAGCTGGCCTACAGCACACTGCGGGGCCTTCAACTGGGGCCGCTTTGGAGGTCGGCCCTGAGCGCCGCCTACGCCGATCCCCTGGATCTCGTCTGGCTCGCCACCGCCCATCGGTTGGGCCTCCGAGTTCGACGTTCCAACGAGGTGTTCGCCAGCCTGGATGGGAGCGGGGGGCTCACCCTTGGAGCGCCGGAGACGTTGGACGCGGACGACTGTCTGGCCCAGCTGATCTTCCATGAGATCTGCCACTGGCTCGTCAATGGAGCGGATGCGGTCCACCAAGTGGACTGGGGATTTGAGCCGATGGAAGGCCTAGATTGGCGGGAGTGGCCCACGCTTCGGGTTCAGCATGCGCTGGCGAGTCGGCACGGGCTCGCGGTGGAGCTCGCGCCCACGACCGATGCCCGCCAATACTGGGATCGGCTCACGCACTCGCTGCGCCCCCTCGACAGCTCGGACTTGGAGATCCGTACCGTGGAGCGGGCCCAGGTGGCGCTTCAGCGATCGGAGCTCACACCCTGGCAGCCGGCTCTGGACCGAGCGCTTCGGGCCTCCCGCGAGATCGTCGATGCGTGCCGTGGCGTGGCCCAAACGGGCCCACAGGTGAGCTAGCGGTTCTCTCGAACGCTCTGGCGACGCATGAGCTGCTGAATGGCGTCGACCGGATCGCCGCCGTCTCGGATGCTCACGAGGCCCTGCACCAGCGGCAGCTCGACGCCATGAGACTGGGCGAGCGTGAGCAGGGCTGTGGCGATCCCCCAAGGCCCATCGGAGCCTGTGGACGTGGCGAGCTTGGCGCCTTCGTCGAAATACACGCCGCCGGCTCGGGCTTGCACCGCGACCAAATCACCGACGCCCGCCAGCCCGAAGAGGGTGGCTGGATCGGCTCCAATCGCTCTTGCGAGGCGGCTGATCTCGGCGAGCCCTCGCGACAAAACTACAGAGTGAACGCCGACTCCGGAGCCTTGCAGGTTGTGCGCCACGCCCATGAGAGACGCCAGAACTGGAACGGCGGCGCCCACCAGCTGCAGCCCGGTAAGGTCGCTGCTGGCGTAGACCCGGTATCGGGTGCTGTGCAGCGCTTGAACGGTCATGCGGCTGACGTCGTCGAACTCGCTGGCCACTACGCCGGCGCACAAGCCTCCGTTGAGGATCTCGTCGACCGGAGCGGGTCCGCCGAGGGCTCCCACGCGCACCGCATCGCATTCCTGAAGCACCACATCGGTCAGCCAGACGCCGGTGTCGGGCTCGATGCCGCGGCCGGCTACGACCATCCGATTTCCTGGGTGAGGCTGGGCCGTTCGGATGACATCACGGAGTCGGCTCGCGCTGACTGCGGCGATCACCAAGTCGCACTGCTCAGTCACGTCCCGGGCGGTGTCCGTCGACGGCAGTACGTGGGGAGGCGCCTTGCCTTCATAGGCGATCAGCGGCTCATTACCCGCGGCCAAAGCCAGTCTTCCGAGTGCCTGGCCCCACCGGCCGCCTCCGAGAATTCCAACTCGCATCTACGCCTCCCGAGGCTCGAATGCCGCCAAATCAATGCCAGCGAGTCGGTTTTGGTAGTAGAGGCACAAGCGTGGATCCTCGATGATGAGGTCTCCACCGTGGTCCGCCAGGGCCTTGCTCTTGTGAAAGCGACCAAACCGGTCCACGGCGATTTCGAGGACGGCCAGGGCGGTGGCAGGCAGGTCGTGGTGCCACATCCCTTGCTCGGCGCCTCGTTTGACGGCGCTGAGCGTCTGTTCGAGGCGTTCTAGGTACGCGCTTCGCAGCAGGTGTCGGCCGGCGACATCGGTGCGAACCAAGCGGAAGGGGTCGGTCGTGCCTTGTTGCTCCGCCAGCATGTTCCACGCCACATGACAGGCCAGGTGCGTGGTGAGCACGGTGGTTGTGACCTTGTACGCGTCGACGATCGAGGAGGCGAGCTGGGAGGTGTAGAGGTTGTCCCGCTGCTCATCCCACTCGACGGCGCCGTCGCTATCGCAGACGTAGCGGCGACGTCGCTCGCTGGCGGCCTGTCGGGCCTGGGCATCTCTTGGGACCGGTGTGCCGAAGAGGTCTAGGGGGGCGCCAAACCGCACGACCGTCGACGCGTCTAGGTTGAGGACCCGGCTCAAGAAGTTTGCGACAACCGTGGGTTTGCTAAATTCATCGTCTTCGATGATGTAGCGACCGCGCCCCGCCTCGGCGAGGTGGTCATTGATGAGCGTGGGGGCTTCGAGCACGAGCTGGTAGGACAGGGTGCACGGCACGATGTAGACGTCGGGGCGCGGATCACCCGCGTCGATATTCTCTTGCCACGCCTGGAATGTGGTGCCAAGAAGGCCCTTTTTAAGCCGATCTTCAAGCGCGCCAGATCGGCAGCGTGTGCCGCCTGGGAAGAAGAGGGAGTGCAGGCCCGCTCGCATACACAGGACCGAGTAGTCCTTGAGCGTCTCTTTATACAGAGAAGCCCGCTTTCTGCGGTCGACGGTATAGGCGCCAAGACGGCGCAGCCACCACCCGATCACCGGGTTCTCGAACAGGTTGAGGCCGGCCCCGTAGACGAACGGCGGCAGATCCGCCTGGTACAAGGCCATGCCCAAAAGCGCGCTGTCCATGTTGGACACATGGGTGGGCACCAAGACCAAGGTGGCTTCTTGGGTCAGCTCTCGCAGAAAGTGAGTGTCGCCCTCTGCCCGCAGGCGCTTGCCCATCGACAGGTCCCAGTGCCGAAGGCCGCGCAGGGTCTTGGGGCGCTCGGATAAAATCCCCGTGAGGGCCCGCGGCAGCACACGGGTGGCGAATTTATACACTCGCGGGTCGAACTTGCCGTGGATTTCTTCGCCCCAAAAGGCCACAATCGTGAGGGCTGCGTCGATGCGCTCCCGGGCGTCTCCGCGGACCAAGGCGTGGGAGAGGCGCTCTAGGTTGTCGAGCTCCCCCGGTTCGGCCTTGCACCGCTCCAAGCGCTTGCGCTCGGTGTACAGCGCGTCCTCGAGCGTCTGGACCAGGGCCTCTTCGCTCATGTCTTGCAAGCGCCGCTGAGCGCGACGGACCAAGTCCTGCACCCACTTCTCGCGGGGCTGCGGCTGGAAGAGAGGGGTGCGAAGTTCGGCCATCAGGCGAGCGTCACGGGTGCGAGGCTCGCACCCTGCCGGGTTGATACCAGGCGGCCTTCGGCGAGCAGGGCCGCGCAGTGGTCGAGGAGCGTATGTGGATCGATGCGGAAGTGGCCAGCGAGGGCCACGACGTCCACTTCGCCCTCGCTCGATAGATGGGCCAGAATCTGCTTGGCTTCGGAGGATAGGTAGCTCACATCCGTCGGATCAAACGAGTCCAAGCTTGCGCGTAGACGCCCGAGAACCGCGGAAGGGTGTCCGGCCCACTGGGCCCAGGTCTTCTCGGCCAGCTCCGGATCCACACGCATATGACGGGCCAAACGTGCCACATCGGTCGGGCCCAGCGGCGGCGGGGTCAGCTGGATGGCTTCGTCGCCCAGCGAGGGGACGGGGCGCTCGCTGTGCAGCAGAACGAGCCCTGGAAGCTTGCCTTTCAAGAAGGCACGCGCCACTTCGAGGGCTCGCCGCTGCCGAGCCCGCGCCACCAAGACCACAGGCTGCGTACCGGTGAGGTTCTTGGACAGGTCCGCCAGTCGCACAGACTGCAAACCCAGTCTCCGCGCCGCGTCTGTAGCCTCTGCGATCAAGGTTCGACGTCCGGATCCCGGAGGACCGTAGACACACACGACGCGAGACTCACCATCAGCTGCCCCGACGGCCGCCCGCGCAAGGGTGGCCCGCTCTTGGAGCATGCCCAAGACCCATCGGGCGGGTTCGCCTTCTAGAGCCTTTTCGAGGGCCCCCCGTGCGCGTTCCGCCGTCGCGGGCCTGCGCACCGGATCGCGGGACAAAAGCGTGAGGCACACATGTTCGAGGCGACGACTCAGGCCCGGTCGCCAGGTGGATGGCGGCACGGGCAGGCCGACCATGGGCAAGTATGCGAGTGCGGCGGGATCGGGTGCTTCGAACACATCTCTTTGGGCTAAGCACCGATAGAGCACCGCTCCGACGCCGTAGAGGTCGGACCGCGGGGTCGGCGTCTTACCCTGGAGGACTTCGGGCGCGGCATAGCCGAGGGTGCCGCGAAAGTGCTCGACTTCCTCGCCGGGCATGACCGCGATGCCGAGGTCCAAGACCCTGGGCTGGCCATCGTGGTCGACCATCACATTGCCGGGCTTGATGTCGCCGTGCACCACGCCCGTTTCGTGTAGGGCTTGCAGAACCGCCAGGAGCTTGTCGATGGCTTCGACGATCTCTTGATCGGTGCGGGTCTGGGCCCATTGGTCGATGAGCAAGCCTCGCACCCGCTCCATGGCCATCCACCGACCATTCGGGTCGGAATCGACCAGGCGAACCAGGCCGTGGCTGGGTCCGTCGCGCAGGATCTTGATCTCGCGCGCCAGGGACTCCACGTGCTCGTCGCCGCGGGCCACTTTCATGGCGACCTCGCCGTGGGGACCGTCGGCGAGCCAGATGCTCGCTTGGGCTCCGGCGGACAGCAGGCGCGTTGCTTGGTAGGGGCCAAGCTCGGTGGGTGTGGTGAGGCTCATCAGTGCCATCAAGATAGCAAGGGCGACCGACCCCGGAGCAACCGTGAATCAGCCCCCGTTGAACATCGTGTTGATGCACCCCGAAATACCGGGGAACACCGGAAACATCGGCCGACTATGTGTGGGCATTGGCGCGCGCTTACACCTGGTTCACCCACTTGGCTTTGACATCAGCGCCAAAGCCGTTCGGCGCGCCGGGCTGGACTACTGGAAGTGGGTCGACCTTGTGGAGCACCGGGATGCCGACGCCTTCTTCGAGTGGGCCGAAGGTCGACCGGTGTCGGCACTGAGCGCCAAGGCCACCGCGTCTTACACGTCCGTGTCCTACTCGCCGGGCCATGTGCTGCTCTTTGGCCGCGAGACAAAGGGGCTTCCCGAAGAAGCCCGCGACCGCTACCCGCTGCTGACGATTCCGGCGCCCGGCCCCGTGCGTTCGCTCAATCTTTCCAATGCGGTCTCCGTGGTCGCCTACCACGCTCTTCAAGCCGTTCGGCCCGCGTGGTTCGGTACCGGGACGCCGCAGTAGACTTGTGGTGTCTCTACAGGTATGGCGCCGCTGGCCGATCTCTGTGTTCGACCCTCGCGCGCCGATAGGGTAACGAAATGCACCCTTCCTCTTGCTAGGACACCTGCCCATGCCACGAATCATTCCCTGTGTGCTGGTTTGCACTGCCCTATTGGGCGCGGCTTGTGCCAAGAAGAACGCCGTCGATCCCGTGGCAGAGGCGAATCCATACCGCAATGCCATTCAAGAGAAGCTGCTGCCGGATGGGCTGATCCTTGAAGAGGTCGACCTCAACAACGATGGTCGCCCCGAGATCTTTAATCACTACCGCCAGCGTGCAGACGCCGAGCGCCTGTTGGTCCGCAAGGACGCCGATCTCAACAACGACGGCACGCCGGACACCAAGTCTTGGTACGACGACGCGGGTCTGCTGACCCTCGAAGAGATGGACCAAGACTTCGACGGGCGCGTCGACCTGTGGGACCACTACCAAGACACCAACGCCGATAAGGTGCCTGAACGGGTCTCTTCCGAGCGTGACTCGGACTACGACGGCAAGGCGGACATCTTCACCTTCTACCGGGACGGCGTGCCGGTTCGTAAGGAGCGGGACACCAACGCAGATGGCCAGATCGACGCCTGGGAGAAGTTCGACTCCCAAGGCAAGGTTGTGAAGTCCGGTCGTGACACCGACTTTGATGGCTCCGTCGACCAGCGCGACTGAGCGCTCGTCGTTGGGGCAGCCCCCCGCGTGGTAGACTGCCGCCGGTCCGGGGAGTGCCCGTGTCGGATTTGGTTCGGTTGATCGTCGTTGATGATGAGCCCGTAATTTTGCAGCTTTTAACGTCGATCTTCACCGATGATCCGGTGGAGCTAGTGGCGTGTGCAGATGGCACGACCGCCAAGCAGGCCATCGAGCGGGGCTGTGATGTTCTGCTCACGGACAAAAACCTGCCTGACATCGGCGGTTTGGAGCTGGTGCGGCTCGCCAAGGCGGCTCGGCCCGACACCGAGGCCATCATCCTCACGGGATACGCGAGCTTGGACACCGCCCTACAGGCGATGGAGCTCGATGTCTTCGAGTACATCATCAAGCCGCCCAAGAACATTTTCGACGTTCGCCGCAAGGTATTGCAGGCCATCGAACGGCAGCGCATGGCCCGGGACAATCGCAGGCTCCTGCAAGAACTGACCGAAAAGAACCGTGAGCTCGAAGCCTCGGTGGCCGAGCTCCGTCGGGCCCGCGAAGAGGTCGTCCAGTCAGAAAAGCTGGCTGGAATCGGCACCCTCGCCGCGGGCGTGGCCCACGAAATCTCGTCGCCGCTCTTTGGCATCCTGGGCTTGGCAGAAGCGATCACCGATGAGCAGGACCTGACGCTCGCGCGCAGCTATGCGACAGAGATCGTCGAATACAGCCGCGCCATCAAAGGGATCGTCAAAGACCTCACAAGTTATACACGCAGCGCCGCCGACGAAGGCCTCACGACCGTCGATCTGGCGCAGGTCCTCAAAGATGCCGTGCGACTGGTCCAGCGAAGCTCGGCGTGGAAAGACGGCATCCCGCTCCATGTGACCGAGGAGCTGCACGTGCAGGCTCGGACCAATGAGCTGCAGCAGGTGTTCGTAAATTTGATCAAAAACGCCGTGGAAGCGTTGATGGAAGCGGGGCAGGGCGAGCTTCGGATCGAAGCCGACCAGGATGACCGGCACGTCAGTGTGCGGGTCATCGATACGGGTCCAGGCATCGCCGAAAAGAACCGGTCCCACGTCTTTGATCCCTTCTTCACCACGAAAGAACCGGGGAAGGGCACAGGGCTCGGGCTCAACATCGTGTACCGCATCGCCACAAAGCATCGCGGCTTGGTCCACGTCGAGCCCACACCCGGCGGCGGAGCCACGTTCGTCGTGCGGTTCCCTCGGATGGGCTAGCCTAGCGTCGTGCGTCTGTGGCTCAAGCTAGCGCTAGCGATGGTGGCGGTGGCGATGGCGCCGCTGGCGGTCGTGTCTGTCCAGGCTCTAGACGTCACATCGGACCAGGCGGACGAAGCCCAGCAGGCGGCTCGGTCCAGAGAAGCTGTGGCGGTGGCCGATGAGCTAGCGCGCTGGGTGCGCCTGAAAGCCCAAGCCGTCGCCGGTTGGGCGAACCTCTACCCGGACCTGCTAGAGCGCGAGCCAGCGGTTCAAGATGGCTTTTTGCGGGCGGTCTACCGAGCGATTCCTGGAGCGGTCACCGTGGCTCTGCTCGATGAAGAGGGGCTGGCTGGCCCGCGGGGCAATGAGCTGAGCCCCGTGTGGCTGGATCGAGCCTTGCCGCCCGGCGACCCGCTGTCTAACCGCCCGCGGGGCAGCACCGAACGGGCCTCTGCCTTTGCCAAGATCGTGCCTAGACCCTCGGTTCCCGGCGAGGTGCGCTTGGGGCGTCCCTTCGATCCCCCGGTGTTGCTTGTCGGAGCGCCAAAGCCACCTCCAACCTTGCCTATCGCGGCTCGTGGTCCCTTCGACTCTCCAGCGACGGTGGCGGTGGAGTTGTCCCTGGATGAACTGGAGGCCCTGCTCGCCGCGCGCGCCACCGAAGATCGAGGCTTTACCCTGGTGAGTCAGGGAGGACGGGTGCTCCTCTCCAAGGGCCCGGCTGTGGATATTCGACCTCTTCAGCCCCTGATGGAGCAGGGGGAGGTGACGTTCGATGTGGAGGATGGTCGGGCCGGGGCCCTGGCTGCGGTGCCGGGCATCCCATGGACCGTTGTGATGACCGAGGCTCCGGGCCCGGACACCGCGTGGCCCGCCTTGCGCACTCGGCTTCTGGTGGCGCTGGGGCTGTCGCTGGTCGTGGCGGTGGCCGCTGGTCTGATTGTGGGCAGGACCGTGAGCCGCCCAGTTCGAGAGGTCCGAGCGGCTGTGAATCGAGTCGCAGATGGTGAGCTAGATCACCGAGTTCCTGTTGCGGGTGGTGATGAGATCGCTGAACTTGCGGCGGCGTTCAACCATATGAGCGGTCGATTGGCCGCCACTTTGGCGGAGCTCGATACGCGCCGCCGAGAGGTAGAGGCCTTCAATGAGGAGCTCCAAGATCGAGTTCGAGAGCGCACTCACGACCTTGAAGCCGCTCAGGCAGAGCTGGTTCGTGCAGGTCAGTTAGCTGCGGTCGGCGAGGTAGGGGCGGGCTTGGCACACGAGCTCAACAACCCCCTGTCGAGCGTGCTGGGCTTGGTCCAGCTCGTTCAACTCAAGACTACGGACGAGACCCAGCGCGGGCTACTCGGGCAGGCCGAGGCGCAAGCGCTTCGGTGCCGCGAAGTCATGGAGGCCATGCTGCGTTTGTCAGCGCCCACACCAACCACCGGAGAGTCAAGGTCAGAGCTTGGCTCTGCTCTGGCTGAAGTCGGCCGTTTGGTGGGCGGAGCCCTGCGCCAGCGCGGGGTCACGCTCACCTTGGCCTCGGTGGAGAGCGGTCTGTGGGTTGCGACGGACCCCACGGAGCTTCGTGCGGTGCTCGCACAAGTGGTTCAGGGCCTCGCGAGCGGCTTACCCGAAGGCGGAAGCCTGTCGTTATCCGCGGTGCGCAACCAAGACTCCGTCGAGGTCCGCATCCAACCCGATCGCGACGTAGACGCCGGTGCCCGTCGCGATGACTACCGCGCCGCGGGGCTTGGCCTGTGGGTCGCGCGACGACTCTTGGCCTCCCATGGCGGCTCGCTGCAGGCCCCTTCACCTGGGGAGGAGGCGTGGCGCCTAATTCTCCCGGTGGCTTGATTCGGTGGGTTTTGCCGACCGCCTTCGTACTCGCCTTGGTCGTGGTGGCCCTCCTGGTGGCCCCGTACCTGTCCGGCGATGGCTCCGAGGGGCGCCTGGTGTTGGTCGAGATCAGCGGTGATGTGGGTGTTAGCACCGCCGATGGACACGTCGAGGCGGCGGCGCCCGGACGGGTGGTGAGGGCGGCCGAGCAGCTGCAAACAGGCGCTTCTAGCTCTGCGATCTTGTCGGCGGGCCCCGACACAGAGATCCGCCTGTCTCCCGATACGCGAATGACCGTGGAGTCCATCCGAGACGACGTCGTCACCGTGGAGCTGGACGAGGGTCGGGTCCGAGCCGATGTGCGGGGCGGGCGTCGAGGCGTGCGCGTCGGAAGCTCCGGCCGGAGCGTACAGACCCGCGATGGCTCCGTGGCTGTAGCGGTCAACGAAGGCATTCTCGCCGTCGAAGTCGAGCGCGGCACGGTGACTGCGGAAGGCATCGACGGGGTGGAGCGGATCGGGGCAGGGGGCCGCGCCGTTGTGTTCTCCGATGGCGAGGCGGCCTTGGGCACCATCCCCGATGAGGTGCTGCTGTCTGTGGCCTGGCCCGAAGCGCGGCGCACACGCCAGCGGCAAGTTCCGATCTCGGGCACGACCCAACCTGGCGCTGTGGTGATCGTTCGGAGCGGCTCGAAAGATGTTCGGTTAGAAGCCAATGCTCAGGGTGTGTTTTCAGCCACGCTCACCCTGGAGGAGGGCTCCCAGCCCGTGGTCGTTCAGGCCACCGATCCGTTCGGCCGCACCGTATCCGCGGAAGCGCACATCGAGCTCGACACCACGCCGCCCCGCATCGGTGGTGGTGCGGGTGTTCCGCTAGATAGTGTGCAGAGAACGCCATGATTTGGTTTGCCCTGTGGGTGGTTGTCTCGGGTGCGTCCGAGGTGGCGGTCGTTCCGGTCGACGGGCCGGTCCGACCGGGCCGCGGCAACCGGGTCCAGGTGCTGGTCACCGACGATCGGGGCAAGCCCGTCGACAACCCCGCGGTTCAGGTCGACGTCGGCACCGTCGTGCCTGTGGCTTCGCCTGCGGAAAGCGGCGTGTCGACGTGGTCGTGGACGCCTCCGGTCGGCGCCTCTAAAGGGGTGTTCTCGATCACCGCCGCGGCGCGTGAGTACACGGCGCCTCTCGCCGTCACCCCGCTGCCGCCCCTGGGTCTGAACATTCCCGGCCGCATCGATGTTCAGGCGGGAACGCAGCTCCTACTTCGCATTGCAGACTCAAAACGACCGGACGTTGACGACCTGGTGGTCCACACGAGCGAGCCCAGCGAGGTCGACGTCCGCGATGTGGGAGACGCGCTCGAAATTCGGCTCCGACCCTCGGGAACGGGAGCGAGGGTCGTCACGGTGACCCTAGAGGACCGCAGCCGCGCAACCCAACCACAAATCGTTCGATACCGCCTGTACGACCGACAGCGTCGGACCTTCGATTTGGAGCCAGGTGCTACGTTGCGGGTTCGCCTAGGCGGAAGGGAATACGGGCCTTTTCGCGCGACCCAGGAGGGTCGGGTCTCGGCGGTCTTGGAGCAGTGGCCCGGTGAGCGGCAAGCCGAGCTGGTGGTTCGCGACAGCTTGGGGAATGAGCTTGTTTCTCCCTATGTTTTGGCCGCCCTTTCCGAGCCTGGCTTGTCGGTCGTTGGGCGAACCGACTGGCCGGTTCGGGAGGCACCTCCTGGGCTCTACGCCATCGCCACGACCTCCGATGGTCGGTTGTGGAAGGGGCCGGCCCCAGCCTGCCAGATCCCGGGGGTTGGAGAGGCTCCTGTTGGGCAACTCACACCGGGTCTCTACGTCATCGGCTTGCCCGATCGCACGGCTTCATCGGGTGGAACGCGGGTCTCCTGCACTCTGGGCAAGACCACAGCCGGCGCGCGCTTGGCTCCACCGGCAGGCGTGCCGGATCAGATCGAGCTGAAGGTCTGGCCAGAGCAGGTCTCTCTGGATTTTCCAGTGGCCGAGGTCACCGTTCACTTGCTGGATGGTTCCGGTGAGCGGTTGCCCGCCCAGGACGTGGTCTTGAGCGCATCAGGGGGTCAGGTGGTGGTGGAGCCCAGTCAGAGCGGCTCCATTCGCGGCGAGTACAAAGGCGGTTCTACCGCGATCAACGCCGGCGAGGACTCCGTCGTGGCCAGGTGGAACGCGCCGCTCGGACAGGGGGCGCCCACTCAGGTCCAGGTGGCCCATGGCGTGGTGCCACGGGCCGGCTCCGCGTGGGTGTACGGCCGCGCGCTGGATGTGGCTGGACGGCCGATTCCCGGTGTGCCTCTATTGCTATCGCTGGGTGACGAAGAGCGACGAGTGGTGAGTGGCGCCGACGGCTGGGGCCGCGCAGAGCTGCCAAGCGCTGGTGATGCGGGCCCCCTGACGTTGTCCGCCCGAACGGGCCAGTGGCAGCGGCGCGCCGTGGTGCCTCGGGGGGCAGACGCCAGCCAAATTGGCCCGGATCGACCGGACTTAGAGGCGCAGGCATCCGTTCGTCTCACCACGGGGCGGGTGTCTGTGGTGGACGTGACCACCGACTCGCCGGTGTTGTACATGGGCGCTGGCGCACAGATCGACTTGCGGATCCAACTCAAAGACCGAACCGGCCAAGATGTGCTGCAAGAAGTGCCGGTTGTATCCACAGATTTTGGGAATGTGAGCGCTCTTCGGCCCCATCCGGACGGCGGGTACATCGCGACCTACACCCCCCCGGGGGACCGTCGCGCGCGCACCATCACGGTCGTCGCTCGGTCTACCTCGGGCCCGGCCAGCGGATCGGCCAGGATCCGACTTGAGTTTCCCCCAATGATTGCGTCTGTGGGCGTGGCGGCTGGCGGCCTCACCAATCTGGGGGCCGTCAACAGCGCATTTTTCTCCCTTGACGCTGACGTGAGACTCCCTTTGAACCCGCTCTTCTTGCGGGTGGGTATCGCGGGATACGCCGCGGCAAAGACGGTCTCCACCGCAGACTTTGACGACGTAGACAAGCGCCTGACCCTGCTTCCCGTAACGGTGGCAGCAGTGGCGCGTCAGGATCGAGGCAGAAACGCCGCTTGGCTGGGACTGGGGGTGGCGCTCGCGCCCTACTACGCCACCGAAGTGTTCGATGGAAACCGACTTCCGCCCCGACAAGGCATATTGACGCCAGGGGTCACCGCCTTAGTTGGCGGAGGCCGCCGCCTAGGGGCAGGCGAAGCCATTCTTGAGCTACGAGGCATTTTATTGGTGGGATCCAGCGGATCTGGATTTACCGGTCAAGTGGGAGGAATGACGGCCGTTGTGGGGTACAGGTTTGTGATCGATTAGACTGTGCAAAGGATTTGTGGAGTTGTCCTGAGTCGCCTCCTCGCCACCACCATCTCGATCGCTGCGGTTGCAGCCATGGTGGGCTGTGCGGCCGAGCAACTCACTCCAATGCCCGAGAGCGTGAGTCCGGCCAAGGGCTTCTTCGCCGAGGACCGCACCATCGAGATTACGGGCCAGGGCATGTACCCCTTGGTCCTAGCGAATGCGTCGGGAGCCAATGGCCAGATCGACGCCAACTTCACGGTTGAGCTTCTTCGGGACGGGGTGGTGGAGCGGAGCTTGTCGCAGGTTCGCCTGTTGGAAGCGAACCGCCTGCAAGCGGTCGTTCCCGCCGGAATGGACCTGCACACCTACGATCTGCGCGTGGTGGACCCCAAGGGTCGAATGGGGCTGCTGCCCGATGCCTACCAAGCCACGTCTTCCAAAGTGGAGCGATTGGGCCTGTCGCTCGATGGGGTTGTGGCCGGTCAGCTCTTGCCTGCCGTGGCGGTCAACGACACGCTCTCGTTCGACGTGCACTTGTTCGACGAGACGGGCGATCGGGTGCCTGACTCGATCCCGCTCTACGTGAGCGTGGAATCCGTCAATGGAACCCCGCTACAAGCTACGCTCGATGGGGAGCTGCAGGGCCTTGCGGACTCGGCGCCGGGTCTGGCTCTGTCGGGACAGACGTTCAGCAATGGCACGGGTCGCGTCGACTTGACCCTGCACGAGCCCGGCGATGTCGTGCTCACCGTCTCCACCCCCGACGTTGACTTGGGCTTGGACGATGTGGTCATTCCTTTGTCCTGGGTCGCTGGAACGGTCTACGACGTCGACATAGAGCTGCCCTCCGACCCGTTCATCACCACCGCCGGCCGATCCTTCGTGGCCGAGGTCACGCTCATCGACCAAGAGACGCGGCTGGTGGTGACCGATCCCGAGCTGCCCGTCTCGGGCATCCTCTTCGATAGCTGCGGCGACCTCTCCGCTCCCATCGACCTCACGAATATGAGCGGCACCCGGCAAGTGCCGTTGACCCTCCGACGCGCCACCGGCACGTTCCTATGCGATGACCAACGCCTTCAGGTGCGGCTCGACGGGGATGTGCATTCATCGGCAACCGTCCAGGTGAACGCTGGCGAGTTCGCCGGGTTCACCGTCGAAGTCGCCAATGCCGAGGTCCGTGCCGGTCGACCTGTGCAAGCCATCGTGCGCCCCGTCGACCGCTTCCGAAACCCTGTGCCCTGGAATGGGGACCCCGCCGACTTGGTGGTGAGCGACTCCCACGGAGACGTGCTCACGACCGGCTGCCAGGCGGGAGACGCCTTCGCCATCTGCACGGTCACACCCACGGTCACCAGCCCCGCAGTCTTCTTGCGCGTTCGGGAGCCCTCCACCGATACCGAGGGTGTATCGGGGGTCTACGCCGTGCTTCCCGGCCCCGTTGACAGCATTGCTGTCGAGCCCTCACCCGATGCCTTGTCGGTCGGAGTGGTCGCGGGCGAAGACACCGATGTGCGGGTGGCGGCCTACGACGAGTTCGGAAACCTGGCGAGTCTCACCCTCGATGACACCAGCCGTCTGAAGGTCGGCTCTGAGGCTGGTGGCGCGCTGTGCACGCTCGACGCGGTGACCCTGGACGGACAAGCCATTTTTGGCTGCCAGCTGATCGTCGCTACCCCCAATGAGCAGCTGACCGTCGCGCTGGATTCGTTCACGGCGCGCTCTACGCCGTTCGCCGTCGTCAACAACGCCTTGGAAACCATCGAGTTGAACCTCTCGACTGCCACGGTCGTAGCCGGCGAGTCCTTCTCGTTGAGCGCCGCGGGCTTCGATGGGTGGGGCAACCTGTACCTCGTGCAGACCACGGCCGCCTTCGACCTGTGGGACGAGACGGGCACGTTGTCCTTGCGGTCCATGACCTTCGATTCCAGCGGCAGAGCGTCCGATGTGATGAGCATCGAGCGCGCGGGCTCCACGACTTTGTCGGCGGGAGTCTCGGGCGTGACGTTGGGCACGAGTCCGCCCTTGTTGGTCTCCCCGGCGGCGGCCCAGTCGTTGGCCGTCTACATCGATGAGCCCTGGGGATGGCTCGGAGAGACGGCCCTCATGGGCGTGCAGGCCCTCGACACCTACGGCAACGTGGCAGACGTCTCCGAAGACGTGGTGCTTCGGGGTGATCACGGCACCATTGACGACGCAGATGTGGAGCTCAACGAAGGCGAAGGCACGGTGCGGGTCGAGTTCATCGACAGCAATCTGTCCGAGGTGTTCAACGCCACCAGCGACACCGGTCTCACCGGACAGCTTCGCGGCGTGCCCGTGGTCGAAGACTGCGGATCGGCATCGCCCTCGGTGGTGTTGTCGTTCGGCATGCTCGAAGACGCCATCGCCTGTCACGACGGCACGGACGCCGACATTGACGCCACCTTCGCTGGCTCCACGACATCGGCGGGAGGGGCTCCGGCTCTATTCGGAGTCGCCGTCGACGGAGGCATGAGCCAGACGTCGAGCGCGTCGTTCCTCACCGCAAAGATCAGCCGCGTCGGTCGCTTTGACGTGCGCGGTTTGGTGGCGGGCTCCGACCGGTGCGCGACCGAGGTGCTGCGCTCGGCCTACGTCGGGTTCGACGATGGAAACCCGGTCGGCCCCATCGATGTGCAGCTGACCAGTGACAGCCTTGAGGCCGGGGTGGACCGGACGCTCGTGAGCCTGTCGAACGTCGCGGCGTGTGACGGAGACCCGGCGTCCAAAGCCAAGGTTCGCCTGCGGTCGGACCGCGGTGTCATCACCGGAGCGACCGCTTCGGGCAAGGGCTTGGAAGTCACCCTGGACACGGCTGGCGACGGCTCGGCCACCCTCGACCTGTCCACCGATACCTTCGACGGCGATGGTGTCGTGACGGCGTCCGTCTCCAGCGGCGCCGCCCTGGGTCGGCAGGAGTTCACGGTCACGGGCGACTCGGAACCCATTCGGGTGCTGACGCAAGACCCGGTGGGCACCACCTCCAAGCGCTTCGACGTGATCGAGCTGGTCTTTAGTGAGCCGGTCGACACATCGACGGCCCCGAGCACCGCGTTCGTGGTCTCCGGGCCCACGGCCGTCGACGTGGACTCCGTGAGTTGGTCGGCCGACAAGCGGGTCGTCGAGATCTGGCTGGATGAGGAAGTTGATGGCGCCGACGGACGGTGGTCTGCACGGGCCATGAGCACCATCAGCGACGCCTCTGGGAACCGCTTGCGGGGCGCGTGGACCTCATCCATTGCGGACCATGTGGGCGTGTTCGGCGATGTTCTGTCCACCACGGCCGCGGTGACCAGCTGCACGGCGGCGTCGGGTACCATCCGGCCCGACGGCGACGCCGGAACCGGCTCCGAAGCGGATGTGGCGCGTGTGAGCGTGGCGGCCTCGCAGCCTCCGACGCGGTGGGTCATGGATGTTCGCCGGTCCGACGACACCCGAGTCGCCTACACCATCACCTCGGCCACGGGAAAGACCGCGGGTCTGACCTGGAACGCCAGGGGACTCGATGGGCGCATTGTCGACGATGGCACCTACGACATCGTCGTGACGGCCCAGAACATCGACGGAACATCCGGCAAGTCCTGCACGGCGAGCGTGGTTCTGGACAATGCACGTGGCGGATAAGGGAGCGGATCCCACCGTACAAGTGGCGATGCTCGCCGAACTTGGGCTGATGACCGCCGGCCTGCTGCACGAGCTGCGCGACCCGCTATTCGCGCTCAAGGGTCAGCTCCAGCTGCTTCGAAGTCGCGGTCATTCCGAGCTGGCGACCTTGGACACGCCGCTGGCGGACATCGAGGCCCTCGTCGACTTTTATGGCAGCTTTGGCCAAGGCATGTCCGAGCCGATGCGGATCGACCTGGGCTCCGAGGTCCGCCACGCGCTGACGGCTCTGGGCGCGGCGGCCCGGCGCCGTCGGGTTCGTTTGACGGTGGATCTGGGGCCCGCTCCGGTCCCGGTCCGTGTGCGACCTGTGGCGGTTCGGCAGGTCTTGGTGAACCTGGTGCGCAACGCCCTCGACGCGGTGGAAGGTCGGCACAGCCCGCAGGTGTGGGTGCACACGCGAGTGGAAGACGGGTGGGTGCACCTCGACGTTCAGGACAATGGCCCGGGGGTGCCAGAGCATGTGCGCGCGCGGGCCTTCGAGCCGTGGGTGAGCACCAAAGGCGACAGGGGCTCCGGTCTCGGTCTGTACCTCACACGATCCCTGCTGGTGGAAGCCGGTGGGCAAATCCGAATCGATGAGCGTGAAGGGGGAGGCACCGTGGTTCGGGGCAGCTTCCCGGTCTGTAGCGACCCGGTCTAGTCCGTCTCTGCCCCGGCCGTGCGGGCTCCGCCATGGCCCTCTGCACCTAAGAAGTAGGCGTGATAGCTGCTGTATTCGTCAGACGGGTCGAGTTCGCCCGCCTTGGCGAAGTGGGTCTTGGCTTCGTTGACCAGGGCCTTGAACTGATCCGGGTCACCAAAGATCACGTCGTCTTCGTCCAGCCGCCTGCGCAGGCTCTCTGCAACGAGGGCGTGGGCCAAAGCAGACACGGTGTTCTCGGGCAGGCCGTCGGTCCACTGGCCGCCGTCTTCGAGGTTCTTCAGGGCGAGGCGTGCGTGCTCTTCGGCGGAGTCGACGCGCTCGGTGTCCAGGTAGATGCGGGCGAGCTCCATGCGCGGCTCTGGCAGGCGGGGCTCGGCCTTGAGGATGGCCAGCAGATCATCTTCGGCGCGATCCACCCGCCCTTGGCGCTTGTGCTCGAGGGCGCCCATGAATTGCTCGGCGAGGTCGGCGAGGCGCGCCTCCTCGGCATCGCTGGCCGTGTGGGACGAATCGGTCATCAAGAGCTCCGAGATCAGCGAACGGGATGGTCAAAGTGAGGGTTGGACTTGGGTCGGTTGGCGTCCGCGTCGAAGACCACGTCATCGGCGGTGGCGGGCTTGGGCTCTTCAGCGCCAAAGTCCAGGTTCAAGCCGTCTGCCAAGTCCTTGTTGCCGGTGAACCACCGCACGACCATGCGGGTGACCGGGGGGGCGATAATGCGGCGTGTGATGGGGATGATCAGCAGAAATCCGGTGACGTCCGTGATCATCCCAGGCGTGACGAGCAAGAGCCCGCCCACCAGCACTAAGACCGCTTCGGCGATCCGACCCGTCGGGGGCATGCCTTTTTGCAGATCCGTCCGGAGGCGGCGCAGCACCCCGAGGCCCTCGCGCTTGGCGAGCCACGCCCCGATGAAGCCCGTGACGATGACGATGAGGGTGGTCCACAACGCCCCGATCTGGGTGCCAAGACCAATGAGCAACGCCAGCTCGATCGCCGGTAAGACCGTGAATAGCAGCAGCAGCTTCCACATCATCCGACATCGACCTTGGCTTGGGCCCACCAGGCTTCGAGCTGCGCCTCGTCCGATTCCGACAGGGTCGCGCCTGCGGCTTGGGCCAGTGATTCGACCTGGCGAAATCTGCGCTCAAAACGACGGTTTACCCGTTGCGCGGACGCCTCTGCACCCTCGATAGGCAGGTGCCTGGCCAGGTTGACCACGCTGAACAGTACATCGCCCAGCTCGTGGTCCATGGCGCTGGGGTCGCGGTTGGCCATGGCCTCATCGAGCTCCGCCAGCTCTTCGTCGACCTTCTGCCGGGGCCCCGTGGCGTCGGGCCAGTCGAAGCCGACCTTGGAGGCCTTGTTCGATAGGGCTTGGCCCCGTGCCAAGGCGGGTAGGGAGGCGGGAACGCCGTCGAGGGCGGACGTGCGCTCGGGGTGCTCCTCGGCCTTTAGCGCCTGCCAGGTGCGCTGGACCTCATCGGGGTCTGCGGAGTCCGCGTCGCCGAACACGTGAGGGTGTCGACGGACCATTTTGTGCTGGATCGTGTGCATCACGTCCACCAAGGTAAACGCGCCGCGCGCTTCGGCCATATGCGCCAGGGTCACAACGTTGAATAGCAGGTCGCCGAGCTCGCCCATCAAGGCCGCGTCGTCCTCATCATCGATGGCGCTCGCGACCTCGTAGGCTTCTTCAAGAAGGTAGCCCCGCACCGTCTTGGGGGTCTGGGCGCGGTCCCAGGGACAGCCGTTCGGCCCACGGAGGCGGGCGACAAGCGCGTAGAGGGGGTCGATGTCGGTCATCGCAAGCCAAGTGTCGGGGAGGGGACCGCGTAGCACGCTATGACGAGGTATCGTGGTGGCGGCGAAGAGGAGCCCGTTTGGCCAAGCAGGAACCGCAGGCGTTTGGTGACTACCACCTGCTCGAAAAGATCGCGACCGGCGGCATGGCCGAGGTGTGGAGAGCGCGTGCGTATGGCATGGCGGGCTTCGAGAAGATCCTCGTCATCAAAAAGGTGCTTCCCAACCTAGCCAAAGACCAGGAATTTGTTCGTCTATTCATCGACGAAGCGCGGATCTCGGTTCAGCTCCTGCACGTCAATATCGTCCAGGTCTTCGACCTGGGGCAAGAAGACGGCACCTACTACATGGCTATGGAGTACGTGCATGGCCTGGACTTGGCCCGGCTATTGTCCAGGTCAAAAGGCCATGGTCCGTTCCCGGTCGGCCTCGCGCTGTTCATCGCCGGAGAGGTGCTCAAGGCCTTGGCCTTCGCCCATGAGCGCACCGATGACCGCGGTGAGCCCATGCGGATCGTGCACTGCGATAT
>JBGCER010000343.1:0-3195 GCA_045106515.1 Myxococcota bacterium
GTCGAAGAAGCCGCTGTAGCTGCAGCTCACGTCGGTGCCTTCCGCAACCTCGGATTGGTCGATACTGACGGTGTCGATGAGGGGGGGCGAGTTCTGGATTTCTAGGGGATCCGAGGCCACAGGTTCGCCAAGTACGAACCCGTCAGTGGCCACGGCCACCACCGCGACGGCGTCTCCGCGGTCGAAGTCTTCACCGGTGAGGGTCTGCTCGTTGCCGCTCTTGACCTCCACACCATTGACGAACCACGTCCAGAACAGCTCTGTGTCGTCTTCATCGGGATCGAAGGCGATTCCCGACGCGGTGAGCGTGGTGGCCTCGAAGGCTTGGGTGGGGGCGAGGGTCACCGCTTGCACGGTCGGGCGACGGTTGGCCACGTCGACGATGGCTTTTACGGGTTCACCGGGCGTTTCGCCATCGGTCGGAATGGCGGTTACTTCCCAGACTTCTCCCCGAGTGGTCGATGAGGCGGGCACGTTGGGGCGCGCGATGCCGGCGTCAGCGCCGTCCACCGTCCAGCTCCAGATGATGATCACAGAGTCATCGTCGGCGTCAAAGGTGTCGATTTCGACGGCGAAGTTTTGGTCGCTGTCGGGAGCGAAGGGCACTTGGGTGAGCACGGCGACGGGCGCCGCGTTCTGTACGACGAGGCTGGAGGCCTGTCGGCTGCCCTCGGCGACCCCGTCGGAGGTGCTCACGAGGACGGACCACTCCTGTCCCTTGCGAGTGAGCCGGCTTGGCACCGAACGACTTCCATCGAGGTCCGCGCGGTATTGGCCGTCGACGGACCACGTAAAGCTGAGGCTGACCGCGTCGCCGTCTTCGTCGGTGGCTTCGCCGGCTAACTCCACAACCAGGTCGTCGAGGCTGGTCGCTCCGTCTGGGCCGAGGGTGATCTGAGGCGTGATGGGGGCCTCGTTGGTGGCGCATCCCACGAGCGCTGCGACAGCCGCAAGGGGAAGCATCGGGCGACCGATCCAGTTCGATGCGCTGCGGAATGGCGCGATGGGCATGGGACCTCCACGTTCGACTTCCTTCGAACGCTTGTGATGACGGCGCCGGTCTATTCCAGGCGAGCGGGCCGACAAGGATGGGCGGCAGACGTCACAGCCTTCTTTCGGGGGCGCCATTTTGGCGCTAGAACAACTTTTTACGCGGGATGGGCTCTGCTGGTCAGGGCTAGCCGGCGCGGGACAGCCGCCTGGGATTGCACGGTAGCCTCGGATCAAATGGGACCGCACTTAGCCCATCGCACGGGGAATTCATGAACCCATTGGGCCATATAACACATGGGGTCAGGACGCTAGGTGTAAGACGTTGAGTAAGTCTTACACCTAGCGTCCTGACCCCCCCCTTCGTGCGTCGATCTCATAGGCGCTAGAGTGGAAGGAGGAGGCCGTATGCGCCAGTGGTTCGTGGCTTTGATGGGTGTGCTCGCGATCCCCGCTCAGGCGGTGCCGTCGGACGGGGAGCCGGACTGGCCCTCCGCCTCGATCGTCGGCGGTTCTTCGGTGGGTGTCTGTGGGTGGCCAACTACTGTGTATACCGGTGGGTGTACGGGGACTCTCATCCACGAGAGAGCGATTTCCACCGCCCAACACTGCGGCGCGCCTCGCCGGATTGAGTTCGGCGAACAGGCCGGTGAGCTCAGCCACGCGGTCAACGTCTTGGGCTGCGTGGGGAGAGGCAGCGACGACGCGATGATCTGCGAGCTCGCCGAGCCCGTCACGTCGCTCCCCGTCACTCCGGTCCTGTTCGGTTGCGAGGCGGAGCGCTACTTAGTGAAGGATCAACCCGTGGTTATGGTCGGATTTGGCCAGACGGCGTTCGGGGTTGGGGGCGGTAGAAAGCTCTGGGCAGACCAGACGATTGCGGCCGTGGAGTCGGGTCGGGTCATTATTGGTGAACCTGGAGACGGGGTGTCCCCTTGCCCGGGGGACTCTGGGGGCCCTGCCTTTGTGCAGCTCGACGATGGGAGCTGGCGCGTCATCGGAACCGTACTGGGCGGGACGACCGGCACGCCGTGCAATTCCGCGGCCAACTTCCAGCGGATCGATACGGTCGTCGCCAACTTTGAAGCGGAGCGCGGCCTCGACATCACGCCGTGCTTCGACGCGGCCACGGGTGCGTGGGAGCCAACTGAGGCGTGCGGCGGCTTCTTTGCGGGCAATGACGAGGGTGAGGGAACCTGGAATGACTGGTGCGAAGGCACGGACGTCTCTGGGTATTCGGAGTCCTGTGGGGCGCCTTTCGAGAGCAACGATCCGGGTGGGACGGACGATACCGATGATCCCGACCAGACGGACGGCACCGATGACACCGATGGCGTGCAGGCGGGATGTGGGTGTTCACACAGCGCTCCAGCGGGCGGGTATCTGGCGTTTGCGCTTGTGAGTGTGTTGATCGGCGGCACTCGACTCAGGAGGCGGTGACCCCACATTTTCGGGGAGTGACGCAACCGTTTGTGGCCACAGGCATCCCGTGTGCGTGGAGGTCCTATGCGGTCGTGGATGTGGAGCGTTTTGGTGGCGTCGGCTTTGGCCTGCACGCCGGCCCCCGATGATGACACTGGAACCCCGGGCGACACGGACACCGATGCCGACACGGACACGGACACCGATACCGATACCGACACGGACACGGACACCGACACGGACACGGACACGGACACGGACACGGACACGGATACCGATACTGACGTCCCCGACGTCGACTCGGACAAGGATGGGCTGACCGATCTCGTGGAAGCTGAGCTGGGCACGGACCCCGACGACGATGACAGCGATGACGACGGGCTCCTCGATGGCGATGAGGTCAATACCCAGGGCACGGATCCTCTGGATGACGATACCGACGACGATGGCCTGCTCGACGGGGAAGAGGTCGCGCTCGGCACCAATCCTCTCGACGACGATACCGATGACGACACGATCCTAGATGGGCAAGAGCGCGAAAACGGGACGGACCCCACCCTCGCGGACACCGATGGCGATGGGCTGGACGACGCCGACCCCCTCGACCCCGATCCGCTGGTCGCGGATGTGGACAGCGATGGCCTGGACGATGGCGCAGAAGTGGCGCTCGGAACGGACCCGAAGGTCGCGGATAGTGATGGCGATAGCCTGATTGATGGCGATGAGGTCCTGGTCCACGGCTCCGACCCGCTCGTCGTGGATACCGATGGTGACACCCTCGAC
>JBGCER010000344.1:0-22452 GCA_045106515.1 Myxococcota bacterium
GTGGAGATGCCCCTTCCCAGAAATACGCCTTTGCTCGACGTTACGTTGGACTTCGGTCCGGCTGAAGACCCCTATGGTTTGGTGACGCTCGCGCTGCCGGTGAGTCTGGCAGAGCTGATTTGGCCCGACGCGACCCAACGCAATGAGGCGACCGAGCGCGGCGTCTCTCGGGTCTTGCCGCTTCCGGTCACTGTGGTGGCTGAGTTGGCTCGCGTGAAGATGTCTCTGTCCGACCTCACGGCGCTGCAGGAGGGCTCTCTGGTGGCCCTAGGATCGCCGAAGTCCGTGGGTCTATCCGTCAGTGGTCGGACCGCCCTGGCGGCGGAAGCAGGGGTGGTGGACGGCACACGATGCGTGCGTGTTCTTCGCCGAGGTGGCGCTTCGGCCGGATGAGCGCTCAACCGTGGCGGCCGCTGACCGATGGAAGGTCGCCCCACACGGTTCGGAGCCTCAATGGCCGCAACGCCCAGCAACGTCACGTTCTTGCACGACCTACCCATCGATGTGGTGATCGAGCTCGGGCGAGCTGAGCTCACGGTGAGAGAGTTGGCTCAGCTGGAGCGCGACGACGTTGTCGAGCTCGATCGCATGGCCAATCAGAGCCTGGATGTGGTGGTGGGTGGGCGTCTATTCGCCCGCGGCGAGGTGGTCTTTGTCGACGATGGCGTCGCTCTAAAGATCACCGAACTCGTCAACCAACAACGCTCGGAGACGGCATGATCTGGCTCTCGCTGCTCGCCACCCTCGCCCTCGCGCAGGACGGCCCCGACCCTCTCGGACTCTACGCTGCGGAGACCCCTGCCGCCGTCGAAGGCGCTCCCGTCGCGGCCGAGGGTACGGCTGCTGCACCCCCGACAGCCCCACCTGCGCCAGGGGTAGGCACACCTCGGGAAGGCGCCACGGTGCGGGCCCCCATCCCCGCCGACTTGGGCTGGGTGTGGAGTTATGGCGGGCCTCTTCTGCTGCTCGGTGGCGCCCTCGGCGCCGCGTGGGTGATTCGCAAGAAGGGTCTGAAGATCCCAGGCCTATCGGGAGCTGGACTCTCGGCGTTCACCGCGGAGAGTCCAGCGGTCGAGGTCAAGGCGCAAGCCACCCTCGCCGGCCAGAACTCTCTCGCCGTGGTGCAGGTGAACGGCTTTGGCCCTCCCCGCAGTCTGCTGGTGACCGCAGGCCCGGGCGGGAGCCGTCTCGTGGCGGATTTGACGCCGGCGGTGCCCCAAGCTGCGGTCCCTCAGGGGGCCGATGCGGTCGCTGACGCCATCCGACAGGCCCTCGGTGGGGCGGCGGGTCAGGTGGCCGCCTCCACGGCGGTGCCTCCAGCGGTCATCGCCCCCACGGTGGCGCCTCCAGCGGTCATGGCCGTGGCCGGCCCTGTGGGAACCGCGCCCGTGGCCCAAGCGGCGCCGATCGCAGCGCCAGCCCCGGCTCCCGAGCCCCAAGACGCCATCCAGCAGGCCCCCGCACCGACCTCCACGCCCATTCCGACCCCGGTCGAAATCCCGGCCCCGTCCGCCCAAGGAGACCAGCCCCAAGACATCGGGTCGGCAGACGTGTTCGACACCGAGCTGGCGGGTGCGATGGACCGGGTGGAGCTGTCTCGTCCCCTCTCACCGCCGCCGCTTCCTCCGGTCGCCCCTCGCCGTTCGCGTGAGGATTGGCGCGCCCGCGCGTACACCCAGCGCGCCGCCGAGCCGCCTCCAGCCCCCGAGGACTTGGTGGACGTCATTGGAGAGCTGTCGAGCCAGCACCGCCGTCGTGGTCGGGCCAGTGAGTCCACAGGCCGTCGCGCCGCCACCCCGTCCACCCAGGGGCGCGCCCGACGCGCCCACGTGGAGGCGTTGACCAAGAACGCGCCCCAGCCCATCGGTCGGCGATTTGGTGGCTCTTCGCGGAGGTCTGCGATCGTGCGCGACGCCGGCTCCCGCTCCGAGCGGACCCAAGCCGCACGAGACCTGCTTGAGCAAGTCATGGCTCGCCGCCGCACGGATCCGTCGTGATTCGGGCATCCCGCTGGCTGAAGCTGTGCCTTGTATTGGCGGTCACGCTGCTTCCATTAGTGGCGTTTGCCCAAGACGTACCCGAGATGGACTCCCTGGCCACCGGGGTTGGCGAGGTCGTATCGGAAGCCGCCGAAGATGAAGTGGATGGCGCGGTCCGACTGCTCGTCCTGCTCACCTCCCTGTCGCTCATCCCAGCCGTCCTCGTGCTGATGACGCCCTTTACAAGGTTCGTCATTGTCTTTGCGCTGCTTCGGCAAGCGCTGGGCCTCCAGCAGAGCCCACCGAATCAGGTGCTGGTTGGCCTGTCGCTCATGTTGTCGATGGTGGTCATGCAGCCCACTCTGACCACGGTTCAAGAGAACGCGCTTCAGCCCTATCTGGACGGTGAAATGACCACCGTCGAGGCCATGGAGAACGGCATCGGCCCCATGCGGGAATTCATGCTGGCCAATACCCAGCGGGACGACCTGCTCACCGCCATGCGGATCTCCCGAATGGACCGTCCGGACTCGTATAATGACGTGCCGACCCCCGTCGTGGTCACCGGGTTCGTCCTGTCTGAGCTGCGGGCCTCTTTCGTCATCGGTATCAAGGTCTACTTACCGTTCTTGGTGCTCGATATTGTTGTCGCAAGCGTGCTTCTCGGTATGGGAATGATGATGATTCCCCCAGTGATCATCTCGCTGCCGTTCAAGCTGATGCTCTTTGTGCTCATGGATGGATGGGGCTTGCTCGTGAGCGGCCTGGTCTCCGGGTATGCCTAGGATGCACCATGGATATTGACTCGGCCGTGTTCCTCGGTCAGCAAGGCTTGATGACGGCACTCATGGTCGCGGGCCCGCTGTTGATGACCGCCTTGGTGGTGGGTTCGCTCATCTCGGTGCTCCAGACCGTGACCCAGGTCCAAGAGATGACCTTGGTGTTCGTGCCCAAGATCTTGGCGGTGTTCATTGTGCTCGCGTTCGCCGGGGCCTGGATGCTGCAGGTGACGGTCACCTATGCAGAGCAAACCTGGCAGACCATCGGAGAGAAGCCGTGACCGTCGCCTGGGTGACAGGGGGCTTGGTCTTCGCCAGGCTGTCTGCGCTCCTGCTGACCCTGCCGATGATCTCGACCGTCGGCGTGCCCAAGTATGTGTCCATCCTTCTGGCCGTGGCCCTGGCGGTGCTGGTGTCCCCCGGCGTTCCCATGGTCGAGGAAGCCACCCTTCAGATCATCGTCCTGGGCTTTGCCGGCGAAATCATGCTCGGCGCCTCGCTGGGTTTGGTGGTGCGGGCCAGCTTCGCCGCGTTTGCGGTCGCCGCGGAGATGCTGGCTCGGCAGACCGCCATGGGCATGTCTTCGTCCCTCGACCCGGTCATGAGCCTCGGCCAGAGCTCCCTAGGCATCCTGGCTTCTTGGATGGCGGGCCTGGTCTTTGTCGGCAGCAACCAGCATCACCGGGTGCTCGAGATTGTGGCGGCGTCCTTCCATCGGGTGCCACCGGGTCAGCTGGCCGACATCGGGGACCTGGCCGACGCGCTCACCGGCGCGGTCGAGGTCACCATCATCGTGGGCGTACAGCTCTCCGGTCCGCTGGTGGCGCTGGTGTTCTTGGTCAATGTGTTCATCGGCATCTTGGCCAAGCTCGCTCCGCGGATGAACGTGTTCTTCTCAGTGGGCATGACGGTCAATAGTGTTGTAGGTATCTGGCTTTTTGGTATTGCCTTGCCCTGGATGCTCGACACCCACCATGAGACGGTCGAGGCGTCCATTCAGACGGTGATGGGGCTCGTTCTTGGAGCGACGCCTTAAATGGCGGAGAACAAAGAAGGCCAAGAGAAGAAACACGCGGCGACCGACAAGAAGCGCCGCGACGCCTCCGAGAAGGGGCAGATCGCCAAATCTCAGGATCTGACCGCCTTCGGGGTCCTGGCGGCGTCGGCGTTGGCGTTGCTCGCTGGCGGAGGATGGGTCGGCGCTCCCATGTTGGGCCTGGGCCTGTCCCTGTGGGACCTCAAGGGGCCGCAGACCCTCGAGATGAACGATGCGACAGCCATGTTTGCGACGGCCTTGTGGGCGGCTGCTGGGGCAATGGCCTTGCCGCTGGGCGCGGCGGCGATGGGGGCGTTGCTCTTGGGTGTGGCCCAGTCTCAGCTGCGTATGGCGCCCAAGGCGCTGGAGCCCAAGCTCGACAAGCTCAACCCGATCAACGGGTTCAAGCAGAACTACTTTTCGTGGACCCCGCTGGTCGAGCTTGGAAAGGGGCTCGGAAAGCTGGTCCTGCTGGGCGGGGTGGTCACCTGGGGCGTCTGGGACCGCGTGGGGGTGCTGCCTGAGCTGGCGTCTGCGGACGTGCGTGGGTTCATGGAAGAGTTGGTCGACCTGACCGGGGTGGTGGTGCTGCTCGCCCTGCCGGTCGTCTTGGTTCTCGGCGCCGCGGACTACGCCTACCAAGCGTGGAAGACCAGCGACGACCTGAAGATGACCGACGAGGAGATGAAGCAACAACACAAGGAGCAAGATGGCGATCCCCAGTGGAAGGGTCGTCGGCGCCAACGCCAGCGCCAGCTCGCCATGGGCACCCTCGTCCAGGCCCTGGGCGATGCGGACGTCATCGTCACCAACCCCACCCACTTCGCGGTGGCGCTGCGCTACAAGCGCGACGTCGATGCGGCGCCGGTGGTGGTGGCCAAAGGCGTGGACCATCGAGCCTTGCACATCCGAGCGCTGGCCAAGGACATGGGCATCCCTCGCATCGAGGATCGGCCTCTGGCCCGTGGCCTGCACGCCAACGTCCCCGTGGGGCATCCAGTGCCCGAGGAGTGGTACGGGCCCGTGGCGCGGGTGCTAGCGGTCGTCTACCGCCGCCGGCGCAAGGTGTTGCGCTAGGCCGTGCCGGGGCCTAGGCCTTCGGCGGCCGAGGCACACCCAGCCGATTCCGAAATTCGCGGCGTTCGCGCAGGGAGAGGCCCGTGTTGGGCAGCAGCTCATTGAGCGTGTCCGCGTCGACGCACTTGCGAAGCACCTCCAGCTCTCGGCGGCTGAAGAACGCGCCACCCAGGCGGTAGTCCTCGAAGGCTTCATACGCGACCGGAACCCACTTCTTCACCAGCTCTGCGATGGCTTCGCCGTAGACCCGGATCTCGTACTGGGCGTGGCTGTCCATGCGCAACGAGAGGAAGTGCAGCAGGTTATGTAGGTCGATCTTCCAATACCACTGCGTGTAGTAGTTGACCGGCAGGTCCATCCGCGCCAGCTCTCGGGCGAGCATGGGGCTGTCTGGGTCTTTGGGATTGCCTTCGCCGTCATCATTGATGAGCGTTTCGTACGTCTCGTACGTCTGCATGGCGTCGCGGCGCAGCAATTCTAGGACCCGAGCGGATTGCTCCATGGTCAGCACTTCGCTGCGCCCTTGGCGATTGGTCGTGGACTGCACGGCCAAGTCTTCGGGACGAGGCATGTAGAATTCGCGGTCCAGGATGCTGTAGCGGGCGCTGTACTCATTGACGTTGGCCGTGCGGTGACGGATCCACTGACGCGCCACAAAGATGGGCAGCTTCACGTGCAGCTTGAGCTCACACATCTCCAGGGGCGTCGTGTGGCGGTGGCGCATGAGGTAGCGGATGAGGCCGCGGTCATTGTTGGCGGTCTTGGTTCCCCGGCCGTACGACACGCGCGCGGCTTGTACGATGGCCCCGTCATCGCCCATGTAGTCGACGACTCGAACGAAGCCGTGGTCGAGCACAGGCTGAATTCGGTACAGCGCATCTTCGAGCGCAGGCACGGTGGGACGGCGAGTGGGCACAGGCTCGTTGGCGAGCAGCGCATCCAATTCGGTTTGGCGGGCGTCAGACATAAAGACTCCGGGCGGGTCGCTGCGTATCGCGATCCCGCCCGGCGTGCTGACGTCGTCTTGTGAACGGGCCCGCTAGTCTTCGATCACCAGGTCGATGGAGATCTTGCCTTGGCCGGTGTGGGTGTCGGCCGTATTGCTAGCATCGGTGCCGTCGTTGTACGAACCGCCGCCGCCACCGACGTAGCCGCTGTCGGCGCCGCTGTAGCCGCCACCGCCGCCGCCACCGAAGTAGGCCGCGCCGCCGCCACCGAATCCGCCGGCCGCGTTGACCGAGCCGCTGGAGTACTCGCCACCGGTGAGTCCGTCGAGGTAGCCGCTGCCACCTTGGGCGTTGTAGCTGTCCTTACGACCGCTACTGTTCAGGCCACCGCCGCCAGCGCCATTGTAGGTGGCGCTGTTGACGCCACCTTCGCCGAGGCTTCCGGTCTTGGTGGTGCACTTCAAGACGTTCGAGGAGGTCGAGCCGCGAAGGCCATACTCGCCGGAGGTGCCGCCACAGCCGGACGCGCCGCTGCGGTAGTAGCCCGAGAAGTAGTAGATGCCGCCGCCGCCGCCGGCGATGACGAGGGGGGCGTCATCCGCGTCGACGACCCAGGAGCCGCCGCCGCCGCCGCCGCCGTACGCGCCCGCGGTTCCCTTCTGGCCGACGGCCACGAACAGCTCGTCGCCCTCTTCCAACTCGAAGGTGCCGCGCATGCGCGCGCCCTTACTGTCGCTGGTGGAGTAGTAGCTGTAGTTGGTCTTGGCGCCGCCAGCGCCGAAGACTTCGATTTCGTACATGCCGTCGAAGGGCACGACCCACTTCTGGATGCCGCCGGTGACGACGACGCCTTCTTCGTCGACAGACTCTCCGGAGTAAGCGGTGTCACATGCGTTCTGACTGGGGCCCGTCGGACCGGTCTGGTTGCAGGTGGTGAACTCGCGAGGTCCGCTCCAGCAGTCCGACGGATGGTTCTTGTCCAGGTCGGAGTCGTCGCAGTCATCATCGTTGCGCACGTAGCCGCTGGGCTCGGTACACGTGGTGACGGTCAGGTCGCGGTCGCCGAAGTCGTCGCCATCGGCGTCGCGGTACCAGGTGCCGTCGCCCGCATTGTCGGGGTCGGCGGTGTCGATGAGGCCGTCGCAGTCGTTGTCGAGGCCGGCGTCGCAGACCTCGATGGCGCCCGGGTTGACGTCCTTGTCGTCGTCGTCACAGTCTTCGTCGTCCAAGACGTAGTCTTCGGGCTGCTCGCACGAGACTTGGGAGTCGTCGGGGTCGCCGTACTCGTCGCCGTCGGCATCGGCGTACCAGGTGGGGCTGGTGACGTCGGGGTCGGCGTAGTCGATGAGCGTGTCGCAGTCGTTGTCGAGGTCGTCGCAGAACTCAACCGCGTCGGGATTGACGAGCTTGTTGTCGTCGTCGCAGTCTTGGTCATCGGTGGTGAAGCCCGGAGGCGCCGAGCAGGCCTTGCCGGTGCGGTCGGGAGAGCCGAAGCCATCACCGTCGAAGTCCATGAAGTACGTGATGGCGTCGGTCGCGTCGCCACCGTCTGCCGAGCCATCGCAGTTGTTGTCCACGCCGTCGCAGACTTCGATGGCGTCTGGGCTCACGGCGCTGTCCGCATCGTCGCAGTCCGCCAGGTTGGCCACGTAGGTGTCACTGCCGGAGGAGGGATCGAGGCAGGACGCGACGGTGGTGGTGTCGGTTCCGTAGCCGTCGCCATCGCCGTCGAGATACCAGGGCGTGTCGGGGTTGATGAAGCGGTCGCGGTCGTTGCAGTCGTCTCCGCGGTCGATGAAGCCGTCGGGCTGGCGGCAGGCGCGGAAGCTGCTGGTGGGGTCACCGTAGGTGTCGCCGTCGTCGTCTGGGTACCAGTCGCGGGCGTCGGTGGCATCTTCGCCGTCGATGGAGCCGTCACAGTTGTTGTCGAATCCGTCGCAGCGCTCGTCGGCGCCGGGGTTGACCGTGGGGTCATCGTCGCTGCAGTCGTCGCCTGCATTGGCCCAGGAATCGCTGGGGGCGTTGCACGCTACAACCTCGGTGAGGTTGAGGCCGAAGCCATCGCCGTCACCGTCGAGGTACCAGGCGCTCGCGTCGACGGCATCAGCTTCGTCGGTGCGACCGTCACAGTCGTTGTCTTGGTCGTCGCAGACTTCGTCAGCGCCGGGCTTGATCTCGGCGACGTTGTCGTTGCAGTCGAGGCTGTTGGTGACCAGGCCACCGGTGCCGTCGCAGGTCTCAGTCGCGGTTCCGGGGTCGCCGAATCCGTCGCCGTCTACGTCGGCATACCAAACACCCTTGTTGGTGTTTTCGTCGATGAAGCTGTCGCAGTCTTCGTCGATGCCATTGCACTGCTCTTCGGCAGCGGGGTTGACGCTCGCGGCGTCATCGTCGCAGTCGCCGTTGCGCAGGGCGTACCCGGCGGGGCGGTCGCAGGCGGACGTGGAGCCGGCGGCTTCATCGCCCCAACCATCTCCATCGGCGTCGGCGAACCACAAGGTCTCGGCGCCTGCGGAGGCATCGAAGTCGTTGCAGTCGACATCCGCCATCACGCCATCGCGGTCGGCGTCAGTATTGGACGGATTGTTACAGGCGATGGTGGCCAGAGAG
Organism: Myxococcota bacterium; assembly: GCA_045106515.1. Taxonomy (GTDB): domain Bacteria; phylum Myxococcota_A; class UBA796; order UBA796; genus REDI01. Next base: position 8,429 of record JBGCER010000344.1, read on the forward strand.
ACGACGAGGGCGAGACGAGCGAAGTGCATGGGACCTTCCTCTTGATGCATACGAGCGAGGCACGATTGTGTCGCAACATCGGCCGAGTGGCAACAACGGTAAAGAGATTGTCGTGTGATCCAGTACGAAAGGTTGTGCCGATCGGGTTGACGAGGGGGTGACGGGCGTCGGTGACAGGTGTCGGACTGACGTTCGTCACTGGCGTGGAGTGGATCTGCCGTGGGGCGGCTTGCGAGCTGGCATGGCGTCTGCACTGGGATTGTCGCGGAGGTGCTCATGGACGCGCGGGAGCGCTATGCCCAGAACGGGCCGGCGCAGTTGGGAGAAGTTGAGCTGGTGGCCTTGGTGCTCGGCACCGGATCCGGCGGTCGCAGCGCATTGGGGATCGCGGCGGACCTTTTGCATCGCTTTGGAGGGCTGCGCGGTTTGGCCTCGGCGGAGCCGGGTCGCATCGCGAACGAGGTGCAGGGCATGGGACCCGCTCGGGCGGTCCGCCTGCATGCGGGGCTGCAGGCCGGGCGTCGTTCGGTGGGCGCACGTGACCATGGTCAGACAATCCGGACGCCAGAAGCTGCGTTTGAACTGCTGTCTCCGGCGCTGCTCCCACTCGATGTCGAGGAATTGCACGCGCTTTACCTAGATAGGCGGCTTCGTTTGGTCGCCTATCGCGTACTCACACGAGGCAGCGATGGTCTGACGATCGTCGACCCTCGGCAGGTGTTTCGACCGGCGGTGCAGCTCGGGGCCAGCCATGTGGTGATGGCCCACAACCACCCCAGCGGTGATCCAACGCCTTCGGTGATGGATCGCGAGGTCACGCGGCGGGTCCATCGGGCGGGTCAGGTCTTGGGCGTGGCGTTGGTCGACCACTTGGTCATCGCGTCCGGGGGCTGGCGCTCCCTCGCGGAGCAGCTACCGCTGGCGAACGTGGGGCCATCGTGGGGGTCTGTGCACACGGGTTAGCGGGGCTCATGTCCTCGTCCCATCCAGTCTCGCACCCCATCGAAGACGCGGTTCGGCCCACCCACCTCCGGGTGGACCTCGCTCGATTGGGTCGCAACCTCCAAGCGGTGCGCCAGCGAGCCCACGGGGCGCCGGTGCTCGCGGTGGTCAAGGCCAATGCCTATGGCCACGGCCTGATCCCCGTGGCGCGGTGTTTCGCCGAACACGGCGCTCGCATGCTTGGGGTCGCCTACCTAGAGGAGGGGGTGGCGCTGCGGCGGGCGGGGCTCGACCTGCCGATCTTGGTCATGGGCGGAATTATTGGCGACCAGATCTCCGCCTTTATCCAGCACGATCTGACCATCACGGCCAGCTCGGTCGACAAGCTCGCCGCCATCGAGGCCGAGGCCGCGCGCATGGGCCAACGGGCCAAGGTCCATCTGAAGGTCGATACCGGCATGGAGCGGATCGGCGTGCATTGGTATAGCGCGGAGCCCCTCCTTCAGGCCTCGCTGCAATGTGAGCACGTCGACATCGATGGGATCTATAGCCATCTCGCCAATTCAGACGATGGCGACCTCACCCACGCGCGGGAGCAGATCCGGCGATTCAACCAGGTCTTGTCCTTCTACAGCGAGCGCGGCCTGCACCCGCCGTTGAGACACCTGTCGAACTCCGGAGCGGTGCTCAACTTGCCGGAGGCCCGGTTCGACATGGTGCGACCGGGGCTGCTCTTATACGGCGTTACGCCGGGAGACTCGCCCTCGGACATCGATGTTCAGGGCGCCCTGCGCTGGGTCAGTCGCGTGGTGTACTTCAAGGTCGTGCAGCCGGGCAGCCCGGTGAGCTACGGCTCGACGTGGGTCCCCGATCGCATGACTCGCGTCGTGACCGTGCCGGTCGGCTACGGCGATGGCTACCAGCGCCGCATGTCCGGACATGCCCAGGTGTTGATCGGCGGCGTTCGCTATCCGGTGGTGGGGCGGATCTGCATGGACCAGATCATGGTCGACATCGGCTGGGACAGTGCCTTCAACGGAGACGAGGTCGTGCTGCTCGGACAGCAAGGCCACGAGGGCATCCGGGTGGAAGACCTGGCGGAATGGACCGGCACCATCACCTACGAGGTACTCACGGCGATTAATACGCGAGTGCCGAGGATTTATCTGGACTCTTCGAGTTCAGATGAGCTGCCAGCCTAGGCTGGCTGGCCGCCCTAGACGTCCGGGCAGTAGGCCGAGCACACCGGGTCGTTTCGGCCGTCGCCGTCGAAGTCCTGGCTGTCTTCGCACACGTAGCCGCGAGGGCAAGGCTGGGCGGTGCTGCAGGGGAGGAAGCACCAGGCCACGTCGGGGGCGTCGCCCTGGAACGAGAGGCAGAAGGAGCCGTTTTCAGGGCAATCCCCTTGGGCCCCGGTCCAGAAGTCGACCGTGCAAGAATCGCAGTGTCCGCGGTTGTCGTAGATGCACTCGCCAGAGACAGCGCTGCAGGTTTCGCCGAATGCGCAGTCGAGCTCCGTGTTTCGGCAGCCGTAGACCTCGCAGGTGTTGGTCTCGGTCTCGCAGGCTTCGCCGGCCCGGCAGTCTTCATCTTCTAGGCAGCCGGCGCGGCAGACGAAGGTCTCGTCATCGCAGTATTCCCGGATGCCGCACTCGGTGCTGGAGAGACACTCGACGGGCTGGCACACCTCTAGGACGCACGCTTCGCGCTCTTCGCAGTCGCCATTGTCGATGCAGCCCAGAGGCGCTCGGGTGCCGCAGCTCGACAAGAAGGCGAGCGTGAGCAAGGCAAAGGCCGGCTTGAGATTGAGGCTCATTCGGCACCTCCTTGGTCCTTGCAGAAGTCTTCGACGGCGCCGCCCCCACCAAAGTAGCGAGCGGTGATTTGAGCGCCGACGGCGGGGATCTGGTCCGTCTCGAAGATGATCGCGGGCACGATCTCGCCCGTCTGCTCATCGGGAATGCGGTCGTAGCGCCAAACGCCAGCGTCGCATGGCACCTCTTCTTCTTCGACAAAGACGCGCAGCGTTTTCATCTGCGGATCTTCTTGGAGGAAGTAGGTGGTTCGCAGTCGGGACGACGCCAGGGACAGGTCGAAGACGATGTCTTCGAAGCCGGCTTCGTCGTTCAAAAGCAGGCAGAGGTCGCCGACCACGCCGCCGGTCTGCTGTGCCACGTCGGCGTAGCGGGTGCCTTGGGTGGACTGCTGGGTATCGGTGTTCGCAGCGCACGCGGCCATGTCGACGGCGGCCAGGGCGGAGGCGTTGAACACGTCCCGGTTCCGGGCACCCTTGATGTCGAAGAAGGTGTTGATGTAGTCGTTGACGCCGAGCTTGGACGAGTCTTCTTCATCGCTGACGAAGATGATGGAGAGGCTGGCATCATCTCGAAGGAAGCCGGCGTTTGCGGTTCCAGCCATGTCGGTGAGCGCGAGCTTCGCGGCATCCAGGCCCTGCTCGTAGCCCGAGCCGTCTACGCCCACGTTGACGATCTGGGTGAACGTGGCGCTGGGATTGGGGGTGTCGGGAGTGATGATCTCACCGACGATCTGGCCTGCTTGGGTGTTCGAGCTGCTCGCGTCGGTGGTGACCACGCCGACTTGGTAGTCCACGTCGGCTTCGATGAACCACGAGATGAACTGATCGAACTTTCCGCCGAGCTGCTCTTGGTAGGGCTGCATGGAGCAGGAGTTGTCGACGACCATCAGGATGTCGACTTCGTCTGGCGGGTTTTGGCGCCACACGTCGACAACGTCGAAGGCAGTGAAGTTCTGGTCGGAGCACCCTGTGAGCCCAACGGCGGCTACGAACAGGGCGACGGGCATCAACAACGATCGGCGCATGGGCACATCCCGGCAAACTGGCCCCGCCATATGATCGGCTAGAGGCGCTCTGTCAAGTAATCCTGACACCTACATGTCCCGTCCGCTGGCCCAATCGACGGCGCTAGGAAGCCTATTTGAGCGGCTTCGACTCGGGCAGCGGGTTCTTCTTGTCCGTCGTCGAGGTTCGCGCCTTAGGCGACCCCTCTTTGCGGATGGTCGTGATGGGGGCTTCGTAGGTGCCGCTGCTTTCAGGCAGGTAGGGAGACACCGTCAGGCGCAGGGTCACCACCGTATTGTCCAAGGTGATGGTGTCATCGGTGGTGATGATCTCCTTGAAGGTGCCGGGGTGGCGCCGCTCGAGCTCCTGCTTGAACGCGTTGCGGTCGGCGCCCTTGGGCAGCGTCAGCGTGATCTCGTGGGTGCCCGGGCTCAGGCTGGCGATCTGTTGGGCCTTGCCTGAAGTGACTTTGCTGGTTCCCGCATAGCGCTGGTAGATGCTGGCCACGTCTTCGAGGTCTTCGCCGCGCAGGCCCACGCTGTAGACCGAGGAGCCGCTGCTGATCTGCATGTCGTCTTCGGCGGTGCCGGATGCGGCCTCTCCGGAGGCCAGGGGCGCGCCTTCGCTATCGGCGCTGCCCTCGGTCGGCTCCATGGCATTGGATAGGGTCTTGGAGGTTCCCGACGCTTGGGCTGCCGAGCCCGGAACGGTCAGTTCAGCGTTTCCGGCATCCCCCACCTCGGCACTCCCCACTTCGGCGCCATATGACTGCTTACTTGCCGCCTTAGCGACTGGTTTTTTGGCTCCAGTACGAGTGGCCAGCTTGCCTTCGGCGTCGGCGTTCTTCAGCTCTTCGGACTTGGCGTCTTTTTCGCTCCACCCGGACGCGAGGGGGTTCTTGGACACCGCAGGGCGAAGCACTTCATCGCCACCCATCACCAAGGCGCCAGTGACGGTGACTCCGAGGACCAAGACGGCCACGAAGGCGACTGCCAATGCCGGGAGGGGCAGGCCGAACGGGCGCTGCAGCCAGGTCCAGAACCCACCGGGCATGGGCTCGTCGGCCACGGCCGCCAAGATGTCTCCATACAGGGAGGGGGGCGTCTGCGCGGGTCCGTGGGTGCGGAGCAGATCGATGGCGCCGCGGAGCTGATCCAGCTCATCGCGCAAGGCTGGATCTTGCGCGAGCCGGTGCTCCAGCTCGGTGATCTCAGCGTCGGTGAGTTCGCCGTCCAAATACGCGGACAGCTGCTCTGTGGCGGCGTCTTCCATCATGCTCGTTGTAGTCTCCGATCGTATTGACCGCACGGGGCGGACAAGGTTCCTACAAGACGTCGGTCGTGGAGACCGATCGCCCTAAAATCTTGGCTAGTTGTGCTCTTGCTCGATGCAGCCGGCTCTTCACCGTGCCGCGGGGCAGCTCTAGGATCTCCCCGATCTCTTCGTACGACAAGTCTTCAATATCTCGCATCACCACGATTGCGCGTTGCTCATCGGGAAGCTGTTCCAGGGCCGAGCGAATGAGCCGCTCGGCATCGGTCTGATGCAAGGCCGCATCGGGCGATGGTTCGTGGCCTTCAAGCTGGCGCTTTGGACCATCGTCGTCATTGTCCCGCTCCCCTTCCAGGGGCTCGTGCCGGTCCATTTTGCGCCTGCGGCGGTACAGGCGACGGTTCTTGCAATGGTTGATGACGACGCGGTAAATCCAGGTTGAGAGCTTTGCATCGCCTCGGAAGTTCTTGAGCGATCGAAACAGCGCGATGAACACATCTTGGGTGACTTCGGACGCGATCTGCTCATTGCCCATCCATCGGATGGCCATGGTGTAGACCCGGTGCTGATAGCGTCGCACCAAGAGGTCAAACGCACTTCGATCGCCGCTCTTGAAGCGTTCGACGAGCTCGGAATCGGTGGGGCCGCTCACCAACCGGGGCTACTCGTCGCCGCGAGTGGCGTCCATTCGGACGCGCTTACCGGTGCGGACGCTCTGCTGCACTTGCTCCAGCGGCAGCCGCGTGAAGGGAAAGATCGCCTTGCGGATCCGCGCGTCTTTGAAGCTGCAGCCGTCGAGGTACGCAAAGTCCAGATCCGCTTCTTCCATGATGGCGCCGTCGAACACGGCATCCTTGCAGTCAGCATGCCATAGAGACGCGTTGGACAGGTCGGCACCTCGGAACGTGGCTCGAGCCAAGTTGCACTCGGCGAGCTTGGCCCGCTGGAGGTTGGCGCCATCAAAGACGACGCCGATCAGCTCGATGCCGCGCATGTCGGTGTCGGAGAGGTCTCGGCCTTTGGCCAAGATGTCTAGGATCTGCTTTTTGGTCAGGGGGCGGGGTGAGCCCATGCTTCGTCCTCCGGAGAGCCCGGCTGGGGGCGCGGTTGCTCTAGGTGGGTGATGACGGTGTTGGCGTGGGTAGAACCGGTGAGCCGGTCAGTGTGGAACGTGCCCCCGGGGTTGAGGGCGTTGACTTCGACCAGATGGTCGCCGATCAGGTCGAGTCCTGCGAAACGGACCCCAGCGCGGACCAAGTGGGGCGTGAGCGGTGCGAGCAGCGCTCGTTCATGGTCGGATACCTCGGCGGCTTCGGCCGTGGCGCCTTGCTTGAGGTTGTGACGGAACTCTCCTGGAGCGCGCCGGCGCAGGTAGCCACCCAGGATGCGTCCGTCCAGCCAGAGTAGGCGCTTCTCGCCGATCTCTGCGGCCTGGAGGTAGCCTTGGATGACCGCGTGGTTGCCCCCGCGGCGCGCATTTTCAAAGGCTCGCTCGAATCGTCGAGTCTGGCCAGAAGGAACGAAGGAGACCCATCGGCCGCCGCTGCCTCGGGCGGGTTTGACCACCACACCATGCGCCTGCGATTTGTAGAACATGGCGCCGGCGCCGGCGGAGCGCGTCACCAACGTGGGCGGCGTGGGGACGTCGGACAGACCGGCGAGCCAGGCCTTCGAGGTGACCTTTACGAGGCCGGATGGGTCGTTGACCACCGGGACACCGCGCTCCTGGGCGAGCTGGGCGAACGTCAGCAGGGGTGTGGTGAGCGGCGCGCTTCGCAAGAGGATGAGGTCGAGCGTAGACACATCGACGTAGCGTCGAGTGGCTGTGCGCCGCCTGAGCTTCTTTACGAGGGTGTCGATATCGAGAGCGGGGGGTTCGAAGGCGAAGCTCCGGGCCACCAAATTGCCCGATGGGTCCACGTCGAAGTCCGTTCGCTCGATGAGCCGTACGGAGTGCCCGCGATCGAGCGCTGCGCCGACCAAGGCCAGGGTCGTCCACGTGACGTCGAGCGAGGATGCTCGGGTGATGACGAAGCCGATGCGCAAGCCCAAACCTCAGCGTAGGGGCCCATCCGCCCTACCCCTTGTGTATCGTGACCGCCAGTGGAGGCGACAACGATGGCGACTCGATGCACGGTGTTGGGAGCGGGCTCCTGGGGTACGGCCCTGGCGATACAGTTGGCTCGCCAAGGCCATGACGTGGTGATGTGGGATCGAAACGCCGATCGCTGCGTGACCATGAACCAGGATCGCAAGAACCCTAGGTACCTCAAAGAGGTGACGCTTCCTTCTGGCTTATCCGCCGAGCCGAGCCTGCAGGCCGCAACGGCCCACGCCCAGATTTTGGTGCCGGTCGTACCCTCCCATGCATTGCGTGGCGTGATGGTGTCTGCCGCGCCTCATCTGGCCGATGACGCGCTCGTCTGCTGCGCCACGAGGGGGATTGAAGGCGCCACCGGCTCCACGATGGCCGAGGTCCTGGGCGATGTGCTGGACCCTGCTTGGAAGGCACGGGTGAGCATGCTCTATGGGCCATCCTTCGCGTTGGAACTCGCGAAAGCTCAGCCGACAGCCATCGTCTGTGCGGGCCCGACTCCCGCGACTGACCCGGCCATCGAAGCCTTCCACGGCGGTGCGCTGCGGGTCTACGACAGCGATGATGTGGTGGGCGTCTGTGTGGGCGGCTCGGTGAAGAACGTCATGGCCATCGCCTGCGGTGTGTCCGATGGCGTGGGGCTGGGTGCAAATGCGCGAGCGGCACTCATCACCCGCGGCCTCGCTGAGATCACCCGACTGGCCATCGCGCTGGGGGCGAACCCGCTCACCATGGCGGGTCTGGCGGGCATGGGAGACCTGGTGCTCACCTGTACCGGCAACCTGTCCCGGAACCGTCGGGTGGGGTTGGCCCTTGGAGAGGGTCGCACCCTGCAGAGCATCCTCGATGAGCTAGGCGAGGTCGCTGAAGGCGTCGTGACAGCCCGTTCAACCCTGGCTTTGGCCGAGCGCGTGGGCGTTGAGATGCCCATCACCCAGCAGGTGCACGCCATGCTCTACGATGACAAGCCCGCTCAGCAGGCCCTCGCCGACTTGATGGGGCGCCGCCGCAAGGTCGAGCTTGCGGGAATTGTGGAGTAGGGAGCGGCCGGGTGGGTTGCGGGGTGAGGCCCGCCTGATCCCAACTACTTGCTTTCGGGCTGGCTCACGGTCAGGTCCGCCTGGGTCCACTCGCCCTTCTTCACCACGCCGGACAGCGATAGGCCGTCGACCTTCAGGTCGAGCAGCAGGCCTGGCTGATAGCGGTCTGCGGCGGTGGGCACGGACCAGTCCTCGGGAAACCACGGCGTTCCAACCGTATTTTCGCGTAGGTCTTCGATAATGTCCGGGTTCGTGGAGATGATGAACCGGCCGCGCCGAGAAGAAATCCAGGTGTCGATCTCGGTGCCGCCGGACAGGTTCATGCCGACAAGGCGGCCTCGCCTCTCCACGGGTCGCTCTTGCTTTTCGAGCTGGGACGCCAGCTTTCCGGCCCACCAGCGCACGGTGCGGGGTCGGCGGATGGGCACGACGAGGGCGTAGTCGACCGGTCGCACCACCTCTCCAGTGGCGGAGGTCTGCGGGTCTCCAAAGAACAGCGCGAGCTCGGTGCCCGGGTGCAGGCGAACGCGTCGAACGGCCTTGGGTTGCTTGTCGGGGTCTTGCCCCAGTGCCCGCAACACTTGGTCGATAGGCAGCTCCATGTTCAGGCGGCCCCGCACGTCGGGCACGGTTTGGGTCACGGCCAACGCGGGCCACTTGGGCGGCACAGGCTCGCCGAGAAGGCGGGTGATGATCTGGGTCTCGGCCGGGAAACTTGCCGGAAGCACAAGCTTGGGCGTCACCACCGTCAACCGGGAGCCATCGCCGCCTAGGTGGATCGCAGTGGGCGCGTTGTCCTTGGGGTCACCCTGGAACACTGCGGAACACCCGGCGCCGTCGATGGCCCGGTCGAGCCACGGCCGCAGCTCGGTGCTGTTGGCCAGTGGCAATCCCCACTTTAACCGGGCGCTCGTCCCGTCCTGGAATGGGCGGGGGCTACCGGGAAGGAGGCTAACAATGCCCGGAATCGTCTTTCCGGCGGGCATCGTGAAGTGGGCGTCCACCGGCACGGTTTGGGTGCTTTTGGCCGTGGGCGCCCGCATCACCACCCACACGGGAGCGGTGGTGTCGATGCCCAGTTGCCCGAACAGGCTCAGGGTGGACAGCATGGGCTTGGCCAGGGCTGGGATCTGAGCATCGTGCTCGGACACCCAGTCGATGGACGAGCAGCCGGCGATCATCGTGCCGTCGTCGCGGAGCTCGGTAGGCGGACGGGCTCCGTCCGATGCACCCGCGATGGCGGCGGGTGGATCAGCGAGGGCGAGTCCAGCGGCTAGCAGCCCGACGAACACCTAGTCTAGACCGTCGTCGCCGATGGCCTCGACAGGGCAGTTCTCCATGGCCTCGTAGCACTGCGCCTCTTCTTCATCGTTCTCTGGCTGCTTGAACACGATGTCGTGATCTTCGTCGTCAGAGATCTTGAAGTTGTTCGGCGCGGCGTCAGAACACACGGAGCACAAGATGCACTCTTCGTCGACGTAGAACTTGCCGGGCACACTATCTGCCCATTTGAGGGACTTGTCGGCCATAGGACCTCCTCACGGCCCGCTCGTACCCGAGCGCGGCCTCTAGTGCACCCTCGGTGCAACGTCAGAGCCCTTGACCCCCGGCAGCCTTGGACAAATCCGGCCAGGTCTTGTCGGCGGTCTCGAAGAGATGGTCGATGAGGCGGACGAAGGTCTGGTAGCCCAGGCCATCGCCGAGCTGCAATTCGGCAGAGAGAAGGATGTCCCCGGACTCTGGATTCAGCTGAAACTTGCCAACCAGCAGGTCGTAGTTCAGAGCGGCCAGCTTGACCAAGAGCAGGACGATGCCGCTGGTGTCTTGGGCGTCGTCGAGTTGCAGGTAGTCGTGGGTGGCCAAGAAGAGCACTTTGGACTTGCTAAAGTGCTGAACGGTCAGCGAAAACTCGGTGTTGCGGCCTGCGTAGGCCAGCTCCAGTACCGCGGCTTTTCCCTCTCCATTGCGCTTGTACACATAGCCCGCTCGATCGAGCCACTCCGCCGCCAGATCGATGTCTACATCCGACGAAAAGTCGCCGCCATCCGGCAGCTTGGCTTCGACCTCGGTGAGTCGAGTGCGCAGTACCGCGTTCTCATTGGAGAGAACTCGATTCTCTAGCTTGAGGACCCGCTTGCTCGCGCACGCGCCGAACACCAGGGGCAGTAGGAGGAGTGCGGCGCGAATCACAGGCTATTGGCCGGTGTCTCGGCTGATGCGTTTGGCCGACACGGAACCCGAGAAGGAGTTGCCCAGGAGGTCTCCGTCAAAGCCGAGGTCCAGCGTCTCCCCTTCAAGGGTTCCCTCCGTGGGAAAGTCCACGGGGAAGGAGATGACTTGGGCGGATGCGGTGCCTTCGACTGCACCCTTCTCGTGGTCGGCTTCGATGGTGAAGTCCAGCGGGATCTCAAAGTCGCCCAGCTTGGTCACGCAGTCTGCGGTGCCGTCTACGACTGTGCCGTAGGGGTCCACGACCAGGATCGAAGCGCCGGCGCACGCGACCGGAATGTTCTGGAAGCTGGTGGAGGCGGAGAAGGTGCCCACGTAGGTGCCCGCCTCTTCCGCTTGCACGAGTACGCCACCGACGGTGTGCGCGAGGCGGTCGCCATTGGGGAGCTCGACTTGGGCGGTGAGCGCGTGGGTCCCCACATCGATGGAGCCGTCGTCGAAGATGAGACCGGTCGGGGCCCACTCGGTGTCCTCGGACGAGTCCCAGACCACGTCGAGGTCGGCCTCGATCAAGGCCCCGTCGGGCTGACGCAGCTCTGCGACGAACTCGTGGACCTCGCCCCATGGAAGGAAATCGCCGGAGTCTGGGGACACGATACGGAGCGTAGCACCGTCAAAGTCGGCCACATCGGGCAGCTCGGAGTCGGAGTCGATCTCTCCGATTCCGATCTCTCCGGCGCAAGCGGTAAGCAATAGGGTCAGGGCGAGCGCGCGCATGAGTCCTCCACCATGGACACTGCAACCTACCTGCTGCGAGTGCGGTCGTCACGCCAGCGGGTCCGCCGTAGTACAAGGGAGTGCTCAAGGAGGACGGCATGGCGGTGGTCGCGGCGCGGGAACTGCGTCGGAACTATGGCAGCTTCACGGCGCTGGCTGGGGTCAGCTTCGACATTGAAGCCGGCCAGATCGTGGGTCTGCTCGGGCCGAATGGTGCGGGAAAATCCACGACGATGAAGATCCTCACTGGGTTTTTGGCGCCCACGGGCGGCTCGGCCACGGTTTGCGGGCACGATGTGCTCACTCACCCTGTCGAGGTTCGCAAGAACATCGGATACCTGCCGGAGTCCGCCCCGATCTACGAAGACATGACGGTTCGGTCCTTCTTGGTCTTCATCGCGCGAACCCGTGGGTTGGGCGCGGCAGGGGCGTCCCGAGCCATCAGCCGGGTGCTGGATGAGTGTGGGCTGATGGACCGGGAGCATCAGCGGATCAGTACTTTGTCCAAGGGGTATCGCCAGCGTGTGGGGCTGGCCCAAGCCCTGCTTCACGAGCCAAAACTCTTGATCTTGGATGAGCCCACAAACGGCCTTGATCCCAGTCAAATCATCGAAATTCGGAATCTGATCCGCAGGGTGGGCGAGACGCGGACGGTCATCTTGTCCACGCACATTCTGTCGGAGGTCCAGGTCACCTGCGACCGAGTGATGATCATCAACCAAGGCCGGATGGTGGCCGACGGCGCGACCGATGATGTGGTGGCGTCCACGACGGGCCACAAGATCGTGCTCGGCTTGGCTCCCGGCAAGGTCCAGGTCACCGATCCCGAGGTCTGCGGTCAGCTCGCAGCCATCGACGGGGTGGACCAAGTGCACGCGGTCACGCCCGATGGCGACACCCGCCGCTTTCATGTGCACGCAGCCGAAGACGTGCGACGTGAGCTGTTTCGATGGGCGGTGGGCCGAGGCCACGAGCTGGTGGAGCTGTCCGGCGAGCGTAGCAATCTCGAAGAGGTCTTCTTGCGCCTGACCGAGGGCGGCGCGTCACCCCAGGCCCCTGTTCCCGCGGTTGAACCCAGCGTCTCCGAGGCTGCCGAGTGAGCACTGGAGCAACCCTTGTGGTGGGCACGGCGGGGCACGTCGATCACGGAAAGACCACGCTCATTCGCGCGCTGACCGGCGTCGACCTGGACACCCGCCCCGAAGAGCAAGCCCGCGGCATCACCATCGCGCTGGGCTTCGTGCCATTCGACCTGCCCGATGGCCGACGAGTGGCCTTTGTGGACGTGCCGGGCCACGAGCGACTGGTGCGAACGATGGTCGCCGGGGCCACCGGACTCGACGCCGTGATGCTGTGTGTCTCCGCCCAAGATGGCGTCATGCCCCAGACCCGTGAGCACCTGGCGATCTTGAGTTTATTGGGGTTGAGCCAGGGCATTATCGTGATCACCAAAGCCGACTTGGTCGACGAGGAGATGCTCGAACTGGCCATGGAAGATGTTCAGGACGCCGTGGCTGGCACCTTCCTCCAAGATGCGCCGGTCGTGCCGGTGTCGGCGGTCGCCCCGTCGGGGCTCGACACGCTCACGGAGCACCTTCAGGCGGTCAAACGTCGGGAGTCGAACCACGCGGGTCCGTTTCGATTGCCGGTCGATCGCAGCTTTTCGCGCGCCGGATTTGGCACGGTCGCCACGGGCACCGCATGGTCGGGAACCCTCAACGCCGGCGAGACGGTGACCCTACTGCCCAGCGGCGCCACGGCCCGGGTTCGCGGGCTGCAAACCCACGGAGAACACGCAGAAGAAGTGCGCGCAGGCTGGCGTGTGGCGGTCAATCTGTCGGGGGTGGATCTCGAGGCTGTTCCACGTGGAACGGTGCTGTCGACCGGGGACGTGCCGGTGTCATCGATGATCGATGTTGAGCTGCGGGTCCTCGCCGATGCACCCGAGCTCGAAGATGGCGTTGGCGTGCGATTCCTGTTGGGAACCGCTGAAGAGACCGGCAAGATCCATCTGGCCGGCGGAGCAGAGACGCTGGAGCCCGGCAGCACTCTGTGGGCCCAAGTCCGGCTGGACCAGCCGGTGGCGACGTTGCCCGGTGACCGCTTTGTACTGCGCCGAACCTCGCCGGTTCAGACCCTCGGAGGCGGGGTGGTGGTGGATCCGTGGGCTCCGCGACTGCGTCGCAAGCGAACCCTTCAGCACGCCGATGAGATCGAGCGGCTGGGCGCGGGTGACGTGGGGGTCTGGCTCGAACGGGCGGCAGAGCAGGGTTTGCCCATCGCCGAGTGGCACGCTCGACCCGGGGCTTCGGATGAGGGCATCGAGCTGGGAGGCCGGCAGTTTGCCGCGTCCGTCATCACCCGACTCGAAGGCATCCTCATCCATGCTTTGGGCGCCTTCCATAAGCAAAATCCGCTACTGAGAGGCGCCGGCCGCCGAGAGCTTCGTCGCGATCGCTTGGGCCACCTCGATGAGCGGGTCTTCGATGGCTTGGTGTCTCGTTTGGCTGCGGCCAAGGCGCTGGAGATCGCCGGATCCGTCGTGCGCGAACCCGGCTTCGAGCCTCGATTGAGCGCAGAGCAGATCGCGGCAAAAGAGACCTTAATGGCTCTTATTACGGCGGCGGGGCTCGGGGGCCTCACCGCCAAGAAGGTCTACGAGGCGGTGCCCGGCCCGCACACCGAGGCCCTACTTCACCTGCTCGAACACCAATCTCTGGTGGTGTCTGTGCCGTCGGCCGGGTGGATCCATGCCGAGCCGCTGACGGCGCTGCGTGCCTCGCTGGTCACCTTCTTCGAGTCCACGACCGACCTCGATCCCCCCGCCTTCAAGGAGCTGACCGGCCTGTCGCGTCGGGTGGCCATCCCCCTGTTGGAATGGATGGATGTGCAGGGGTGGACGCGGCGC
>JBGCER010000345.1:0-3307 GCA_045106515.1 Myxococcota bacterium
AATCCGTCGAGCGCTCTGCCACCCTCTGTGCGGGTTCGGATCGAGGTCCCCAAGGGGTCTCACATCAAGCGGGCGGCGGATGGCCGTGTCGACTTCGTTTCGCCGCTACCGAGTCCGTTTAACTATGGTTCGGTCCCAGATGTGCCGAGTGCGGATGGAGAGCCTCTCGATGCGCTGGTCCTGGGTCCACCGCTGGCCCTAGCGGATGAGCGCGTGTGGCCGGTTCATGGGGTGGTGTATTTCATCGATGAGGGCGTCTGTGACGACAAGCTCGTGTGTGGTGCTCATGCTCCAACAGCCAAGGATGTGCGTCAAATTCGAGCCTTCTTCCGTCGTTATGCTGCAGCCAAGGGGCTGTGGGCGAGCCTGCGCGGTCGGGGACCCGTTCGCTTCGTCGGTTGGGAAGCGCGGGCGTGAGCCGCGCGGGGAACCATCGTAGTCAGGCCTATCGTTGGCTGTGGCTCTTGGTGCTGCCCGCGGCTGCGCTGCTACTTGCCGCTACGCTATGGGCCATGGCGGGTCGGCTGGCGTACCCCTACGACCTGGAGTGGATGGAAGGCGGTCAGCTCGCCCATGCGTGGAGGCTCCAGCACGGCCGTCCGATCTACCCGGCCCCCGGCCCGGACTGGATTCCGTACATCTATCCGCCTGGATACTCCATGATCCTGGCTGCGCTTGGGTCGGTCGTAGAGCTCGGGGCGCCCCTGGGTCGGGCGGTGAGTGTGGTGGGCACCGCGTTGGCGATGGTAGGCATCGTGTGCATTGTGGGCCGACAAGGCCGAGGACCAGACCGTTGGCTCGCGGGTGTGGCGGCGGCGCTGGTGTACCTGGGCTGCTGGCGGGCGGGGGGCGCGTTCCTGGACCTGGTCCGCCCAGATGCGCTGGCCGTAGGACTCCTGCTGGTCTCGGTGGCCTTATCGCTTGAAAAGCGGTCTTGGCTGCAAGTTATAGGGGGTCTGGCTCTGGCTGGGGCCTTCTGGGTGAAGCAGCCGATGGCGGCGTGGGGCGTCCCGCTGGTCGTGGGGCTTATCGCTCGAGATCGCAGTCTTTGGGCCGCGATGCGCGTCGGTCTGTCTGCGGCCGTCCCCGCGGGCCTCGCCGTGCTGTGGACGCAGTGGAGCACCGATGGGGCGTTTCTCACCTACCTCTTGGGCGTGCCTGCGTCTCATCCCATCATCGGCCAGCGGCTCTTCGCGGATCCCGCCTGGGAGTGGATGACGACGCTGCCGTTCGCGCTGGCCTTGATCGGGGTGGGCACCGCCGTTGCGGCCGTGAAGCGTCTGAGTGGGGGCTCGGGAGGCCGCAGGTGGGTTCTGTGGGTGGGCTTCGGAGTCACGGCGATACTCGTCTCTTTTTGGATGCGGGGTCACCTGGGTGGCTTCGTGAATGTGCTGATCCCGCTCTTTGCGTTCACCGCCATCGGAGCGGGTCTTATGAGCGCGTCCCTGTCGCGCTCTCGGGTTGGCACGGCGCTGGTGACCCTGGCGTTCACCGGGCAGCTCGGCCTCGCGTGGGTCACCTTGGACGCGGGCTCGCTGGTGCCGAGCATCGAAGATGAGCGGGCGGGTGACCGGATCGTGCAGATCCTCCAGGAGCGCCAAGGCCCAGTATTTTCGCCGATTTCACCGTGGCTTGCGGTGCAAGCAGGCCATGAGCCCGGCCCTCACCTCATCGCGATTTGGGATGTGGCGAACCACCCGGATGGCCCCTGGCCGGAGTCGAAGGCGGTGTTTCGCCAGGCCATTGAGGAGCGCCACTGGGCGGTGATCGTCGAGGGCCGCCGGACGATGGGGCTAGGGATCCGCGGGCACTATGAGTCGGACGCCGCCTTTGTATTGGGATCGCGATTCAGACCGAAGACCGGGTATAATAACCGGCCGGCGGGGCTTTGGGTGCCCAAGACCGTCCGACCCTAGGGGGTCGTGGGGTCGCCCTGCGGCCGTTCGATGCGCTCAGGGCGACGCGGCGGTCCGGGCTCAATACAGGCGCGAATGCGCGTACTTCTTCCCCTACTGCTCGTTGGCTGCTTTCAGCCTCACGTACCCGACGAACGTCCGTCCAACGCCTGCGATGCGGACGCCTTCCCTCGCGCGGAGATGGTGATCAACGTCAAAGTTGGCGGCAAGACTCGCCGTGCTTTGGTGTGGATGCCGAACTCACCCGGTCCCCATCCGGTGGTGGTGAACATGCATGAGTTCCGGGCCAATCCAAGGACTCAGGCACGCTATTCCGGTTGGGCTGACTTTGTGACGGAGAGCGGCGCCATCGTGGTGTCCCCGGACGGCAAATATGCGACCTGGAATGCGGGAGAGTGTTGTGGACGCGCGGTGACCAAGCACGTCAACGATGTGGCCTACCTCGACGCCGTGATCGACGCGCTCGACCGGGTGACCTGCACCGATGGCCAGGTGCTTGCCACGGGGATCGGCAACGGCGGCATGATGGCCGAGATGTGGGCGTGTGAGTCGGACAAGCCCGACGCGGTCGTGTCCGTCGGAGGGTCGCTGCAGTGGCGAGAGTGTCGGACAAAGCGTCCAATTCCGTACCTCCACTACCATGGTGCCAAAGACACGTTCATCCCGATGGACGCCTCTGCCACGGGCTTGGCCAAGCAGGAAGGCATCCAGCGAACCCTCGACCATGCTCATGAGATCTGGGCCGCGCGCAATGGGGCCACCGAAGCAGAGCCGGTCGTGGATGGGGACCTGACCTGTCGGCAGTGGTCCGGGAACGCGCCGATGCAGTCCTGCATTGTGGCCGATGGCATCGACACGTGGCCCGGCGCTGGCGATGCGCCTGTCAAGTCTAATAGTCCGCTTGCAAGCGCCACTCGTGGGGCATGGGGTTGGGTTCAGCAGCAGTGGAAGAGGCAGCCTTGAGCTCCGTAGTCCGCTGCCTCACCTGCCTCCACCAGGCCCAGTGGAGCGCGGGGGGCCGCGTTCTGCAGGTGTTGCACGACGGGGGCGTGCGCCGTCCGGCCCTCGACCCTGGCTTACAGGGCTTTGAAGTCGTGCGGGATTGTGTTCGCGGTGATGCTGGGTCCTTCGTGGGTCGGTGCCCGGCCTGCGGTCAGCCCTTGGTGTCCGATACGGCCGCCGCGACGATTGTGGAGCCGTGGTCCGTGACCCAGCCCGACGGCGTCTACAGCATCGGGATGGACGGAACGACGGGTCCCGCTGGGCCGATGGAGCCCGACGCAGCATTGGCGGTGGTTCGCAAGGCGCTAACGCCCACGATGGCGGAGCAAATCTTCGATGTGCGGCTGATCTTTGTGGCCGTGCTGCTCTTCTTGGTGGCCGTGGTGGCG
>JBGCER010000346.1:0-10115 GCA_045106515.1 Myxococcota bacterium
GCTGGCGGTTCTGACTCATCGGTCGGTGCTAGCGCGCCGCGGCCTCGGTTCATCCGGGGCATGGGGGTGAGGCCCCGCAGAGGCGCCGGCGTTGAACTCGCCCTTGACTGCGTCATAGGTGGCGGCGGAACCGGTAGGATCAAGCTCCGGTCTCGCAGCTGGCCCCCGACGGGCACCGGCGTGGTCATGAGCATGGGCGGTGCGATCACGGGGCCGGTCCCACCTTCGAGGGTGTGCGCGATCTCTTCGAGTTGCTCCGCGGCCTCGATCATGGTGAGGCCGGAGCCATCTGATGGGACGTTGAGCATGTCTGCTACGAGGTCGTCAACCCGGTTCGGCAGTCGGCGACGAACCAATGTGGACGCCCGTGGGATGGGGGCGGGCTCGCGCGACCCGGTCAGGGTGACTTGGTCGTCGGGTGCGAGAGGTGGCCGATGGGTCAGCCCGTGCCAGATGATCGCGCCCAGCGCTGACACGTCGTGCTCGTACTTCCGGGTGGGACCGGCGCTGAGGTGGCGATTCCAGGGACCGGCCTCGAAGGCGTCGAATCCATGGCGCCAAGCCCACCACACGGGCATCAGCTGGGCATCGTCGCGGCCGTCAGAACCGGTTGACAGCAGGACATGCTCGGGGGTCAGGGGACCGAATGTTTGGCCTTGCAAGTGGAAGGTGGCCAGGGCCCTCCCCACTTGAGCGGTGAGCCGCAGCAATTCCGAGAGCGCCGGAGGACGGGTGACGAACCGGGTCGCGAGGGTGCGCGCGCCGGTGGCTGGGGTGACGATCACCTGGCGCCCGTCTGGGAGTCGGCCCGAGTCCAGGACCCGCATCAAGTTGGGGTGCCGCTCGCGGCGCGCGGTCTGGATGGAGCGATCGACGTCCGCCACGTCTTGCGATTTTGGGGTTGGTACGACGGACACGAGCACTTGGCTGGTGCCCTGGGCCGACGTCGCTCTGTACACATGTCGTGCCGCGCTGGAGTCGGCGACGGCCGAAAGCACCCAAGCATCGAGCACTGTCTGACCGAGCAATGATTCTGTGTTGGTGGCCACCAAGCGAGATCCTGGGAGGGGGGCGGAGCATCTAGACATCGGAGTTGCGGCGGCGTGAGCGGTCGGTGCAACACCGTGAAACCGGTCGCACCATTTTACCATCGAATCGATCGATCGATGAGCATGGACGGATCCGAGGAGGCGTGATGTTGTGGCTATGGCTCTTGAGCGCACCCTCTGTCGCTGGCGGCGGTCCTTGGACCTTGAACCCCGGCGAGCACAATGTTTACGTGGGCTTTGACTACTTTCGTTACTCATCGTTTCGGGGGGCGCAAGGTGCGGCTCAGCCGACCGCGTCGCCACTGAGTGCCTCTGTCGTAACAGGGGTTTGGACCATTGGAATGGCCAAGGACCTAGAGGTCGAGCTGCGGCTGCCCTTCGAGTCCGTGCACGTCCGGGACTCCGGCGCCGAGGGCTGTGTGAGTCCGGACGTGCCCGAGGACTTTTGCAAGGCCACTGCCAACATTGGCGATGTGGCGGGCGTCGTGAAGTGGCGTGCGGTGGATGAGCTGTACTCCTCTCCGGTGTCCATCAGCTTCTCCGGTGCATTTCGGAGTGGGGAAGCTTACTCTGGTGCCCGTGGTCGCCTGACGACACTCGGCGATGGCAACACGGATGTGGGGGTGGGTGCTAGCGTTGGCCGCACCTCGGGCGCGGGCAAGGGCTGGTACACGTCCTCTGCGGAGCTCTGGTATTTCTACCGGTTTTCGAACGCCGGCTCTGGCCGAGACAAGATCCCTGGCGACGAGCTGGCTTTCAGCGCCGAGGCGTTGTGGGCCTTCCACCCGAGGGTGGCGATCGGACCTGCGGCCTTTGGATTTACCCGACTCTCGGGCACCGACTTTGAGGACATCGAGTTGGGGTCGCTAAACGGCTTCTCGTCTCTGCGCGCGACCCAGGTCAAGGTCGGCGGCAAGCTCGCCTTGTTCAGCACCCACAAAGGCCCGACCGTCGTGGTCACCGCCGTGGGCACGCTCTATGCCAAAAACAACCCATCTGATACGTTAGTCCTGGGTTTTGGTCTGGGCTGGTTTCACAAAGCCAAAGAAGGCAAGGCGTTTTAGGTCGGGTCTGGGAGGACGCGCAGTGGCTCTTCAGCGGGTTCGGCACGGGCCAAGTCTCCAACCAGGTAGAGCGGACGCGCCCGGACCTCATCGTGGATGCGGCCGATGTATTCGCCGATGATGCCCATGAACATGAGCTGCACGCTGCCGACCAGCAATATCGCCACCATGGTGGAGGCCCAGCCGATGAGGGGCTCGTCGGCGGTCAGCTTGACCCAAACGGCCCAGCTCGCGTAGGCCACGCAGAGGACGGCCGTCAGGGCTCCGACTGCGGTGGCCAGTCGAAGCGGCACCTTGGAAAACGCGAACACGGCGTCGGTCGCCAGCGCAAGCATGCGCCAGAGGCTGTACTTGGTCCGGCCGGCGTATCGGGCGTCGCGCTCGTATGGCACGGCCGCTTGGCGGAAACCGACCCAGCGAGCCATGCCTCGGACGAATCGGTGTTGCTCGCGCAGGCGGACCAGTGCGTCGGCCGCCCGCCGTGAATAGAGCCTGAAGTCCCCGGCGTCGAGAGGCACGTCGAGCGGGATTAGGGTGCGTAGCAGGCGGTAGAACGCCCATGCGGTGCCGCGCTTGACCAGAGACTCGCCATTGCGTCGGCTCCGCACCCCGTACACCACGTCGAAGCCCTCGCGCCACTGGGCGAGGAGCTCGGGGATCACCTCGGGCGGGTCTTGCAGATCGGCGTCCATGACCACGATCGCCTCTCCGCGGGCGTGGTCGACCCCTGCGGTCAGGGCGAGCTGGTGGCCAAAGTTGCGAGACAAGGCCAAGACCACCACTCGGGGGTCGGCCTTGTGCAGGGTCAGGAGGACAGAGCGGGAGCGATCGGTGCTGCCGTCATCCACGAACACGATCTCGAACGGCTCCCGTTCGGACTCCAGAACCGCCACAATTCGGCGGTACAACTCCGCCAGGTTCGGCTCTTCATTGAAGACGGGAATGACGACAGAGACACGCATATACGCGCCTAATTCGAAGGTGGGGTCGTGTCGGGCGCCAACAGAGCCAGCAGCCCGTCTGGATCGTCGACATGCACCCAGTGGCCGGCGTCGGGCAGGACGTGCATGCGTACATCACGCCCGGCCTCGGTGGCGAATCGACGGACGATGTGGGCGGGCCACCGATCGCTCTTTCCGGCCCGCACCACGTCGATGGGGCAGGGGGGGGCGCGCAGGACGGGCCAGAGGTCTTGGGCCCAATAGTCAGCGATCATCGCGTCGACTGCGTCGAGGTTGAACGCCCAGATAAAGCCGTCGTCGCTTCGGCGCAGGTTGGTGGTCATCCAGGAGGCGAGCATCTGGCTGAAGCCCGCCGCCGTGAGAATCTCGACCAAGGACTCGCGGGAGGCGAGCGGTTGTGGAACTTGGCGGAGGGCTTTGAGGACGAGCAGGACGTCGTTAGTCGGGTCCGGAGGCTCTGCGCCCGCTCGACTGTCCAAGACCCAGACGCGCTCCAGGGCCTTAGGCCAGAGCTCCGCGTACTTGAGAGCGACCTTTCCACCGAAGCTGTGCCCGATGACCTCTGTGGGGTAGCCGATGTGTTCTGCCAGACTCACCAGGTCAGCGGCGGTGCTCGCCAGCGTGTGTGGGGCCGGAGCCCCTTGGCTGCTGCCGTGGTTGCGGAGGTCGACGATCACATAGCCAGTGTCCGGGCGCCGCCGCGTGAGCTTACGGGCGATGGTACGCCAGTTTCGGCCGCTGCCCAGGATGCCGTGCAAAATGAAACTGAGGCGCTTGGGCTCCACTCCGCGAGCGGTGAGGACCTCGTGCGTGGGGAGAAAGCTCATGAGCTTGGGGTGTCATTGCTGAAGGTGAGGGTCAGCACCTCTTCGAAGACCGCCCATGCGGGATCAACGGCCGCTTCAGGCGGTTCGGTCAGGGCTCGGGTTCCGTCTTTGGCTGTGACCGCTTGGACCCACGCGTCCATGTCGTCGCCGGGCTCATCGAAGGCATCTTCCGGGATGAGCAGCACGAGTTCGGTCCCGTCGATGGTGTGGTGGGCGATGGCCACGACGTCGACGTGCTGACCTTCATCGTTGAGGGTGAAGCGCTCCAGGTGGGGAGAGGCGGGCATGGTGGCTCCATCGATGCGCGCCCGTAGCCGGTTGCGTGTGTTGGCGGCTCCTCGATCTGGCGCGTCGTCTGATCCATGATGGGCGCCTCCCGGAGGCATGTTGACGGTCGAGACCTACGAACGCGTGCCGTATTCGAGTCGCCCCTTTGCATATGCGTCGGCCGAGCGCCTGGCGGTGATCGGCGCCTTGTTCGAGGTCGGAGTGGTGCCACCGTCCCGCGCGCGGGTTCTGGAGATTGGGTGTGCCGGAGGCGGCAATCTGATCCCCCGAGCCGCCGAGCATCCTGGCGGTACGTTTTTGGGCATCGACCCCGCGGAGAGCCACGTGCGCGAGGCTCAGTCCATCGCGTTCGCCCTTGGCCTGACCAATGTCGAGGTGCAGAAGAGGGGCTTGGAGGACCTGACCGCCGCAGACGGCCCGTTCGACTACATCATCTGTCACGGGGTGTACTCGTGGATTCCCGAGGCCCTACGCGCCAAATTATTGGCTGTTTGCTCGGAGCTTCTCGCGGACAATGGCATCGCGTATATCAGCTATAATACTCTTCCAGGCTGGAATATGCGTCGGACGATCCGCGAGGCGATGCAGTTCCATATCGAGCCCTTCTCGGAGCCGGCCGAGCAGATCGAACAGGCCAGGGCGATGGTTCAATTTCTGGTGCAGGCCGCTCCGGGCGAGGGGGGGCCATGGCATCAGCTACTCGATGAAACCCGTGAGCAAATGCAGGATTGGGACGATCACTACTTGTTCCATGAGCACCTCGCGCCCACCAATGATGCGGTATACGTGCGCGACTTCATCGCCAATGCCGAAGGCGCCGGTCTGGAGTACCTGGGCGAGGCCGAGATCTCCGACATGATGACCGTCGGCCTGCCACCAGAGGTGCGTCAGCAGATCGACCGGGTGTCTGTGGATGCCACTCATCGGCAGCAGTATTTGGACTTCCTGCTGAACCGGGCATTTCGAAGGTCGCTCCTGGTCAAGCAAGGAACGGCACGCGAGAAGGTCTTACGATGGCCCGCTCTCAAGCCCCTGTACGTGGCGAGTCGACTCAGCGCTCAAGGGGCCTCGGTCTCCCTCGATGAGGGAGTCATGGTCGAGTTCACCCATACAAGCGGCGCGAGCCTCGAGACGTCGTCTGCGATTCTGAAGGCGGCATGGAGCGTGCTGCAGTCGGAGTTCCCGCGGCCGCTCTCGTTTTCCACCTGGGTGCAGAGGGTGGCCGCGATGGTGGAGCCGACCTCCCAGGACCTGGAGTCCTACCTGGGAGAGAACTTGCTCTTTGCCTATGCTCAAGGGCTCGCTGAACTGTGGCCTGAGGCCATCGAATTGGATGGGGCCGAGGACGCGCGCCCCAAGGCGTTCGGCTTCGCGCGACTGCAGGCAGCTGCGAAGGCCAAGTGGGCGGTGACGCGGCGTCATGACTGCTACAACCTCGACGCCCTCGACCACCATGTAATGATCCTGTGTGACGGGACTCGCACTCGAGATGCTATGGTCGGCATCCTCGCCGAACTGGCGCGAACGGACGTCGTGTCCATTCGTCATAATGACGATTCCCCCGTCACAGATGCGGAGCTTGAGACCGTCGTGCGTGAGCTGTTGGAGCAACGTCTGCTTGTACTCGGTCAGCTTGGCCTGTTGCAAGCTGCTGGATCCCTGTGAGCCCGGTCTCTCTTCCGTCCAACCTGGACGCCGTAGGGGCGGGGCTGCTCGCTCAGGCGGGGGCGACGCCCACGTTTCGGGTGGCCAATCCGTGGCCGTACAGCCCCGGCACGCCGCTCGGGCAGCACCTTCGAATCGAACGCCTCGTCCGCGCGATCAATGGTCGGTACCTATACCTGGCGAGCAATGTAGACCCTCTGTGGCGGCACAAGAAGTGCTGGCACTGCGGCAACCGCTTCAACCCTGGGCAAGCTCAGGCGTGCAGCTACTGCGGAACCCCTCTGTCCGAGCGTCGCTTTGTGGCGAGCGTTCGGCACGATGGCGCGGACCTTGCCGGATGGAAAGCCTGGCTGGAGCTCCGCATGGAGCACCCGGCCATCGTGGCGCCGGCCGCCGCCTTCTTGCGCGAAGGGCGTCCAGTGACCATCTTCCCGTACCACGGCGAGCGGCTCATGCTCGACCAGCCGGCCCCCTTCCCGCCGGGCCTCTTGGTCGTGCTGATGCACCGGCTCGCGTCCGCTCTGGCGGCAATGCACAAGAAGGGGGTCTGTCTGGCCCCGTTCGATGCCTCCAACATCGTCATCATGCCCGATGGCTCGTCTCGGTTCACCGACCTGCACGCCGTATCGGTCACGACCGCCAGCGACCTTGCGAAGCATCCGGACCGGCCCATATTGGGCGATATTCGAACACTTTGCAGCGTATTCTCCAAGTTCGTCGACCCGGACGACGCTCCGATGGTCGAGTTCATCAACAAGGGCATCCTGGGCCGCCTTGGACCGCCCGCTCGGTTCCGGGCCGCTCTCGAACAGCACCACGATCACCTCGCGACCGATATCGAAGAGCACCAGCACGCCGGCTACACGGACTTGGGCTTGGTGCGGTCCCAGAACGAGGACGACTGGGGATGGCGACGCATCGATGAGCGCACCGTGGTCTACGTCGTGTCCGACGGAATGGGTGGATATGAAGCGGGGGAGGTGGCGGCGGCCACCACGGTGCACGTGGTGTTGGACGAAGTCGCCTCTGCGCTGGCCAAGGGCCAAACGGCCAAGCCGGCGCTCCAGAAGATCTTGACTTCGGCGGTGCATCGCGCGAACCGCGAAGTGTATGGATTGGCGACCGCTCGGAACGCGCGGGTCGGTGCCACCGTCGTCGCCCTGTTGATGATCGACGGCCAGGCGGCCCACGTGGCCCACGTGGGCGACGCGCGGCTTTATCAGTTGCGACGTGGAAAATTGAAGCCAGTGACCGTGGACCACAGCCTGGTGCAGGCGATGGTCGAGCGCGGAACCATCAAGGCGTCGGAGGCTCGCACGCACCCGAAAGCCAACGTGATCCTCAACTATGTCGGTCAGGACGAAGAGATCGACGTGGACGTGCAGGAAGTTCGCGTGCTGCGCGGAGATCGGCTCCTGCTCTGCAGCGATGGCCTGTGGGGAGAGCTGACCGACGATGAGATCGGCTGGCACCTGAGCACGTGGGACAAGCCACGACAGGCCATCCAGCGGCTTGTGCGGGATGCGTATCTGGCTGGCGGAAAAGACAATACAACGGCCATAATCGTCGATGTGAAGTAGCGCCCACATCGCGAAGTGTGACCGCAC
The DNA here is from genome assembly GCA_045106515.1 of Myxococcota bacterium. GTDB lineage: Bacteria > Myxococcota_A > UBA796 > UBA796 > REDI01. Next base: position 7,463 of record JBGCER010000346.1, read on the forward strand.
TTGCGCTGCGGCGTCTTGGTGTGCACCTTTGATGCGGAGGCCCCATGGGACTGTTCGATTTTGTTCGCCGAGACCCCGCTGCCTACACGGCCCCGAGCGGTGTGCCATCGCCAGACGATCCTCATGAGCTCGCCCTGTACAAGTTCGACGGTTGCCCCTACTGCCAGCGCGTCCTTCGTGTGTTGAAGGGCTTGCCGGTCGAGGTGGAGCTTCGGGACACCATGCGAGATGCGACGCATCGCCGTGGACTTCTTGAGAAGACCGGCCGTACGCAGGTTCCTTGCCTTTTTATTGGCGAGTACGCTCTGTTTGAGAGCGAAGATATCTCGCGCTGGCTTGAGGCCTATGCGGTGCGTGGCGGGGCGGCATCCTAGAGGCACCCAATCGCTGATAGTGAACGTAGACCCTCGGCCATACGTACGCCATGCCACGTTCCGTGCTGGCCATCGACGAACCGAAAGCGCTCGGGCGCCAGCCCTGTGGCTTGGGACAGCGCAACTAGATGGCGCGCCTTGAACGGAAATGGCTCCGACGACAACAGCACAACGTCGGGGGCTGCGGCGCCCAGCGTGGCGGCATCGGTGGTGGGGAAGCGATCGGTGTGGTCCGCAAAGACGTTGATGCCGCCGACCTCGGCCATCATGCTTCCCACGAAGGTGTCGTCGCTCACGGTCATCAACGGGTCGTTCCAGATGAGCCATGCGTAGCTGAACGAGCCGTTTTTGCGCTTGGCCGCCGCGGCCTCGGCGCGCGCGGACTGGATGTCGCGGACCCAGTCGGCGGCGGCGTTCTCGGCTCCGAGGAGCTCGCCCATGCAGGTGAGGTCGCGGACGGCGCCGTCCACATCCCGAGGGAACGCCGCCCAAATCGGGCACAGCCCATCTAGGACGTCGAAGATTTCCCGTGTGTTCTCTTCGCAGTTCGCCACGATCAGGTCGGGCTTGAGGTCACGGATCCGCCCGGGGTCTGCGTCCTTGGTCCCGCCGACTCGGGGCAGACTCCGGGCCCAAGGGGAGGGCCGGATGCAGAATCGCGTGGCCCCGACCACCCGATCCTGGAGCCCCAGCGCGTGCAAGGTCTCGGTGGTGCTTGGGACGAGGGACACAATTCGGTGGGGAGGCGTCGCGACCTCGCAGGCCACGCCGCGCCCATCGACTAATCGCCGCACGATAGCGCCGCGTTGGATAAGATACCTTGAATCTCTGCTTTAGTGGAGTTCGAGGCCTTGGCGGAAGCGGCGCAGAGGTAGGCTCTGGCTCCGTTCTTCTGGCCGAGTTTGAGCATGGCATACCCTAGGCCGTAGCTGGCTTCTGCGTCGCCCGGTTTGGCATCTAGCGCCCCGCGGAAGTGGTCTGCTGCGGCGTTCGCATCGCCTTCGACGGCGTTCCAGCCCTTTCGAATCGAGGCCGAGTACCCGGTGGCTGCGGGGGGCGGCGCGACGGGCTTGGGCGCCGGCTCTGCGGGTGTGCTGACGGGCTCGGGCGTGACGGGGTCTGGGGTCACAGACTCCGGTGCGGGGGCCTCGGGGTCTGTGGAAGCCACGGCATCGCTGGGCGACGGGTCTACGGGCGTCGCGATGGGCTCCGTCGCCACGTCCACGGGGTCCGGAGTGGGCTCCGTTTCCGGACCATCCTCGGTCACGATCTCTAAGGGTTCGCTCACGGCTTCAATCGGAACGGATTCGGTTCGGGTTGTGTCATTGGACGGCGCCAGCCCGAGCTGAGCTTGGAGGTCCGGCATGACCGACACCGCGACCACGGCGAGCGCAGCGCTGACGAGCAGCAAGACGACCGCCACGAGCGCGATCATGGGCCACGGAGACTTCTTCCCCTCCCATTCTGGCTCTTCGATATCTAGGTCTGCGCCTTGGCCAAACAGAGGGGGCGGCGTATCTTTTGGGGCTTCATCGGTGAAGAACTGTTCGAGTTCTTCGGTCTCTCCCTCCAGAAAGTGGGTCTCTGCGTCTTCGGACCACGCATCGTCGAGGGGACCCACCTGCGGCTCATTATTCTCGGTGAGCGCTGCGCGCAGGCCGAGGGCATCGGTCTTGTCCACAGTCGTCGGCGCATCCTCGGCGGCCCAGGTTGCATTGTCGTGGGGGTGGTCGAGGGCGGCGGAGAGCGGAAGCAACGTCTGGTTCGTGTCGTCGATCGGATCGGCCAGCGGTACCACGCCGCGGAGCGCTGGAGCCGGTGTCGACGGGCGGGGCCTGCGCGGAGGGGCGCCATCCCCATCGTCCACATCGTCGAAGTCAATGATGGAATCTACGTCCAACCTTCGCTTTGGTGTGGGTCGAGGCGTTGCGGCCCGCGGGGGCGGCTCTCCAGGGGTGACGGGAGGTGCGAGGGTTTGAGCCGTCCGCACTGGCGCACCGCCGGGAGTGGGCGCGAACCCGCCCGCGGGGATGGGCGGTGCAAACGGCCGAGACCCGTAGGGATCGGTGATCAGCGGGGCACGAGGCGAGCGGGTGAGGCGCTCTAGGGCCGTTGGGTCCATTCGCACTTGGGCGCATCGGCTGCATCGATCGAGCTGCACACCATTGAGGATCTCTGGCTGCCAGTCACAGCCATCGGGCTCTGGGCACGGGGGAGTGGTCGTCACGCGGTCTGCCTCCGGGGCGGGACGATAGCACTCCCGGTCCGGTCTGCGACGG
>JBGCER010000347.1:0-3223 GCA_045106515.1 Myxococcota bacterium
CTCCTAGGATCCAAATCCGCAACCAAGCGCCTCAAGCTGCTCGAACGCACCCGCGACGGCATCGAGATCGCCGAAGAGGATTTGCGCCTGCGAGGCATGGGCGACCTAACCGGCAAACGTCAGGCGGGCGAGAACGCCGAAGGCTTGGAGAACTTGGCCGACGAAGACATCGACCTGCTGTTGGCCGCCCGCGACATCGCCGCGGACCGGGTGCGGCCGCCGCGGTCCACGTCGGGCTAGGTGAGGACCGAGAACGTGCAAGATCCACCGGCCCGAACATCTGCGATCAGGCTTCGAAGGCCGGGGGATTTTGCCCGTTCTCGTTACGGTTCGGTCCCCGACATGGTTCGGTGGTTTCGCGGGGGTGGTTGGGGCTGTGGGAAGACGGGTAGAAGTGGTGCGACTCGGTATGCGGCCTCCGGCGAGGTCAACCAGCACCGTAGGCGAAGTCGCCTATGGCGGGCGCCATCTTCAGGACCCCGACGCCGAGCGCCCCGTATGCAGCTGAGGCCAGAAACGGCTTGAAGCCCAGGGCAAGGGGGCCCAGCACCATTCCAAGAACCGGGTAGGCCGCAAAGAAGACGGTGAAGTAGCCAGAAATGCGAACAACGAGGCAGAAGATGTCTTTGGAACTCACGGGGGTTGGTGGGTTGGGCATCGCAAGGAGTAGGACGCTTTTTGGCAGTGGGCCGGTTCAGTCGAGAGCCTACGTCAAAGTTGCCTAACTCTCCAGCCGACCCAAGGCACCTGCCGTTGAGCGCTGTCTTGTGGCCTCGCTTCCTCTCGGCGCACTGAGCCGGCGGATTGGGATTCAACAGCAGCTATTGTCGCTTCGAACCGAATACGGGGGAGCAGCTGCTGAAGCTGATCCCCTTGGACCTTCCCGGGGTGCTTTCTCTCGGGTACGACGTGGCTTTGGTGGGGGAGCAGGCCTTGATGGGTGTGCCGGTCCGGGGCCAGTCTTCGGGGCCAGTCTTCGGGGCTTGCCTGTCTGGGGGGACGCTACACTGAGGTCGTTCCTTTTCATGCACCCGAAATCGTCATGCGTAGCGCCCTCTTCCTCGCCCTCGTACTCGCTTCCTCCGGCATCTCCGGTGCCCTGGCCCAGGAGTCCTATCGGGTTCCGCCGAAGGAGATTCTCGACCTCGTTACGGCGCCGCCGGCGCCAGCGGTCAGCATCAGCCCCGGTGGGGGGGCGATGTTCATGATCCATCGTGAGGCCATGCCGTCGATCGAGGATGTGACGCGGCCGATGCTGCGCCTGGCCGGTTCGCGCATCGATCCCCAGGCCAACGCGCGTTTCATGACCTCCTTCAGCAGTCGGGTCGTATTCCGCCAGCTGACCGGAGGGACCGAGGTCGAGGTGCCCTTGCCCAAGGGGGCGAAGATTGCGGGACCTCTTGGTCACCGGACGGCGCGCATTTCGCCATCACCATTGTGACGGAGAACGGCAGTGAGCTGTGGGTGGGGAGCGCCGAGGCACCGGCTGACGTGCGGCGTCTCACCGACCGGTTGCACACGCTGACGGGTCGTCCCAGCTGGACCCAAGATGGCCAGGCGGTGCTCTGCCGTCTCGTCCCGGAAGGCCGTGGTGAGGAGCCCATCGCAGCGAGGGTTCCGGGCGGGCCGAACGTGCAGGTCACCGACGGAACCAAGTCGCCGCTGCGTACCTATCAGGATCTCCTCGCCAACGAGCACGACGCCGATACCTGGGAGTTCTACGCAACGAGCGAGCTGGTCATCTTGTCGCTGGATGGCGGCGAGCCGCAGGCCCTCGGGAAGGGCATCTTCTCGAGCGCTTCTCTTTCCCATGATGGCGAGTGGTTGATGACGACGCGCATCGAGCGGCCGTACTCGTTCCTCATGCCGTACTACCTCTTTCCCCAGCGAGTCGAAGTCGCGCTCGTCACGGCACCGGGGGCCGCGGTCCTCGCTTGGGATATCCCGGCTGCCGAGGGTGTTCCGATCGGTGGTGTCCGCACCGGAGCGCGCAGCTTCCAGTGGGCGGCTAGCCAGCCCGCCACCTTGTATTGGGCCGAGGCGCTGGACGGCGGCGACCCGAAGGCCGAGGTCGAGCACCGCGACCGTTGGCTCGTGGCTTCGGCGCCCTTCACCACGAGCGATGACGGGGAACCCTCGGGGGAGGAGTTCGTCCGCTTGGAGTACCGCGCCAGCGGGCTGACTTTCTTCGACGATCCTGCGCTCGTGGCCACGGGTGAGTACGACCGCGATCGACGTTGGCGGCGCACGCTGCTGCACGAGATCGGCAGCGCGGGCGAAGCGCTGGTCCTCGAGGACCGCAGCTCGAACGACCGCTACGGCGACCCGGGCACGCTCGTCATGCACAACGGTGCCCGTGGTGCCAGGGTGGTGCGCCAGGACGGCGATTGGGTTTATCGAACTGGGCGCGGCGCCAGCGCCCAGGGGGACCTACCGTTCCTGAGGAGGCACAACCTGCGCACCCAGGCCAGCGAAGAGATCTGGCGCTGCTCGCCCGACGCCTACGAAAGCGTCGTAGCCATGATGCCCGGTGGGCCGGCGGAGAAGCCGGTCTTCGTGACCCAGCACGAGACCAAGATCTCGCCCCCGAACTACTTCCTCAACGGAGACGAACGCGTCGCCTTGACGAGCTTCGACGATCCGCAGCCGAAACTGCGTGGCATCACGAAGCAGCGCGTGACCTACGAGCGCGAAGACGGCATCCCTCTGTCGGCCACGCTCTACTTGCCCGCGGACTATGAGGAGGGCACGCGCCTTCCGATGCTCGTGTGGGGTTATCCGCGGGAGTACAACGACCCGAGGACCGCGGGTCAGATCAGCGGCTCGACCAACCGCTTCACCCGCCTCGCCGGCACCAGCCACCTGTTCCTGGTCACCCAGGGCTACGCCGTCCTCGACGGTGCGACCATGCCCATCATCGGCGACGCCGAAACCATGAACGACACCTTCGTGACCCAGCTGGTGGGCTCGGCCCAGGCGGCGATCGATGTGGCGGTGGAGATGGGCGTCGCGGACCGCGACCGAGTTGGTGTCGCTGGGCACAGCTACGGAGCCTTCATGACGGCACACTTGCTAGCGCATACCGACCTTTTTGCTGGAGGAATTGCCCGCAGCGGTGCCTACAACCGAACCTTGACTCCCTTTGGTTTTCAAGGCGAGCAGCGCAATTTCTGGCAAGCCCAGGAGACTTATATGGAGATTTCTCCCTTTACCCATGCGGGCA
>JBGCER010000348.1:0-19430 GCA_045106515.1 Myxococcota bacterium
TAGTGGTGAGCTCATCCATCGCTTCGGCCAAGGCTTGGGCGGTGGCCTGGACCGCGGCGCGGTCTTCTTCAAGCGCTTGGCGCTCGGCGGCCGCCCCTTCCTCTCGGGCTTGTGCGAGCAAGACGTCGAGGTCTTGGGGTGCAGGTGCGGCCTCCTCCGCTGCGGCGCTGGGAGCGGAAAATAGAGCAACAAAGTCGGATTTTGCCGCAGTCGCGCTCATCGGAACGAAGCCGGATGGGGCGGCATCGTCGGTGGACGTGGCCGATGCTGCGCTTGGAAAGAGGGGCTCGAAACCACCCATGTTGGACTCCGGGCGTGCGGACTACGAGGGCCTAGACCAGCTCGTCGTCGCCGCCAAAGGACAAGCGAATGGTGCCCTCTTCGTTGAGGGTGAGCGCAGACTTGACGATCTCTTCCTGGGCGCCTTCGATCTCGGAGCGGGCCACAGGCGCCATGATCTCGAGCTCGTCGCGTAGGTCGGATGCGGCACGGGAGGACATATTGGCGAGGAACTTGTCCTTCATATCGCCCTCGGCACCTCGGAGAGCGACCAGCAGAATGGGGCGCTCCACCACCTTGAGGATGGCCTGAATCGACTTGTTGTCGAGCTTGATGAGGTCTCCGAAGAGCATCATTCGGCGCTTGAGGAGCTCGGACAGCTCTAGGTCGGCACCGGCGATTCGATCGAGGATGGGCTGCTGAAAGTCGCTGTGCATCCGGCCCAACATCTGGGCTGTGGTGTCGACGCCCTCCACGGCCCACAGGCCCATGCCTTGCTCTTGTAGAGCCCCTCGAACGCTGGCTTCTACGTCATCGGCAAGCTCCGATGGGATGCGCTCGATCCGCGCCATTCGGATGGACAGGTCGTATTGGTCTTCTTCGTCCATGTACGACAGCACGATGGCCGCGTTGTCCGGACCCATCAACAGCATGGCGATGGCTTGGGTCTGGGGGTGCTCGTCGAGCAGCAAGGTGGCGACGGTCGCCGGAGGCCGGGAGCTCACGAACTCTTGGAAATCCGTCGAGATGTGGCGTCGTAAGCGACCCATCACTCGCTCTCGCTTGTCGTCTCCGATCAAGCGCGGCAGCACACCCAGCGCGTAGTCCTTGCCGCTATGCGGCACCAGGTAGACCGCGTAGAGGTCTCGGATGAAGTCGGCGATGACCTCTTCGATGATCTCTGGAGTCGCGTTTTCGACCTCGGACATGGCGACGCCAAGGTCCTCGAGTTCGTCTAGGCCGAGCTCGTGCAAGATCTTCTTTGCGACGTCCTCTTTGAGGTACATCACCAAGACGGCGGCCTTCTGAAGGCCGGTCAGATCCGAGGCGCGGAGGCCCGATTTGGCGAGTGCGGCCACCTAGGCTCCCTGCTTCATCCAGTCACGAACCACCTTGGCGGAGGCATCGGACTGTTGGTGAATGAGCTTGTTGAGGTCTTCGGAGTCCACGGGCTGGAAGTTCTCAACGAGCTCGTGCATCCGGCGGGCGAGGTCGTCGTCTTCGCGATTGGACGCGATGGCGCGGGGCTGGCCATCGGGGCCGATCTCCATGGCCACCTCTCCGGATTTTGGCAGCGGAGACTTGGCCACCTGGGCCATGAGAGGCCGGACGACGAAGAAGAAGGCAAGGAGTAAGGCAACGAATGCGATGGCGTACGGCACGAAGGGGGCGATCATGCCCACGGCGCCGTCCATGGTGACCGTCGGGGCCTCGGCGACTTCGATGGGGGCGAAGGGCAAGGCGATCATCGTAAAGGAGTCGCCTCTGGCCTCGTCGAAGCCCATGGCGGTCTTGGCCACGCCCTCGATGCGGTCGAGCCGCTCTTGCCACCCTTCAGCGCCGGGCTCCATGTCCCACGCGGCGGCCAGGGCCGTCTCGTTGACGGTCAGCGTCGCGGATGCGCGGAGCAGCTTGCCAGCGGGTTTGACGGTGCGTCGGTCGGTGACGGGGGCGGTGATCTTGGACTTGGAGTTGGTGCTCTCTTCCTTGTTCATGTCGTTGCCGCCGGCGTCGGCGGCGCGCTCGGGAAGCTCGGCGTCCACACCGGGGGCGCCCCCCTCGACGCCCTTGGTCTTCTCCCGCTTCTTCTCCTGCAACGAGGTCTCGCTCTCGAACGCCTTGTCGACGTCGTAGTCGCGGGCTTGCTCCACCACGCTCTCGCGGTCGAGTTCCACGTTGGCCGATACGACAAAGCCGTCTTCAAAACTCATCAGTCGACCGACCGCTTGGGAGATGTTCGACTGGATCTCCCCTGCATAGGAGCGGTGCAGCTCGAAGAGCTCCGAGCCCAAGCGGGCGTCCTTGCTGCCCGCACCCTGGCCGGACGCGATGAGCGTGCCTTTGGAGTCGGTGATGCCGACGTTCTCGGGGCGCATGCGCTCGACAGAGCCCGCGACCAAGGACTGGATGGCGCTCGCCTGCTGGGAGCCGATCATGGAGTTCGCCGACACACGCAGGAAGACGGACGCCCGAGCGGGTTCGCCGCTTTCATTACTATATAACGGCTCTTTTCCTGGGGAGATGAGCACCCGTGCGCCGCGAATGCCGGGCATCTTGCTGATGGCGCGGGCGAGCTCCCCTTCCTTCTGGCGGCCCTGGGCCCAGGCCTGAGTCTTGCTCGACGTGCCGGGGTTCATGGAGTTGCCATCTTCGATATCGGGCATGGGGTCGATCCGGCGGATCAGACCCATGGCCTCGCCCCGCCGGGCTTCCGGAACAAAGAGGCTCACGCCATCGGTGCGAGTGGCGATCCCTTCGTCGGTCAGCGCTGCGGCCAGCTCCGACAACTCCGCCACATCACCGCTGTAGATGGCGGCGTAGGGCTCGGTGCTCATCCACCAAGACAGCCCGATGACGGTGATAATCACCGCGGCCAAACCCGCCCAGAGTTGGGTTTGGCGGGCAGGTTCGAGGTTGCCGTAAAAGAGGCGAGCGCGGGTTAAGAAGTCGGTCACGTCACGGTCCTAGAGGCTAGAGAGCCATGTTCATGACTTGTTCGTACGCGGCGACCATGCGGTCTCGGACGCTCGTCATGGCTCGGAGTGAGATCTCGGCTTGTTCGAGCTGAATCATCGTTCCGTGGATGTCTACGTTTTCGCCCGAAGCCAGACTCGCGAGGGAGTCGCGAGCGCCGATTTGGGCGCCGTTGACGCTCTCGACGGCCTGGGTGAGCATGCTGCCAAAGTCGGTGGCGGCCGGGGCTTGGGCCGGACCCACAGAGGCGCCGAACGCTTCTGGGCTCATTTGTGTGGCTGCGATGGGTGCAATGGCCATGTTTATCTCCCGATCTCGATGGCGCGCATGGCCATCTGGACGGTGGTGTCGACGACTTCAGCGTTGGCTTCGTACGCGCGGCTTGCCGCCATCATGTCCACCATCTCGTGGAGCAGGTTGATGTCGGGAAACTCGACGTAGCCAGAGGCATCTGCGTCAGGGTGGTTGGGTTCATGCCGGCTGACGGTGCCACCGACTTGGCGCACCTCTGGAATGCCGACCCGAGCCAGGTGTTGGTCCAGCTCATTGCCGAACTCTCGAAGCGGCTGGGCTTCGAAGATGGGAACTTGGCGCTTGTACGGCCCGCCGTCTGGCGTGCGAGTGGTGCGGGCGTTGGCCATGTTCGCCGCCACGGTCTGCAGGCGCACTCGCTCGGCGGTGAGGCCGCTACCAGCGATGTTGATGGTATCGATAAAGTCCATAGAATGCTCCGGGTGCGACGGGGGCGCGACTAGGCGCGGCCGTCTGCGGCGGCGAACTTGAGAATGGCGAGGCGGCGACTCAAGCCCCGAAGGGCGCCTTGGTACTGCACGGAGTTGGCCCGCAGTCGGGCGTGCTCCTGCTCAGGATTGACGCTGTTTCCTGACGTCGACCATGCGGGGGCCTCGACCTCGATGGTCTCGGGCTCGATGGGACCGGCGTCTGGGCTCGCCGTCACGGCCTCGGTGAGCGCTTCACGAAAGTCGAGGAAGCGTGCCTTGAAGGCTGGGGTGTTTGCATTGGCCAGGTTCGTGGCGGTCAAGGTGTGCTGCTGCTGGCGCAGGTCGAGCACACGATGCACGCCGGAAAAGCTGGGGTCGAAGAGGAAGCCGGACATGGAGTCTCCGGGGTGGTGACGTTCCTTCGGACACAGCGTCTGGCGTTTGAGGCGAAAGGCAGACGGCGGGCCCGCGACGCACTCGGTGTCCGGCTCGTGTGGTGCAGCCGACCTAGACTCTCAGAAGCGCCTAAACATTGCTGAAGATCGGGCTACTACAGACAACGAGGTGATGGTGGGTCGATCTGGACTGTGGCTAGTGGGTCTTGCGGGGTGCATGGCAGGCACCCTGTCGGGTCGGCCTGACTCCAATGACCCAACCGATGGCGGCACCGACGGCGGCGTCAACGGAGATCCAACGTGTTCCGTGGTGGAGTCCGAGGCCCAAGAGCTCGACGTCGATCGCTCGTGTGCCCCCGACGGCGGGGAGCCCATCGCGGCACCCTGGGACGTCGTAGAGGGTTGGTCCTGGCGTGGCGCGTGGTGGGATCCCGCCTCGGTCAATGTGTTCACGCCGCCCCTGGTGGGCCGGGTGACCGATGACAACTTCGACGGCAAGGTGACGGAAGACGATCCGCCAGATGTCGCCTTTATCGCTTTTGATCTGGATTTTGAAGATCAGGAGGGTGGGCGGGGTCGCCTGTGGCTGCTCGATGGTTCCACCGGCGATGAACACTGGAGCTTCGACGACGTCTACCCGCTGGGCGGCTTGGTGATGGCGGATGTGACCGGCGACGGCCGCAACGAGCTGGTCACCTATGACCTGGATCGTCGGGTCATCGCCGTCTCCCACGATGGCGAGTTGGTGTGGCGATCGTCCACCAAGGCCGCTGTTCAGATCCCCATGATCACCGTGGCGGACCTGGACGGTAATGGCGTGGTGGACGTCATCGCCGACACCTATCGCCTGAGCGGGCTCGACGGCTCTCTGATCAATCGCCTCAATGTGTCGTCGGCGCTGTCCTACCGCATGCCCGCCATCGCGGATGTGGACCTGGACGGGCAGCAAGAGGTGCTCTTGGGCGACACGCTGCTCAATGCGGACGGCACTCGCGCATGGCAGAAAGTCGGGTTTACCGGGAGCTGGGGACACTGGGGCGCCATCTTCGAGGCCGATGAGGATCCCTTCGCCGAAGTCGCGATGGTGGCCGATGGCCGTCTGCAGATCATGAATCATGATGGCAGCGTGATCGTCAGCGTGGAGAGCGGCAATGACCACCCGGGCGCCCCCTGCGTGGCCGACTTTGATGGCGATGGCGAGGCTGAGATCGCCTGGGCCTCCAACAACCGCTTCGTCCTGCACGAGCTTGACGGCACCGAAGCTTGGGCCGTTCCCGTATCGGATAATTCAGGGTTGCTCGCCACATGTTCGGGTTTCGACTTCGACGGCGACGGCGATATGGAGATCCTCTACAACGACAACACCGCCGTCTACATCATGGACGGCCGGTCCGGAGCGGTGCTGTACAGAAACCCCGCTCACGCCTCCACCACCATCTGGGAGTACCCCACCATCGCCGACATTGATGATGATGGCGCTGCGGAGCTGTTGGTGGCGAGCAACCGGCTCAATGGATTCGACGGATGGGCCGGGGTCACCGTTCTAGAGCACGCGACCGATGAGTGGATGCCCGCTGTTCCCTCGTGGCCGGTCCACGACTATTCCGTCACCAACGTCCTAGAGTCGGGTCAGGTGCCACGCGTCGCCGAGCCGTCGTGGCAGACCTACAATGTGTACCGGGCGCGCCCCGGTAGCGGCCGGCCTCTGGCGATCGACCTTCAAGCCACCATCACGGATGTGTGCTTTGCGGGCTGTGAACCGCTCGATGAGGTCAAGGTCGCGGTCCAAGTGTGGAACGCCGGCACGGAAAACAGCGCCCAGGGTGTGGCCGTCGCTCTGTACACCCGCGATGGCGAAAGGCAAGAGCTTTTGGGCGTCAAACGCCTAGAAAAGCGAGTTGCGGGTGGCTGGGTGAGCGACACCGTGGTGTTTGAGATCACCGCCCAGCAGGTCGGTGCCGACGGCTTCATTGTTCGCGTCGACGACGATGGTGGCGGCGGTCAGCTGCACGTCGATGAGTGCGACGAAGACAATAATGAAGGCGTGTGGGAAGCGCCGCTGTGCGAAGACGAGTGAGCCCCAGGAGCCGTCGATGCACCCGTGCTTGAGCTGCGGCGCGTGCTGTGCCACCTGGGAGGTCCAGTTCGAGCGGTCCGAGTTGCGCAGGGCCGGGCCTGTGCTGAAGCAGCACGCTGTGGCGGTGAGCGCCGCACACGCCTGCATGAGCGGGACCCAGGGAGACGCCCCCCGCTGTGAGGCCCTGCAAGGCACCATCGGCGATCGGGCCCGATGTGGGATCTACGCCCATCGCCCCAAGATCTGCCGCGAAGTGACGGCCTCGTATGAGCGGGGTGAGCGAGATGAGACCTGCGACGCCGCTCGCAAGCGACACGGCTTGGAGCGGCTGCGGCCGTCGGACTGGCGGTAGCCAGACTTCGGCTAGAAGTGCACCATGAAGGTGGCGGATGTGGTCAGGGCGCCAGGCGACGCGGCGGTGGTCTCGTTCAGCCATCCGACGTAGCGAGCCTCAAGGTCCAAGGCAGCTTTTTGGCCGAATGCGAACTCGATGCCAACCCCAGCGTGGGGTCCGATGAGCGTGTCCTTGGTGTTGACCACCGCGGCGTTTCCGCGTCCGTCGAAGAAGGCGTCGTCGAGGCCGCGCTCGTTGACGGACAGCCCGCCGAGCACGTAGGGCTGCATGCGCGACCAGGGTCGGGCGAAGAGCATGGCGGAGCCTTGGACCAGGGTCTGGGACCGCTCGGTCGCCATGTTGAAGGTCTCATTGTGGTGCGCGACGGAGAGCTCGATGCCGACCGCCTCGTCCGGGCGCCAGCGACCGACCAGGCCGAGGCCGAAGTCGCCGTAGCTAGAGCCGCCTTCGTAGCCGGACAGGTAGGAGCCGGAGCGAACACCTAGGGCCACGCTGCCCTGACGGTCGACCTTGCGCTCGGGCAGGTGCTCCTCGCGGACCTCCACCTGGCGATTGTCGACGTACTGACGGTGGTAGACCGGGCGCGGTCCGTAGACGAAGACGCCGTGCCACGGGGCCGCGCGTCGAACGACGACGCCACCGCGGTAGATGGGGGGCGGCGGAAGCGTGCGTCGAACGCCGACCGAGACGCCGCGGGTGCGCACGCTGCGGTAGCTGCGGGCGGTGCCATAGGTGCGCGGGGCCGGGCGCACCGCGGTGTGGGGACCGGGGCGGGCCGTGGAGGTCCGGTAGGTGGGCGGACGATGGGCCGGTGCGCGTCCGCGGACGGCATTGGGCCGAGCCACGGGAGCGCGGGTGGCCGGGCGAGCCACCGGTGCGCGGGTGGCCGGGCGAGCCACGGGAGCGCGGCTCGATGGGCGTGCGCTCGGACGGCTCGTGGAGCGCGCAGCGGGGCGACTGGAGGTGGAGCGGCTCCGCGACGTGGACGAGCGGGTCGACCGGTTGGCCTCAGGCTTCTGGTCCGGCGTCGTGAGGGTCGCCATCTCTATGGACGGCGCCGTGCTCTCGGCCACGCCCACATCCGCCGCGAGGGCGGGGGTGGCGATTCCGAAGAGGGCGACGAGGGTCAGTGCGGTGGTCATGGGAACTCCAGCGTTCTGGTGTCTCATGGACGCTCGCACGGGCCCCTTATTCGACGAAAGATCCGATCCGGCTCATTGTCCCCAGGCTTTCTTGATCTCTAGGAGCTTGGCGATCGGCATGACCCCGATGCGGTCCGGCTGGTCTGCGGTGCGCACGAACAACCGTGGCACATCGGATTTGGGCACGCGAAAACCAAGCTCGATGCGACGCTTTTCGCCGTTGATTAGCTGGAGCTCAATCCACGCCGGGCTGGGAAATCCAGCGGTCTCTGGGGGCACATCGGCGATGCCCTCGGCGCGCAGCCCGCCCAGCTTGAGCGAGGCCTGCACGGTCTCGCGAAGGTTGGCGTCTACGTTGGGGGGCTGGATCATGCGCCACCGCCCGTCGGCCACGTCCTGCTCCAGGATGAGGTCGCCTTGGTCGGGGTCGTGATAGACCATGCGCAAGATGTGTGTGCGTTCGACTTCCATAAATTGCCGATCGAGCCATGCGACTCTGGGCAGAGCCAGGCCGCGGACCCAGCCCGGAGACACCTGGAACACCTCGTCGCGGCCGGTGCGTTTGACGTACGCCACGCCGTCGGCTTGGTAGATGCTCAACACCAGCTCTGGAGTGTCTTTTCGCTCGATGCGAACGCGCATGATGGGCGCGTCGGGCAGTGGAAAGTCGCCGGGTAGCACCTGGCCTGCCCGCTTGGTGCTCACCCGCTCCAAGATGTCGGCGACGGTCTGCTGGTCGACGGGGAAGCTCGGGTCGTCGGGCAGCGCCCAGCGCTCGCCATCCTTTCGGAACTGCAACGTCTGGCCATCGCCCAGCGATAGGGTGAGGCCGGTGACGGTCTCGGCCTCGAACCGGGTGATCTGCCGGTCTTTCCAGTCTCGAATCTCGCGGGTGATGCGGTGCGAGCCGCCGACCTGGGCCCGGTAGACCACATCGCTATCGGGGAACCGCACGAAGGAGGCGCCGCCCACCGTGTCCCGTCCGACGTAGAGGTCGATGACGGGCTCAGGCGACTCGTCTTGCACGATCTGAAGGCGGGTCGCCGTGCCGGACTGGAGGCCGTACTGTTCCAGGTTGCCGGTGTCGATCTGCACCTGCATCGCGACTTCTCGCCGCAGCAAGCTCACGAGGTCTCGAGCGGCGGCGCTGTCCGCAGGGCCTTGGATGGGGGCGGTGATCTCCCACAATCCGGTCTCGCCGACGCGTTTGAGTTCGATGGTCTTGTTGCCCGTGGTCATGCGGATCAGGCGAGCGCTGGCCATGCGCACGGGCGCGAGCACGGGCAGGGTATCGGACGCGCCTGTGTCGAAGACTTCAAGGCCCACGTCGACCGCACCCAACCCCAAAACTGCGATGCCCAAGAGCAGGGTGTTGCGCATCCAAGGGGTCATGAGCGCCTCCGGTTGACCAGCAAGACGCCGAGACCCAAGAGGTAGAGCACGCCCAGGGGGCCGCCGATGATCGCCGCTCTCCAGACCTGAAGGGTAGAGCCCTCGGGGCTCTCGAAGGCGCTAGAGGTGGCCAGCTCGGTGCGAATCCCCAGCAGCGCGGTGTCTTCGGCGAGCCAGTCCAGCGTGTTCAACACGAGCGTGGAGTTGTTGCCGAGCATGTCTGCGCTGCCCGCCACCAGCAGTCGCGTGGGTGTGGAGTCCACGATCTTGGGCGGAAGGTTCTGGCTCCACGTGGGATCGTTGGGGTCTTGGCCCGCCGGGGGTGGGGGCTTTTTGTCGGCGTAATAGCTTCCGAATCGACCGGTTAGGGCCACGACGGTGGGCCACTCGCCCTGCAGCTCGCCAGGGGCGGTCTGCTGTAGCGCCTCGGGGTTTACGAACCGGAGACCCTCGATTTTTACCGACTCGGGCTCGGTGCGTACGATGACCGTCGCTTCGACGCCGGGCGGCAGCTCTTCGGGCACATCGACGGATGCGACGAAGGGCAGGATCGCGGCGTCGATCCCGGCGGACACCGGGTGATTCCGAGCCAAGTTTCGACTGACGGGAATCAGGGGATAGTCGACCTGAGCCCTGCGCATACGGCCGTTCTTTAGGACGGGAAGCTCGAACTGCTCATTGTGTTCGCGGTCGATGACCACGTCCTTGTTGAGCTGAAGGCCAAAGTGGCCGATCAAGCCGTACATGGCGTGCCGCACCAGGGCGACTTTCATGGTCTTGAAGTCCGGCCGGGTGCTTCGCAAGAAGAAGGCGACGGGCTTGCCTGCCATCAGGAACTGGTCGATCTGGTACTGGGCTCGCGGAGACACGGGACGGTCGGGCCCGGCCACCAGCAGCAGGTCGACGTCGGGGGGGATCTCGTCGAGGGTGCCGAGGGGCACCGGCCGCACATCGTAGGTGACGGCCATGTCGCCCACGAGCTGCCCCATGGGGTTGTCCTCGCCGAACTGGCGTAGGTCCAGCTCGCCGTGGCCGGTGGAGTAGCCGATGACCTTGCGCTCGCCTTCGCGCTGCGTCAGGGCGCGCAGGGCCTTGACCAGCTCGTACTCGAAGGTCTCGATGGACGCGAGCGGCTCTACCGGGATGACCCGGTCGCCGTAGAGCAGCACCGCCGCCATGTAGACGTCGCGCGCCTCGAACTTGCCGCCCTGCCGGAATCGGTAGGGGATCGGGGACAGGCCGTAGCGATTGGCTTCGTCTTTGTCATTGGCGTCGCTGTCGGGGCGGGCGAGCTCGACCTCCATCTTTCCGCCGGACCACGCGGCGAGTTCCTGGAGTTTTTCCAGGAGGGCCTGCTTGTGGTTATTGTAGGGCGGACCCAGGTCATCGCTGTAGAACACCCGCACGACCAGGGGCCGTTCCAGCCTGGAGACGCTGTCTCGGGACAGGGCGGACAGGGTGTAGCGCTGGTCTTGGGTGACGTCGGCGCGGAAGAAGAGGGAGCTGGACAGGTGGTTGGCCACCAGGCCCAGGACGATCCACAGGCCCAGCTGAATCCATGCATGAACCAGCAGTTGGCGGCGAATATCCACTAGGACAGCCTCTTCTGCTGAAGCACCAGCACCGCGATGCGCAGGGCCACGGCGATGATGGCGCCGAAGAAGACGAAGGAACGCGTGTCGAGCACGCCGCGGGCGAGGTTTGAGAAGTGGTACTCAAACGTCAGGTATTGTACGAAGCTCAGATACTGAACATCGACGGCTTCCAGGGCGAACCCGAGGGCGTAGGGCATGGAGATGATGCCGAAGCTGATCAGGAAGGCCAGGACCTGGAATCGGGTGAGCGCGCTGCACGCCAAGCCCACCGCCGCGAAGGCGCTGCCCATGAGGAACATGCCCAAGTATCCAGCGATGACCGTGTAGGGGTCCAGGTTGCCGAGCATGCCCAAGGCGATGGGGAAGGACACGGTGAGCAAGAGGGCCACGCCCACCATGGACACCGCGGCCAGCCACTTGCCCAGCACGAGCTGGGTGGGCGTGATGGGCAGCGTGGACAGCAGCTCTAGGGAGCCGGTGCGCGCCTCTTCGGCGATGAGGCGCATGGTGATCGCCGGAATCAGGAAGAGGAAGGCCACGCCCGTCCAGAAGAAAGGCACGCGCATGCTCGCGATCTCGGCGGCGAATACGTCTTGCAGGAATAGCGTTGGGAACGCCAGCAACACCAGGAAGATGGTGAGCGCGATGTAGGCGAGCGGCTGGCCGAAGTATGCAGCGAACTCACGGCGGAAGATGGCGGCGACGTGCAGCACGAAAGCGTTGGGCTCCGGTGTGGCGAGCAGGGACCCTATCTACGACGGTGGGCGTCCACAAGTGACGCCCGGCGGTTGGATTTGCCAGTACGTCAGCGTGGTCGTGCGCGGACGCCTATGGAGACCCCGGTCTGCACCCAGACTTTGCCGCGCCACTCGCTGCCATCGGCGCGGATCTGGGGCATCACTCCACCCGCTCGGCTGTACAGGCGCAGCTCAACGAGGTCGTCGACGATCGGCACAGTCCCCTGAACGCCGCCGGTAAGGTGGTAGGGCGCGACCCAGCCGAACGTGCCTTGAACGAGGGGGTGGCCCACGATCACATGCGGGTACGGCCGAAGCCGGTACCGGCTCGTGCCAGAAAGCGCGCTTCGGTACTCGCCGATAGGCACGGTCAGGTCCACGCCCAAGCCGTAGCGCAACCAGTCCCGATCCCACACCAGCTCCACGCCAACCACCGGGGCGATCGCGTGCGAGATAGAGGCTTCATCGGGTGCATTTCCCGGATCTTGAAACCGAAAGTCCGGGCTATAGACGTGGGCTAGGCCCCCCCACGCCGCAATCGACGCGCTGGGCCGTTGGCTGCTGCCCGAAGCGATGACGGCCGGCGGCGGCCGGTGGTGAACGCCGCTGGAGTCCAGGGTGTAGATCTCGACGCCGGCGCCTTGGCCTTCGGCGAACCAGATCTCGCCGCCGCTCTGCTCGAGGGCCGGTCCGATGGAGCTGGGCACCACCCCGTGTCCGTCCCGCAGGGCCAGTAGGAGGGCGCGCCAGTCGTTCTCTGGCACGTCCAGCTCGATCTCATAGCGCTGGGCCGGATCGAGCCGCACCGCCTTGGAGGTGAGCACGACGCCGTCTTGTTCCACGTGGAACCAGTGCCGTCCGGGGATCAGCTCCAACACCGTGGTCTCGTCCCGTTCTTGCGCCACCCCATCGACGAAGAGTGTGGCGTTGTTCGGCAGGTTTGGAGCGAGCGCGGTGGCGCGGGTCGCCTTGGCCAATTCCCTGCGCAGTGTCAAATAGGCCTCGCGCTGAGGGGCTTCTGCGATGTCGGAGTCGGTGGCGACGCGCAGGGGTGCGAGAGCGAAGGCATCGAGCCACGGTCGTTCCACCCAGGTTCCGTCCACTTGCACCCGCCACTTGGCCGCGGCCGGGTCGGTGGCGAGCGTGTCTCCCCAAAATCGATCGGCGGCGAACCCTTGGTAGAGCAGGGCTCGGATCATGGTGTCTCGATCTTGTCGGCCATTGATGAAGCGGACCTCCTCCAGAGCCTCCTGGAGTCCGTCGAGGATCAGCAGCTCGCCGTCGAGCACCGTCTCGTGGACCCGAACCCGTTCGAGGGCGTCCAAGACGGCTTCGATGTTCACGTCCGCGTCCGCCAAGCTTGGCACCGCGCGCCCGCGAAACTCGGCGGGGGTCATGGGTCCACGGGTGGCCCGCGCGAGCACGGCGACCCGGGCCGCATCTTCGATGCTGGGGGGGGCGAGCCACACCACTTCGGTGGCGAACGAAGGACAGGACAACAATGAAAGCAGGAGCAGCAGAAGGGACTCCGAGCGCGTCAGTCGCAGACGAGCGCGCCGGACTCTAGCGCGCATCGCACCGTGCGAGGGCTGCTCACGTCTACGCTGCCCCGGTACTCCACATTTCCGACGATGGCGTAGACCCGGCAGGTGCCTGCGGGGAAGCTCATCATTCTTGTGGTGGCCGTGCCGGTGGCCGAGATATTGCCGCAAATCGCGCGGATCGAGCTCGCTCCACTCACCGAGAACAAAGCTCTAGATACCTTTTTCATCGGTACAGGCTCTGTTTCCGTGTTCGCGGTTGCCGGGGGGGATTCGGCGCGGTCTGTGGCTGCTGTCGAGGCGGCGCCAGCTGGGTCCGCAGGGTCTTCCACGGGGGGCGCTATGCCGTCTGTGGCGCTCGGATCGTCGACAGCCGGGGCACTGGGAGAGTCGTGTGGCGACCCGCCCGCGGGGGTTTGCTCCTCGGTCAGCGTGCCGCTGGAGTCGCTTACGGGTTGGTTCAGCCACCAAAAGGCCCCGGCTCCCCCCGCGGCGAGCAGCAAGATCAGCGCGCCTCCCAGTCCGATCACCGTGATGGCCGCCAGGGCCCCGAAGAGCCAGCCCCATCGGCGGCGCGCGGGTTCTTCCGCCTCTTCGGCGGGTCCGACGGGGTCGACACCGGGGTTCGTCGACGTGCGGAGGGTGTCGGGTAGGTCGCGCCCGGTGTGTTCGGCCAGCACCCCGGTGACGCGATCGGGTTTGTGACCCAGCACCGTGTCGACTTGAGGCATGAACCGGCGAGAGAAGGCGCGCAGGTCCTCGCCCGGCAGACTGCGTGCGAGCTCGCGGGCTTGGGTGGCCAGGTCCGCGGCTCGGGGCCGCTCCAGGGCGTGGTGGGCCAGGCATTCGGACATCAGACCGGCGACTCTACGGACGATGTCGGGTCGGCCGCGCACGTGCATGCGCAGCGTCTTGAGCTTGGCGGTGATGAACTCGTGGTGTCGGGCGGCCAGGACAGGGGTGCGCCCGAGGGCGCTGCCAGTGAGCATCTCGACCGCCGTGGCGGCTAGGCTGTAGACATCGCCTTCGGGCCCATCTCCCACAGCCGTGATGCGCTCGGGTGCCATGTAGCGCTGGGTGCCAATGATGTAGGCGCCGGTCTCGGCTTCGCGCTGGGTTCGGCTTCGGGCGATGCCGAAGTCCAAGATCTTCACCTCGCCATTGGGGGTGAGTCGGATGTTGGCGGGCTTGATGTCTCGGTGCACCAATCGCAGAGGGCGACCCGAGCCCGATTCGGCGTTGTGAGCGGCGTCTAGGGCGTCGGCGATGTTCGCCATCATCTCCAGGGCCGCCTTGGGCGGGAAGACGCGGCCGGTGCGCTCCAGGGCTTGGGCGACCCGCTCGATGTCCGCGCCCTCGACGTACTCCATGACCACGGCCCACTGGCCTTGTAGGCGCACGAGGTCGAGCACCGTGACGATGTGCGGGTGGTGGAGCGCGCTGAGCATGCGCGCTTCGTCTCGGATGCGACGGGCGGCGTCATCTTCGCCGAAGCGGCTCGGATGTAAAACTTTGAGCGCCACTTTCCGGTTGAAGCCCGCCGTTGAACGCTGGGTCGCGAGGTAGACCTCTCCAAAGGCGCCAGCACCCACGCGCTCGTGGAGCTCAAAACGGCGCCCGGAGTTCAAATCGGATGGCAACGGGGTGGGCTCGGTCATCAGGTTCACAGGGTAGATCGATCCGATGTGTTCCCGCTGTGCCGATTGACTGTCAGCGCTCTTTCAGCCCGTCCGAGCCGGACTCGCTCGCGTGCGCTTTCTGGCACCATGTGGGGGAGACCCCGACGGCGTGTGGCGCGCCGCGGAGTTCACGGCAGGAGGGCCGGTGAGCACCGTCCGACTCTTCGGAATTCCCGCAGCGAAAGCCCGGGTTGTAGGAATAATTCGTCGTGGCCCCTCCGCGTGGTGCCAGGTTTCGCGATGGCGACCGGACCAGGCCGAGGTGGAAGCCGGCGCGTGGATCCGCGGCAAGATCTTCCCTCAACGCGCCGATGTTTCGCCCTGTGGCGACTGGCTGGTGTGCGTGATCCACAAAGCTGGGGGCCGTGAGGACTGGAGAGAGACCGACTGCTGGGAGAACCTGTCACGGTTGCCTTGGCTCAAGGCCCACCGCGTCGAGGCCTCTGCGGTGCACCAACGAGGGTGCCGCTTCATTAAGGGCGGACAACAGCCTCTTCTGGAGCCTCGAACGCCGAATCAGTTTGCTGTTGAGCGGGAGCGGGGCTGGGTCGAGACGGCCTCGACGGCGAAGCGCGCCACCGGCGGCGCACTGGATGAGGAGCGATCGGTCACGATGGTCAAAACGCGTCCTACCGGGGGACGGCAGCGGCTGTTCGTTCGGGGCGCGTTCGCCGCTTTTCGAGCCTTTGATGCCGATCCCAGCGAGGCCGTGTACATGATCAGCCCCGGCGGACCGCTGCCCGGCGTTCAGTGGGCGGACTGGGATTCCAGCGGCCGCCTCCTCGTGGCGACCTTCGCCGGAGAGCTGCAGATCTGGTCAGGGCCCACGCTGTGCGAGCGGGTCACCCATGCGGACCTGAGCCAAGACCGGCCGGCTCCCGGCCCGGCCCCCGCGTGGGCGCACCCGGACTCAGGCGGCTGACTCCTCGGGTTGGGGTTTGGGGGTCCACGGCGAGACCCACAGCAGCATGGCCATGCCCGGGAGTGCGAAGGCGGCGCAGATGGCGAAGAAGAACGGGTAGTCCACCGTGTCGACGAGCCAGCCTGTGGCCGCGTTGGCGAAGGTGCGGGGCACGCTCGACAGCGAGGTGAGCAGGGCGAACTGGGTGGCGGTGTACCGCATGTCGGTGCTGGACGCGATGTAGGAGACCAGAGCGGCGGTTCCCATGCCGACACCTAGGTATTCGAAGGAGACCACGCCAAAGAGCAGCCACCACACGGGCCCCACGAGGGCCAGCACGGCGAAGCCGAGGATCGACAGCAGTTGAACGGCTCCGAAGATCCAAAGCGATCGGGAGATCCCCAGCTTGATCATGACGATTCCGCCGATGAACGCGCCGACAACGCTGGCCCACAGCTGGGCGCCCTTGCCGACGGAGCCGATGATGGTCTTGGAAAACCCGAGATCGAGGTAGAAGACGGTGCTCACGGCCGTAGCCATGGAATCGCCGATCTTGTACGCGAGCACAAACCCGAGAACCAAGAGGGCTGTCTTCGCGCCACGACTGGCGAAGAAGGCTTGGAATGGTTTGATGACCGACTCGGCTAACGTCCGTGGCGGCCCGCCTTCGACCTTGGGCTCCGGCATCAACAGCGTTGTCACCACCCCGATGGCCATGAAGCTCGCCACGATGAGGTGTACAAAGCCCCACGGCAGGAAGTCTGCGAGGATCAGAGCGAGAGATCCGGGGACCAAGGCGGATAAGCGGTATGCGTTGACGAAGAAGGCATTGCCCAGCCCTAGCTCTTCATCGGGCAGGAGCTCCCGTCGATAGGCGTCGAGGGCGATGTCTTGGGTCGCAGAGAACACGGCGACGAGGGCCAAGACCCCGGCGATGCCGAGAACGGTATTCACCGGGTTCAAGGCACAAAAGATGAGCATGGAGCAGAGGATGCCCACCTGGGAAACCAGGGTCCAGCCCCGCCGTCGGCCGAAGCCCGGAATGGCGTAGCGATCGAGCAGGGGCGCCCACAAGAACTTCCACGTCCACGGCAGGCCCACCAAGGAGAACAGCGTGATCGTCGTGATGTCGACGTCGGCATCGTGCAGCCACGCTGGGATCAAGTTCAAGTAGACGAACAGCGGCATGCCCGAGGCGAAGCCGGTCAGCACGCACAGCAGCATGCGGTAGTTGAAGATCGCGCGCCAGAGCGGCTGGGCCACGGGGCCTCCGGAGGGCCCGGACCATAGCAGCCGCAGGCATCAGGACTTGAACGGCGACATCTCCGACAAGGCGTCGAACTCGGCCATCACGGCCCCGGTCTCTTCTTCGATGAACCGCCCCACCGCATCGTGTAGGCCCGGGTGGCGGATGTAGTGGGCCGAGTGCGTCAGGGCTGGAGCCAGGCCTCGGGCCAGCTTGTGGCTGCCTTGGGCGCCGGCCTCGAAGAGCGTGATCCCCTCTTGGATGGCGTATTCGATGAGCTGGTAGTAGCAGGCCTCGAAGTGCACCGCGTCGTATTCTTGGAGGCAGCCCCAATATCGACCGTAGAGGTGGTTCCCCTTGCGCATGGACAGGCTCCCGGCCACCGGCACATCGTCTTGGTAGGCCACGACGGCCACCACGCGCTCAGCCAGCCGCTCGGCCGCTAGGGTCCACCACATGCTGTTCAGGTATTTGCGTTGGAAGGGGCGAACGGCGTGGGTGGCGTCGTAGAAGCTCTGGAGGCCTCGCCAGTCCGCCTCGCTCAGGTCCGTGCCGACCTTCAGCTCGATCCGCAAGCCGTGGCTATTTGCCTTGCGGCGCTCTCGGCGCACCTCTTTTCGTCGCTTGCGCACCAGGTTGTCGAGGAAGTCCTCGAAGTCGCGATACCCGGTGTTTTTCCAATGGTATTGGTGCGTGCGTCGGTGCAGGAAACGCCGCTCGCCCAAGGCGTTCGCTTCGCCGTTGGTGCAGAACAGCCAGTGCACACCGCTGGCGTTGATCTGCTCTGCGAACGCCATGGAACCGCCCGCCAACGCGTCGACGATCGGGGCGGCCTCCACGTTGGGGCGGATCATGAGCCGAGGCCCTGTGGCCGGCGTGAACGGAACTGCAACCGTGATTTTGGGGTAGTACGGTAGTCCCGCCCGCTGGGCGCCTTGGGCCCAGGCCCAGTCGAAGATGTACTCCCCATAGCTATCGGTCTTAATATATAAAGGAGCAATGCCCTGAATGGGTGCGCCCTCGCCGCGTCGGGCGATCAGGTATTGGGGGATCCACCCTGAGTCCGGGCCCAGGCACCCCGCGTCTTCGAGGGTGCTCAGGAAGCGATGCTCGACGAATGGGTTGTGCTCGCCAGCCAGGGCGTCCCAGTCCGTCTCGTCGACTTGGTGGATGCTCTGGATGACTTCGAGACGCAGGTCAGGCATGGGACTCACGTAGTGCCTGGGCACTCGGGCGGCCCGCCGAGGTGGGCTACCGGAATGGCGGTTGTACGTTCGTGGGCGCGTCTGGACTAGGCGGGGGTGTCTCGCAGGCGATCCGCGACCTCGATGACGGCGTCGAAGAAGGTGTCGACGTCTTCGGTGGTGACGGTGGGGTTGAGGAAGACCACCCGCACGACCTTGACGCCGGTCACGAACGCGAATCCCACCATGGACTTGGCTTCTTGATTGAGGACCCGGCACAAATGGTCCGGATCGACGCCGCGGACCGTGAAGCACAGATTCATGGACTCGGGGGCGCGCACTGCGGTCAGGTCCGGGTGGGCTTCGACGCGAGCATTGGCGTGCAGGGTCAGGTCGCGGAGCGTGACGCTGCGATCCCCAAACCCGTCATCACCGTGGGCTTTCCACGCGGTCCATAGTTTGAGCGCGTCGTTTCGGCGGCCGCACTGGATAGAGCGGGTGCCGGGGTTGAGGCGGTCCTCGTCCTCTTGGAACAAGTAGTCCGCGTCTTCAGTGAAGTGCTTGGTAAGCAGGCCGCGTTGGCGAACCAGAACGACAGAGCAGGTCAGGGGCACGCCGAGCATCTTGTGGGCGTCCCAGGTGATGGAGTCGGCCCGGTCGGTGCCGGCCATCTGCTCGGTAAAGTCGGGATGGAACACCATGGATCCGCCATAGGCTCCGTCGATGTGCAGCCACACCCCCTGTCGCTCGGCGACGTCCGCGATGGCGGGGATGGGATCGAAGGCGCCGAGCACGGTGGTGCCCGCGGTGGCGTTGATCATCGCGGGGGTGAATCCGGCCGACTTATCGGCTTTGATCGCCTGCTCTAACGCGGCGGGCAGCATGCGTCCCCGATCATCGACGGGGATCTTCACCACGTTGTTTCGGCCGATTCCAAGGAGCGCCGCGGCTTTTGGCACCGAGTAGTGGCCATCCACAGAGGTGTAGATGCGCAGGGTGCGGCCGTCGACGCCCTCGTCGCCGTTTTGGGAGATGGCCTCGTTGCGGGCCACGACCATGGCGGACAAGTTTGAGAGTGAGCCGCCTGGGGTAAAGACGCCCTCGGGGTCGTCGAGACCCATGAGCTGACCCATGCGCCGGACCAGCAGCATCTCGATGAGCACGTGGACGCCGGCCACCTTGTACGTGTACATGGAATTATTGAGCACTGAGGCGGCGATCTCGCCCATCAGCGCGGCGCCATCTCGACCGGCGAACAGCTGATTGAAGAAGCGTGGGCTGGCGGTGGCGGGGGTCGCGTCGAGCACCTCGCCCAGCGCCGCCATCATGGCGTCGAAGCCTTGACCTTCCACGGTGATGTCGAGATCGATGTTTTGACTTAGGTCTTCGGGCGATCGTGGCGGTCGTACTTCACGCGCCTGCTCTTGCTTTAGGTGCGCTTCGAGAAGGCGTGTCAATGCGGGAAGGGCGTGGTCGAAGTCGATATTCATT
>JBGCER010000349.1:0-4034 GCA_045106515.1 Myxococcota bacterium
AACCAAGGTTTTTCTTGGGTTTTCCTCTGGAGAGATCGCATCCACCACGGGCTCGGTCCGCATGGCCTCGACGACGGGCTGCACCCGGCGACGACGTCGGTTTCGAGCCTTGGAATCTGAGGGCTGTTCCGGCACCAACTCTTGTACCACCACAGCTTGAGGCCCAGAGCGAGGGTGGGCCACGGCGTGAAGGCTCGGTTCTGGAACCGCGCTGAGCGAGGGGTGAGCCACGCTCATGAGCGAGGGTCCAGAAGGCGTATCAAACGGAATGGGCGATAGAGGATCGGATACGGAATAGGGACCACCATCGACCAGCCGGCCTGGCAGCGGCAACGCGAGCCACACGATCAGGGCTACCATCACTGCCAGCATGCTGGTGCCCACAAAGGCGGCGGCAAACCAACGGACCGAGCTCGGCGCCTGCGTGGGCACGACCGGCGAGCCCAAGGCGCGGTCGACCGCAGGGCGGGCGGTCATCGAGACCGGTGTGGGCGCCCGTGGAGCCGAGAAGGCCATGGCCCCCACTGGCCCCGCGGGAGCGGGAGTACGGCCGAAACGTGGAGGGCGTTCCTCAGTAATCACGTCTTGGCGGGCCGAACCGGCCACGGCCCGAGTCACAGGTCGGGGCGTCAGGCGGGGCCGTTGTCGAACCGGAGGCGCAGCCGTACGCGTCACAGCCGGCACATCGGTCAGATCCGACAGCAGCATCACCGGCGAGACCGTCGGCGCGGTCGATGACTCCAGCATGGCCAGCAGCACATCGTGCAATCGCCGGGCGTCGGTGGGGCGCGCCATCGGATCATAGTGGAGCATTTCCCTCAACAAGTTGTCGAGCCCAGGAGGCACAGGGCCGTCGGCCGGAGGCACCCGAATCGGGACCCACTCCGGCGGCTCCCCCTGGCGCTGAGCCACCCGTCGTGCCTGCGCTGAGTACGGAAGATGCTGTGTAATCGCTCGATATAGCAGCGCGCCAACCGAGAAGGCATCGGTCGCCGGCGAGTCCAGTCCCGGCCGCCATTCCGGAGGGACCACACCGTCGACGGCCTCCCACTCCTGCCCTTCGGGGCCCAGGAACCAAGCGGCGAGGATGCGCAGGTCATCACTTCCGTTCCACCGGGGCTCTAGGCAGATCCGCTGGGTGGGCACGGGTCCAAGGCACTGGCCGAGTTCCTGCAAGCGCGCCCAAGCCGCGCACACATCTGCTGCAATGCGAAGGGCGCGTCGCAACGGGAACGAGCCGTCCGACAGGCTGTCTGCGAGCGACGATGTGGGCGCGGGCGTCAGCACCACGTAGATCCGATCCTCATCCAACCGGCCCGTCGCCAGCACCTGTTGCATATGCGAGGCCTTCGAACCGATGCGAGCGCTCAACGTCGGCTGGATCCACACGTTGGTGCGGGACTCATCGATGGGAGCGACCAGCACGTAGACGGACAGGGGGGCCGCGCCATCCGGCCCGCGCGTAGCCCGGTAGACCCACCGCAATGGGCTCACGTCCTGTAGATCCGCCACGCAAAACTCGTCGCCCAACGCCTGCTGCAAGAGGCTGTGGGTCTGCGTGCCCACACCATTGTGCAGCTCAGCCACAGGCCAGCCGTCTTTGGGCGGTCGTGCATGGCACGATCCACACAGATCTGCAGACCGGCGAACCGGCATGCCACAAGTCGGGCATCCACAGACAGATGAATTCACGGAGACTCCCACGGGCTTCGTACAGTCTTGCTCTTGTCCGCTCGCATGCACAATTCCATCGGCCTTTCCCCTCAGCCCAGTACCAGGCGTAAGCCAAGCAATAGCAGGGCGATCAGCGAAGTCGCGAGCAATGCCATGCCCAGAACCCACAAGTTCGGATCCGACGGTCGAGCCACAGATGGCGCCACCGCCGCTGTCTCTTGTGTGGGCTGGCTGGTGAATAGGCCGATGGGCAAAAGGTTGGACGATGGATCACTCGAGGACCGGGGCTCGCTGGTGCGGTACGCCCAAGCCACGCCGCTCGGCGCCGTCGCTGGCTCTTCGAGCTGGGGTGGCAATCGAACCATCCCGTCTTCCAAGCTCGGCAAGCCGTCCATGCTCGACGTGTTCGTCGTGCTCAACAGGCCCGCAATCATTAGCTTCCGAAGCTGACTTCCGTCGCTCGGTCGATCGTCTGGATCTCGCGCAGTGCTGGCTAGAACCGCAAACTCAATGGCGACCGGCACACGCACGCCGGGCAGCAACTCCGAGAGCGCTGGCACCGGCTCGCGCAGGTGGGCCTGCAGCGTGGCGCTGTGGGTGTGGCGCCGAAACGGATGCACGCCCGTTAGCATTTCGAACAGGATCAGCCCGGCCGCATACACATCGCTGCGAGCATCACCTAGGCCTCCCTGGATCCGCTCGGGAGCGATGTAGCTGGGGGTGCCGTCCAGGCTGGGGCCCACGCGGGGGCCGTCTTCATCGGATGCGACCAGAGCGAGCCCGAAGTCCACCAACCTCACCCCGATGCCGTCCTGATCGTCGTCCAGAACCATCACATTGGCCGGCGAGAGGTCTCGATGCACGATCCCTTCTCGGTGGGCATGACTCAAGCCGCGGGCGATCTGCACGGCGATCGACACCGCTCGGTCGACCGGCAGGGGTCGCCCTCGCATCAATGCACGGAGCGACTGGCCCTGAACAAGCTCCATCACGAGGTATAGTTGGCCCTGCCAAACTCCATAATCAAACACCTGAACACAGCATGGATGGGCCAGTCGAGCCAAGGCAGCGGCCTCGCGGCGGAACGCCTCCTCGGCCTTCAACTCATCGCCCGACGGCCGCAACAGCTTCACAGCCACCTGCCGACCGAGCGGGTGCTGGATCGCCACATAGATCTGTCCATGAGCGCCGCGACCCAGCGGACGCACCACTTCGAACCGATCACCAATGAACTCACCGGGCGACACGCTCCACATGCGTCCGCACCTCCTGTGACCCCAACATTCCACCCCGTTGCGCATCGTGCACTGACGCGACGGTGTCTCGTGCTAGCGTCTGCCTGTGCTGCTCCCCCGCCCGTTGTTCGTGGCCTTGGCCCTCATCGCCGCCATCTGGGCCGCGGTCATTCTGCTATGGCCAGATGCCACTATCGGGCTGACGTTCGACGACTCGTTCTACTACTTCGAGATCGCCCAGCGATTCGCGAGTGGACAGGGCAGCACCTTCGACGGCATCCACTACACCAATGGGTACCACCCCCTCTGGATGTGGCTTGCAAGCCTTATTTTCGTCGGCGGGTGGTCTGGTGAGGCCCCGGTGCGAGCGCTGCTGATCATCCAGGTCGTGCTCGCCCTAGCGGGCACCGCCATGGGGCTGATGAGCCTAGATTGGAGCCGACATTCGACGCCGATTGTCCGCTTTTCAGCTGTGCTCATCCTAGGATGGCTGGCCGTTCCCATGATCCTGCGCACCGAAGTCAGCGGCATGGAATCGGCGGTTGTTGTGTTGGTTCACGGGCTGCTGCTGGCGTGGGTGTGTCGCCACGGCGTGCATCGACTCCATGAGGGCCCCATATGGACTCGTCTGGGCCTGGGCGCGCTACTCGGGGTGTCGATCCTCGCGCGATCCGACGCGGCACTCCTCACCCCCCTTCTTGGGTTGTGGGCCTTGCCCGGCGCAATCCGAGCAGGGCGCCGTGGGCTCTTGGGGCTCGCGGTCGTGGGCATCGTGCCGGCGATGAGCTTGGCGCTATTCCTGACCGCGAACTGGCTCTGGTTTCAGACCCCCTTACAAGTGAGCGGCACCCTCAAGCGGGTACCCCCAGGCGGTCTTGGCATCGCGATCCTGGTCGGTTGTGCGGTGGGCATTGTAGCGATGGCTTGGGTGAGCCGGAGGGGGTTGGGCGCGGGTTGGCCCACGCTGGGCCGATGGCTGTCCCAATCCGGCTGGTATGTGGCCTTTATCCTTGCTATTACTGGCTACTACACCGGGCTCCAGACCTTCGCGCGCCAGTGGTACTTCGCCCCGCTCGTGCTGTGGTGCACCATCGCATTAGCCGCATTGGCGCTAGATTTAGCTGC
>JBGCER010000350.1:0-5692 GCA_045106515.1 Myxococcota bacterium
GTCGATGAGCCGGTCGATAAAGCCATCGAAGTTCACGCCCAGATCCGCAGACTCTTGGAGCATGGACGTGGAGTTATCGATGACGAAGAGGATCTCCGCGTCGTTCGAGAAGTCTTCTTGCACGAGTCCACCCAGGCGGAAGAGCTCGTACTGATTGCAGCCTTGCAGCATGGGGAGGGCTGCGGCTGTGGCCAAAAGGCACAGCGTTGGGAACAGGCGGCGCATAAGGGTCTCCTTGACGGACGGGGGACGGTAGCACTACCCGCACCGTTGCTGGGCGTGATGAAGCTGTCAAGGCCGACGTTGACGCAGGCGACGCAGCCATTCTACCGCACCATCACGCCGCGCGAGTGTCCGAAACTTGGTCGTTCGCCGCGTCTAGCGCTGCTTCGTAGCGGCGCATCCAACGCTCGATGGCTCGGTGGTCTCCGTCGGAGAGTCCGTCGAACTGAATTCCCATGCCCGGCACCAAGCCCGCGGGGTCGTTGGGCAACACCACCCAACGCACGGTGGCGGTGGCCTCGATGGGCGTGGCGCGTCCAGGCAATGAGAACCGGATCCGGAAGGTCGTGTCCACATCCATGGGCGTCTCGCTGCGCACGAACATGCCACCCATGCTGATGTTGGCTGTGTAGTCGTCCAGAAAGTCGTCCAGCAGGTCGTAGTCGACCTTGACCCGAAGGGGCACTCGCGGGGTTCTGGGCTCTGACTCGCTCACCAACGCCTCCGACCTGTGGCGTCGGATCAAAGAGGCGATGAGTGGAGCGACTGGGCGGCGCTATTTAGGCCCGTGTGCGACGAGGTCGGACAGCACGCGGAACCGATGGGAGACCTTGGCGTCCACCGGCGTTCGCGCTTGTCGGTGCTGGCGTAGCGTGCCGAGCCATGCGGTATCGAGTTTCTGTTCGATGCCCTCGACTTGGCGCTCTTGGGCGAACGTGTGCAGCTGCACCAGAGGCTCGGACGGCTCGTCGATAAGCGTGAGCAGCTGGTCCAGGATGCCGTCGAAGCGATCGAACCACTTTTGGGTGGCTTTGGAGGTCCTCTTGGAGCGCGACCGCTTGGGCGGCGGCATGGGCGTGGGGGCACGCGGGGGAAGAGGACGGACTTGCTTGATAATTTCCGAGTCTTCGTTGTCGATATCCGCCGCGGACGGGTCGGGTGCGGCTGCGCTCGTGGGCTCGGCCAAGATGGTCGGCGCGTCTAGCGTGAGGCCGACGCCATCGTAGGAGTCGTCGTCATCGGCCACTTCGGTGGGGGCGAAGACATCGTCCAGTCCCGGCGGGGCGATGGTGGACAGCTCCGTGGGAGGGTCATCCAGGTCGTCGGCGGCGTCCATAGCTTCGAGCTCGGTGACCTCTTCGAGGGGCAGGCCTTGGGTGACTTCGAGCATGTCAGACAGGGTTCGGTCCAGTGGACAGACCGAGCGATCGGCCAGGAACTCCTCGGAGTCTCCGAACAGCTCTTCGTACTCTTGGAGGGTGAACCCGCCCTTGATCTTTGTGGGGCCTCTGTCGTTTCGCGACTCGATGACGGTGACCCGACCCTTGGCTTCGGGGTGGATCTCGATGATCGGGGCGATGATCACGTCGACCTTGAGGGTGCACTTGCCGATGATGATCTTTTCTGAGGCGGCCAGGGCGGCTGCCCGAACCACACCGGAGCCGATGAGCAGGGTGCCGGCCGTCAGCCGTGTGGCTTCCACGGGGCTGGTCGTGGTGAGGGACCCGCCGGCGACGCAGATCCCGTTCACCTCGTCCAAGTCCAGCACGAGGTTGCCGCCCACGTGTACCGACGCCATGGCCCGGCCGAAGGTCTGCGCGAGGTGCAGAGAACCGGGGTAGCGGAGCACAAGGCTGTGCTCATCGTCTAGGTCTAGGTCGAGGTCAGCGGGGAGGTGCAGAACGGACATGATGTCTTCCTTGACCTATTCGTCTTCGTCGAGAACGTCTTCGGCGCGCAAGCCGCCGCCCAAGACCTGAAGCTCATCGTCGTAGTCGTCGCTGACTTTGGCGACGTATCGAAGCGTCTTTTCGAACTCATCAAAGTCCAGGTTATTTCCGAGTAATGTCGCGGAATATGCCAGCGTGCCATCCTCGAAGAGCTGGAAGGCGCCGAACAGGACCTCGGTGTTCAACCGGAGGATCCGGTGGAGTAGCTCCAAGGTGGGCTGGAAGTCTTTGAGTACGATCGCCACGAAGCGGCAGAACGTCTCTTCTTCCTGTTCAAATAGGGTGATCATCACCACCGTGGAGCCGTACTTGAACAGGTATAAGCCGTCGTCAGAGCGGGCTGGATCGAGCTCCATCTCTGCAAGATAGGCTTTGACCCTCTCTTCCAGGATCTGCAAGCGTCTCATCGTGCCTCTGGGTGTCGGCGCCGGGGCGCACTCGTTGCGCGCAGGCTACACGCTGCGCATGAGCATCGAAAGAGACCTGGGACGCAGACTGAGCCTCGGCGGCTTTATGGGCGCCGGAAAGAGCGCCGTCGGTCGCGTGCTGGCCGAGCGAATCGGGGTGCCATTCCTGGACTCAGACGAGGTTCTTACACAGCGGTATGCATCGCCTGCGGAGCTGATCGCCCAGGAGGGCGAAGCGGCGTTTCGTCGTCGTGAGGCACAGGTCGTTGCCGAGCTGGCGGCGCAGCCGGGTGTGTTGGCGACCGGCGGGGGGGTCTATGCCGATCCTCACCTTCGCCGACTCTTGGCCAAGGAGCGCTGGCTCGTCACGCTCGACGTGGATTTGCCCACGTGCTTGGGCCGCGTTGGTGGGGATGGGGCGCGACCGCTCCTCGACCGCGCGGAGTCCCTGTATACCCAGCGCCAGCCTCACTATGCGGACGTGGACGGTGTGGTGGACGGGAGTGGCACTGTCGAGCAGGTGGTGAGCCGCATCGAAGCGTGGTGGGCTGCAGCGCGGTGGCGTCACGTTGGGGCATCGGGTGGGGGCTATGGAGTCGTGACCTTGCCGGGTCTCGCCGGTGTGGGCGCGATGATCGCGCGGACGGCACCGGGGTGCGATCGACGGTGTGAGCGTGTGGTTGTGGTGACCGACTCGAACGTGGCGCCTTTATGGTTGGCACCGGCGGTGGCCGAGCTGACCGGCGCTGGCCTGGTGGTCTTGGGCGCCGTGACGTTGCCGGCCGGTGAGGCGCGCAAGACCTTGAGCACGTGGTCCGCCTGCGTGGACGAGCTGCTGGCCTTGGGCATCGATCGGTCCACGGTGGTGGTGGCGCTGGGCGGTGGGGTCGTGGGTGACATCGCGGGCTTTGCCGCGGCGTCGGTGCTGCGCGGTGTAAGGGTGGTCCAGGTGCCCACCACCCTGCTGGCTATGGTGGACAGCTCTGTCGGTGGAAAAACGGGGATAAATCACCTTACTGGCAAGAACCTGGTCGGCGCTTTTCATCAGCCCACGGCGGTGGTGGCTCCGCTGTGCACCCTGCGCACCCTCGACCCGCGCGCAGCGCGCTCCGGCCTGGGCGAGGTGGTCAAGACCGCGGTCTTGGGTGGGGCGGACCTGTTTGAGCACATCGAGGCTCACGCTGAGGCGTTGGCTGAGATGCAGCCCGATGTGGTGGCTGAGGTGGTTGCGGGTTGCGTGGCGGTCAAGGCTCGAATCGTCGAAGCCGATGAGCGCGAAGGCGGGCAGCGGCGCCTGCTCAACCTCGGCCACAGCCTGGGCCACGCGCTGGAGACGGCGTTGGGGCACGGGGTTCTGCACCATGGAGAAGCCGTTATGGTCGGCCTCATCGCGGAGGCCCGCTTCGCGGTGTCCGAGGGGCTGTGCGACCCCGCGTTGCCCGACCGACTGCAACGGGTGGCGGCGCGACTTCAGCTCCCTATGGCCGCTCCCGCGGTGGACATGGGGCAGGTGCTAGACGCCCTGAAAGTGGACAAGAAGCGAATTGGAGCTAGATTGAAGCTACCTGTGCCGATAGGCATCGGTGGCGCCACCGTCGTCGACCTTCCGGTCGATCGGTTTGACGAGCTTACTCGTCACCTCAAACCTTCCTCTTCGCGCTCCTGAGTTTCATGCAACGACTTCTCGCCATCGCCGCGATCGCCACCGCCGCCCAGGCGTGTGTGCTCGACGATGCCGACGGCGCCGTTTCCGGAGACACCCTCCTGGTGCCGGCCGACGTCGAGTTGCACTGGGATAGCAGCTTCAACGCTGTAGATGACGGCCTCGGTGCTGTCGTTCCCGTGGACGTGATGGTGTACGACGGCGCGACGGGCGAGCCTCGCCGTGGCGTTCAGGTGGACCTGTTCTCTTCCGCTGAAACGGTTCTGCTGACCGAGTCTGAGTTGTACCGAGTCGAACCAGAGGTTTGCGCGGACTGTGTGGTGTTCTGGGACGCCTGGCGCGACCAATACTACGCTCTTGACAGTGACGTGTATGAGGCCGACGAAGCCTCCACCCGCGTGCTCACTGACGCCGAAGGGATCGCCCGCGTATATGTGCTGGTCGACGCGTTGGAAGCCGACGATGGTGGGTTCCTCCCCGTGGGCGTTCGAGTCGAGACCAGGGTAGCGGACGGGACCTTCCAGCTGATCCCACGGTGACGTTGCCGCCTTCGGCTGATACCATCCGGCCATGATCACCGGACCCGAACTGGATCTGCTTCAGGAAGTCCTCTCCGAGGACCCCGCCGCCGACATCTTTCTGGATGTGGCGCACGCCTTGTTGGACCGCGGTGACACGCGAAAGGCCGCAATGGTGCTGCGCAGGGCCTTTGAGTCCGGTGCCGCCAATGACGACGCGGCGCGCACCCTCGCTCAGGCAGCCAGCGAAGTCGGGGATGACAAAGGCCTTCGATTGGCCGCTGAACACTTGGGCGAAGACGCGATGCGCCGCGAGCCTGCCCTCGCCCGTGCCTGGGCCGTGGCACTGGATCGAGGCGGCAGCCTTGAAAAGGCCGCTGAGCTCGCCCAAGCGCTCCTCGATGCCCACGGAGATGATGATGAACTGCGCGCCATCATCGATCGCCAAAAGGCGCCCCCGCCAGAAGGGAGCGTTCGCGGCCGTGATCCGTTCTTCACCGCCGCTCGGGCCGAAGAGTACCTAGAGAGCAGTCGAATCGACTTGGCTGTGCGGGTCTATCGCCGGATCCTGGCGGCCAACCCCGACGACAACATCGTGCATGCGCGTCTGCTTCGTCTCCGGGCCATGCCCTGGGAGGCCCGGCCGTGGGTCGAAGATCTGTCGGAAGAGTATTGGGTCCAGCACCCCGTTCCTCCGCTGGCCATGCCCGCACCTCGGCTCGTGCCAGACACGCCCGCGGCGCTCTTTCACACCGGCGACCCCGCTGAAGATGCGACCGCGCCGTCCGAGATGCGACAGGTCGGTCAGCGTGGCGCTACTTTGCCCATCGCGGGCATCGATTCGGACGATGAAGTCACCACCCTGATGCGGGAGGCCCTGGGCCCCGGACTGGCGGATGGAATCGACGAGGAAGAGACGGTGCTGCTCGCGGATGGCGCACCCAGGCACATGCCCGGGATCGATGACCTTCGGGCGGCTCTGGCCGAAGATGAAGAAAGCAGCGCGGATCCGCCCTCCCACGATGACTTCGTCGACGACATTATCGAGCAGGCTCGGGCCATCGAGAGAGCGGCCGACCGCCGCCGCCGCTCCCTGTTCCGGAAGTAGCTGGTCTGTGGAGGCGTGAGTGGCAGCGCAGCGCGTGATCTGGG
>JBGCER010000351.1:0-5408 GCA_045106515.1 Myxococcota bacterium
GATGGCCACCACCTGGTACCCGTCGCGAGCGAGGCGCCGCACGAGCGCCGCTCCGATTCCGCTGCTGGCGCCAACGATGATCGCGCGCTGGAGCATCTTTCCTCCGTGGACCCCGCCACTAGCCGAAACCCGGCCCGGCCGCACGACCCCCCCGCCGCCCCAGCTAGAGCCAGGTAAGCGCCCGCGCGCCGGCCGGTACTAACCACCGATCGAGGTCATTACACCTTCAAACGCCGACCATCCGTCTTTCAAGTGCGCCTCATGACCCGCGACCTTGCCCCAGACCTGGCACCGGATCGCATGTTCGAGCGTGTCGTCGCTCACGCCACCGCGGATGAGGTCTCGAAGACTTGGGACCGCTTCGCGAGAAAGACAAGTTCGCAAGTGGCCATCTGCCTGAAGACGCAACCGGTTGCAGCTGTGGCAGAAGTGCTCGGTGATCGGAGAGATAAACCCGACAACAAGGCCGTTCTCTGCGATTCGCCAGGTTGTGGCCGGACCGCCACCTACGGCGCGTTCGGCGGGCTCCAGGGTGTACCGCTCGCCGATCCGTTCGCGCATGGCGGCCGTGGACAGATGCGTACGCTCGCGGACCGCACCCGAGAAGGGCATGGCCTCGATGAAGCGAACCTGAACGTGTTCTGCGAGGGGGGCAAAGTGCTCGATGAGAGCCAGGAGTTGGTCGTCGTTCTCGCCCGCGACCATCACAGCATTGAGCTTGACCGGCGTCATGCCCGCCTCGATCGAGGCGTCGATCGCCTGGAGCACCCGATCCAGATCTCCACCGCGCGTCAGCGCACGAAACTGCTCCGGCTCCAGGGTGTCGATCGAGATATTCACCCGGTGCATCCCGGCATCTGCGAAGGACTGCGCACGGGCGGCAAAGAGGTGGCCATTGGTGGTCATGGACAGGTCGCGCACACCGGGCAGCGCTCCAAGAGCGGCGACCAATTCGGGCAAATCCCGCCGAACGGTGGGTTCACCGCCCGTGATTCGGATTTTACTGATTCCCAGATCCACGAAGATCCGCGCTACCCGCGCCACCTCCTCATAGGTGAGAATGGCGTCTTTGGGCATCCAATCCAGGCCTTCGGCAGGCATGCAGTAGACGCAGCGGTAGTTGCACCGGTCCGTCACGCTGATCCGAATGTAGGTGTGCTCCCGGCCGAATTGATCGATCAGAGGGCCCGTCGTGGGCATCACCAGGCCATGGACGGGGGTGGGCAGCATTAGGCGACCCCAAACCCAAGACTCGCGCTGACCTGACTGGCGATGTCGGCGAAGATCCCGCCGAGGGCATCGTCGCGCAGGGCAGCGGGCTGACCGGCATCCGCCGAGGCGCGCAATTGGGTCTGCAGCGGGAGCTGGCCGAGAACGCTCGTGTTGTTGTCAGCGGCCGTCCGCACGCCTCCACCCTCGCCAAAGACGAAGTCCCTGGTGCCGTCCGGCAGCTCGTACCAGGCCATATTCTCGACCAATCCCAAGATGGGTACGTCGAG
This sequence comes from Myxococcota bacterium, assembly GCA_045106515.1. Lineage (GTDB taxonomy): Bacteria > Myxococcota_A > UBA796 > UBA796 > REDI01. The sequence goes on from JBGCER010000351.1 coordinate 1,500, forward strand.
CTGCCTGAACATCGCGATGCCGCGAATCGCATCGTCCAATGCGACTTTTTGAGGCGTGGTCACAATGACCGCGCCCGAGATGTCCACGGACTGAATCAAGGAGAGCTGCGCATCTCCGGTGCCGGGCGGCATGTCCACCACAAGCACGTCCAGGTCGCCCCAGCGGGTGTCTTGCAGGAATTGCCGCAAGGCGCCCATCACCATGGGGCCTCGCCAGATGATCGCTTGCTCAGCGGGCACGAGCATGCCGATAGATAAGCACCGCACGCCATAGGCGTTGACCGGCACGATCTTCTTGTCATTGTCCGCCAAGGGCCGACTATTGACTCCCATCATGGTGGGCAGACTGGGACCGTAGATGTCCGCGTCCATCAGGCCCACCGCCAAGCCCTGACGCTGGAGCGCCACCGCCAGGTTGATGGCCACGGTGCTCTTGCCCACACCGCCCTTGCCCGAGGCCACACAGATGATGTGCTTGACGCCCGGGAGCTTCTTTTTGGAGATGGGCCCACCGTGTGGCGCCACGGCTCCCGGCGTATTCATGCCCGCCACACTGGGCTTCTTGGCTGGAGCGGCCGGCGCTGCTGGAGCGGGCCCACCCGGCGCGTCGGAGGGCTGCTCCATGCGCGCGATGACCTTGATCTCGCCTTTGAACCCACCGGCGCGCACATTGGCCACCATGGCTTGTTCGAGGCCTTTGCGGTCGTTGCGACCGTGCTGTGGCGTAAACCAAAGCTCGAACGTCAAGACCTGGGAGGCGCCTTGCGCTTCGACCTTGGCTTCGCGAATCATGCCCGCAAGCCACACTGAGCGACCGGTGATCGGGTCGCGCACGCGGGTTGCGGCAGGTTGAATCAGGGAGAGTGGATCCGTCTCAGACACGAAGACCTCGGGGCCAGCCCGAGGTCTATCCTGGAGTAGCGCTGCGTCGACACCGTCGACGCAGGCTCGACTACAACAGGTCCACGTTGATCTCGGTCAGCGGCTCTTTGCCCACTGCAACCTTGGCCGCGTACATCTCGGCTTCAGGCAGGACCAACTTCATGAAGTAGCGAGCGGTCTGCAGCTTGCTTTCGCGCACGGGGTCGCCTTCTTCGCGGTCGATGACGGCCTTGACCATCTTCAACCAGGCCACACCCAACGTCACCAGGGCGAACTGGTTGAGGTAGGCCGACGCCACTGCACCCACGACCTCGGCGTCCTGCATGGCAGCGCCACCCATGGCCATCGTGGTCTGGTTCAAGCGCTTGGACTCGGTCTTGAGAGGCTCGACGAACTCGGTGAGGCGCTCATCACCGGCGCAGGCGCGGATCAGGGTGGACACCTCTTCGGCGAAACCGCGCATGAGACGACCGCCGCCGGTGGGCAGCTTGCGACCCACCAGGTCCAGGGCCTGGATGTGGTTCGTGCCTTCGTAGATCATGGCGATGCGAAGGTCGCGCATGTACTGCTCGACCGGCCAGTCTTCGGTGTAGCCGGCGCCGCCCATGACTTGCATGGCCTCGCTGGTGTTGAGGAAGCCTTGCTCGGAGCCGTAGGACTTGATGATCGGCGTGAGCAACGCCACCAGGTCGCTGGCCTTGTTCCGGGTGGCCTCGTCTTCGTGATGCGTCATCACGTCCAAGTTCATGGAGATCCAGACGACCAAGGCGCGCAGGGCCTCGGTGGTGGACTTGACGCGCAAGAGCATGCGGCGAACATCCGGGTGGACCAGGATGTTGTCCGCCGTCGCGTTCTTGTCCTGCTTGGCCGGGTTCAAAGAACGGCTCTGACGCCGATCCTTGGCGAACGCCAACGCGTTCTGGTAGGCCGCTTCGCCAAGGGCCACGCCCTCGCCGCCGACCTGAAGCCGCGCCGCGTTCATCATGGTGAACATGGACTTCATGCCGCGGTGGGGCTCGCCAACGAGCCAGCCTTCGGCGCCTTCGAGGTTCATGACGCACGTGGGCGATGCATTGATGCCCATCTTGTGGTCGGTGCCGCCGCAGAAGATGGGATTGCGCGTGCCATCGTCGAGGAACTTGGGAATGACGAAAGTGCTGATGCCCTTGATGCCTTCGGGCGCATCGGGAAGACGAGCGAGCACGAGGTGCACGATATTGTCGGCCATGTCGTGCTCACCATAGGTGATCCAGACCTTGGTGCCGGTGAGCTTGTAGTGGTCGCCGTGGGGCTCAGCGCGGGTGGTGAGCAGGCCCAGGTCGGTGCCACACTGGGGCTCGGTGAGGCACATGGTGCCCGACCACTCGCCGCTCGCGAGCTTCGGAAGCAGGTTTTCGACTTGATCGGCGCTGCCGTGGACTTCCAGGGCGTGAACCAGGCCGGTGGTGAGGCCGGGGCACATGGAGAAGCTCTTGTTGCACGAGGCGACGACCTCGAAGGCCATGGTGGCCAAGGTCGTGGGCGCTCCAAGACCGCCGATCTCGGCGGGGAACGACAGCCCGGCGAAGCCGTTCTCGCAGTAGCCCTGGTACGCCTCGCGGTAGCCAGCAGGCATGGTGACCGACTGATCTTCCGCGTTGAACTTCACACCTTGGCGATCGCCGACCGCGTTGAGCGGCAGCAGAACATCGACGGCGTAAGTGCTGCACGCCTCGACCAGGTCCATCCCAGTCTCTAGGTCGAAGTCCGCGAATACGCTCATGCTCTGAACGATATCGTTGTAGTCGAAGGCTTCGAGGAGGAAGCGAAATTCATCGAGGGGCGGACGGTAGTAGTTCATTGGGAGGCTCCGCTGAATGGGTATTCATTTTCCGCCTCCTAGGATCCGGGAGCGGGAAAGACAACGTCCATGTGTGCGATCAGTGATGCAACACATGATTGTCGGCACGGAGTGACGGCTGTTGAAGCCGCGAACGGATGAGTGACAGAACCCGTGATGGAGCCGACCTAGGCCAGCGACAACATCATGGACAAGGGCACAGCGATGGTGAGCAAGACGAGCAGACGGGACACGGCAGCCTCCGAGTGCGGGGCTGCCGCACTCACAAAGTCAGACGCTCCACATGCGCTCCCCGTTCAGTCCCCTGACACAACGTGAAGATCTTGCCCACGGATCCGATCCCGAGGGGATGACCGACCACCGCTGGGGTCGGGGATTCTCCCACATGATGTACAATCGATGTGTTGAATCGCACTCCCGTTGGTTGTACTGGAGGTCCCGATGCGCGCGACCTGGATCACCTATTTACTGCTTGGCTCTTCTTTTTGGGTCATGGCCTGCTCCGAAAACGGGCTCACCGACCTCACGGAGACCCAGACTCCAGAAGACGGGGTTGATCCTTCGGTAAGTCCGAAGGGCGATCACACCGATCCCACAGAGAAGGACCCGGACACCCCAGCGAATGACTGCGAGACCGGCGAACGAGAAGTCCTGATTCTTCCACAGGAATTCCCCGCCGTTTCCGGATGCGACTGGGATCAAGGCTGGAACCTGGCCCCGCTCAATGAGTACAACCGAGCGATGCGCGAAGAGGTGCGCCCTTTGGACGTGCCCACACGCGCCACCATCTGCAAGGTGGCCCTGTCCTCCACCACCGATGCCTTGTGGTTCGACGATCACGTCACGCTCTCGCTCAACGACTACGTGCTCGTCGGCGGCGGCTACGGCTACCCCATCGAGCTCTTGCCGCTGGACGGGACCCTGCCCATCTTCGACTGGCGAGCGGTCCGCGACACACCCTTTCAAGGGCGGGACCAGCCGTATTGGTGCCTGGGAGGCGCCGATAGCGTGTGCGAGATGCCCGAGTCGGACCTGGAAGGCCCGCTCAACCTAGAGCTGGGCACCCAAGCCATGACCGACCTGACCAATGCACTGGTCGACCAAGGCCGCCTGGACTTTCAGCTCCGCACCTTCGGCGACGACAACGAGAGCGACTGCTCCCACAGCGACATGAACTTGGAGCTGCG
>JBGCER010000352.1:0-4358 GCA_045106515.1 Myxococcota bacterium
CGTCAGCTCGACCATTAGCGTCATCGATGCAGACCCCGCCTCTCCCACCTTCTTAACGGTGGTTACGACTTTGGTGAACCGGTGATTCGACAGCTCTCCCTCCTGTTGCTGCTCGCTGCAGGCTGCAGGAATGAACTTGAATATGAAGGTGCGTTTACCGTGCCCTCGGCGGGTGCGATCACGGAGCCAGGAGCCCAGACGCCCTTCTCCGAGGCCATCGCCTATGTGTCCAACCGCATCGGCGGTCAGATCCGTCCTCTGGCTGCCGAGTCCGGGCGGTTCTTGAGCGACGACCCCACCGCGAGCTTCCTGCGCGGCAGCCCCCTGTCCACCGGTCGAGCGCGGGTGTTGACCTCCGTAGCGGTGTACGCACCGAACGCCGACGTGCTGACGGTCTTCGCCGCCGATCAGCGGTTCGGTCAGCTCTTGCAGGTACCCCACATCACCAGCACCGATGCCGGCAGGCCCGTCGAGTCGACCGTCGAGGCCAGTGACATGCGCACCACTGGTGCCGGCACCGTCACGGACTTGGACCTGCACGATGGCTTCGTCAGCACCGAGACCTGGACCTTCACCTTCGATGGGGAAGTGTGGAAAGGCGATGGGTCTCGTTCGGGCAAGCTCGATGCCGGCGCCACCCCTGCGGAGCCCTACACCCCCATCGGCCAACCCTTCACCATCACCTTCGGCGGCTCACCCGAAGCCGGCGCGACGGTCAGCTTCGACACGATGAGCGGCCTTGTGGAGCACGACCTAGGCGCGGTGCCCGTGAAGCTCGCCATGGCGCCGGATCAAGGCGTATTGGCCATCGCCACCGTCAACGACACCGGCACCGACGGCGGCGTAATTTGGTGGGACCCGGAGTCCGGAACCATCGCAGGCGAAGTCGAGCTGCCCGAAGGCGCCATGCCCGTGGCCATGACCTGGGAGGGCTCTCGGCTCTGGATCGCGGATGGCGTCAGCAACACCCTGTGGTGGGTCGAGCAAGACCAGACCACCCCCACCGCCATCGAGCTGCCTGTTCGCGCCGCACACCTGGCCTCCGCCCCAGCGGTCGAGCGCCTATATCTAGCCTCGGATGATGATATCTGGGCCGTCGACGCCAATACTGGCGCGGTGGTAGACCTCAACCCATTCGTCGATGGCGTCCAGGGTTTCCCCCTTCATTCTCCGATCCGTGGACTCGCCCAAATGTCCGGCGAAATCCAACAGGGCGATGACGACGACGACGGCGTTCGACGCACCACCCCGGGCCTGGCCATCAGCCTCTACCGCGGCACTGTTGTGTTCTTCGACGAGGAGCTGGGCTGCCTCTTCCAAGATGGCCTCGGACCGCGCACACGGGCCGTCAGCGCCCAGAGCGGCACGGTTCGCGGCGATCACACCATCGACTTCGATGGTGCTGCTGGCGGACCTGAGCTGGTTCAAAACGCCTCAAACGAGAACTTCGTCTCGGTGAACAACTGCGCCGGTATCGCCCAGGAAGAAGGCTGGCGGCTGACGTTCGACCAAGGGCAACAGGGTTGGACCGTCGAGGGCACCCTATCGGGCGTCCAGCAGAACCTGGCCTATGAAGATCGGCGCTACGTCACGGACGGCGGTGAGATCGGCTTTCTCATCCGCAGCGGAGTATCCCCCGCGCGAGACGGCTGGAACCTGACGTTTAGCATCGAAGATGGAGTGCTCGGCCTGACCGGAGACCAAGACGGTGACGTGCTGGTCGATCCCAACGCATCCGAGGTGGGCTTCTCTCTGCCCGGCACACCCCTGCCCGTGGAGCTCTACCTGACGTCCGACGACGCAGGATGGCGCAACACCACCGGCACTCCCGCCATTATTATCCCGCTCGAAGGCGCCAATGCCGTGGCTCGCGGGCGCCCCGATCTAGGGCTAGTCGACGCCCTCTGGGAATAGGTCCGCGAGCTCCTTGGGCCTGAGCAACGCGTGCAAGCGTCGGGCCGGCGTACTGATCGCCTCTGCCCACCCGGTGGGCACCAACTCGATGAGCGCGGCATTGGCCGTGGTCATGTGCATGGGTTGCTGCGACAGGGCCGACGCCGCTCCCTCCCAGCCGGGGTTGTGCCCCAGGACCAACACGGTGTGCACATCATCGGAGAGCGTGTGGACCGCATCTTGGATCGCCCCCAAACCCGCGAGGTACAGGGCCGGCTCAATGCGAACCGCGACGGAGTCTGGGAAGCAGCCAGCCATGCACCCCCAAGTCTCGACCGTGCGCTGTGCGCTAGAGCAGATCACAACATCAGGGCTCCACCCCAAGCGAACCAAGGCGTCTGCCATTCGCGGAGCGTCTCGACGACCCCGCTTATTGAGCGGTCGTTCGTGATCATCGAGGCCGGTGTTCCAGTCCGACTTTGCATGCCGCATGATGATGAGTCTGCGCATAGGTCCTCTCAAATCAGAGCAGTCGGCCGCGGAATGGGCCGGCGTTGTGCACCAAGAGCGTGGCGGGTAGCCCTTCGACAAGCGCGTCCAGACTCTGCGCCACCGCGTCGCGTTGTTCTGGGCTGGGCACGGGCAGACCCAAGAAGACCAGGGCCGCATCTTGGCTATTGGCGCGGATCAGCGCGCTCACCGGCACCTGACCCGCATTGACGATGACATCGACGGTGGCGGTGATTCGAATGTCCGGCAGGAACTCGGCGAACTCCGCGCGACGTTCCGCCGCCTCTTCCGCAGTGCGCACAATGCTCTTGAGCACCACCTCGCCCCAGCGGTAACGCTGCGTGCCCTTGAGCAAGTGCGCGAGCAGCAGCATCAGGTCACCATTGTGCTCTCTACCGGTCCACCAAACCACGAGCTTCGGGTTGCCCTTCGTGGCTTTTACGCGGTCTTCTTCGCTAGCGGCCCGGTAGACGATCAAGGACTTTTCAAGTCCGTCCAAGGTCTGGGCGACGCTCAACAGCCGAGACATGCCCATCGAGCCATTTCCGGGGTACCCAAGCATGACGGTGTTGCTCTGAAGCCCAGCGAACCCATTGGCTTGGGTGACGTCCACGATGCCCGATTCGAGTTCCGCGACGGCCACAACCTCGCAGAACGCGGTGAGCCGAGCGGCCTCCATGAGCTTGTGGTTTTCGGCGATCCGATGCCGGATCCGCGCGGGCTCTGGGGCCTCGCCGACCAGCAACTCCATGATGGTGACGATTCCGCGCTGCTGGCCGATCTCAGCGGCCAGCTGGGCCATGGGGATGTTCTGGCGAAGACGGCTGGTGAACACCAAGATGTGTGGCCGCCAGTTGCGGGGATCGACGCGGGCATAGCGCAGCTGCATCAATACGAATCGCGCCGTGGTGAGCCACAGCCCGGTGCGCACATCTCCCCAGGTGCTCTGGAGCGAACGACGGGACAGGACGTAGAAGAGCACCACCTCCACGGCGATCGCGACGATGCAGGCAACCGGATTAATTAGGAACATGGCTAAGAAGCAGCCAAACGCCCCGATCGCACTGAACACCCAGTGCACCCGAATCGTGGGGCGAAATCCGGAATCCCCAACCAAACCCTCGATGCACGCCACAACGTTCAGGGCGCCATAGGTCGTGAGAAAGAACACCGTCACCCATTCGGCGACCACATTCAGGCTGGGCAAAGCGAGGGCTGCCACCAGCGCAATTCCACCGGAGATCCGAAGCCCCAACAAGGGCTCACCCGTCTTGGGATCGTTGACGCCCAGCGCCCGTGGAACCAAGCCATCGGTCGCGAGGGCCTGCAAGGTGCGCGGCGCCCCCAAGATGCTGCCAAAGGCGCTGGACAAGATGGCGCCCCACAAGCCACCCATCACCAGCACCGGACCGAGGAGTGCGATCTGAGTCCAGATCAGCTTGTTCGCCACGAGCTCATCGGTGGTGGCAGCGTAGGCCAGCGCGATGGGGACGATCATATAGATGATGAAGCCGACAGCCACAGCGCCGATGGCGCCGCGAGGGATGGCCGTTCTAGGGTCTTTGAGGTCCCCCGACAGCGAGACCCCAGCCAGGACGCCGGTGACGGCCGGAAAGAACACCGCAAAGACCGACCAGAACCCGGCCGCGTCGGGATCGGAGTAGGTGCCCTGAGTCAGCGCCTTCTGCTCGGTCCAGTCCACACCGACGAACAGCGCGATGAGGGAGAGCACGATGAGCGCCATCACGGGGAGCTGTGCTTTTAGCGTCAGCTCGGTGCTCTTGGCCGCGAGCAGCGTCACGCCAATCACCGTGACGACGGCGATGACCCGCACAGCAATGTCCGGCATACCTGGCCACAAAACCCCAATACTCTCGCCAAGACCATAGGCGTATAGGGTGATCGATAGGGTCTGAGAAAGATAGAGCGGGATACCGATGGCACCGCCGAATTCC
>JBGCER010000353.1:0-4061 GCA_045106515.1 Myxococcota bacterium
TGACGACCACGTCGACGCCTTCGATGATCCAGGCCACATCGTCGGCCTGGGTGACGTCACCGACGAAGACCTCCATCTGTCGTTTGTGGTCCGGGTCGAGTTTGGCCTCGTCCCGCACCAAGACGCGGAGCGCGTGACCGCTGTCCAGCGCTTGTGAGATGAAGTGTTTGCCGGTTTTGCCTGTGGCGCCGAACGCGGCGATGGTGATGGCCATTTGTCCTCCGATAGGCCATGGCTACGACCGGCGAGCACGTCAGGAAAGAACCAATGTTGATCCGCCGTGGTACGTTTTTGAACCATGAAGCCTTCTGAACTCGACTGGGACCTCCTGCGCGTCTTCTTGGCGGTGATGCGCACCACCTCGCTCCGCGATGCTGCGGCTGCGCTCGATGTGAGCCATCCGACCGTGCGGCGGCGTCTGGCAGAGCTGGAGCAGACGTTGGGCTTGAGCCTGTTTGAGCGACGGTCAGAGGGGCTGCGCGCCACTCCCGAAGCGACCGAGTTGCTCCGTCGAGCCGAGGATGTGGAGGCATCGGTCCACGCCTTGCGTCGACGGGCGAGCGCGGTCGACTCCACGCTGTCGGGTCCTGTTCGGCTGTCTGCACCCGACGTGGTGGTGAGTCACCTGCTCATGCCGGCGCTGGTGGCGTTCAGTGCCCGGTGGCCAGAGATCCGCCTCGACCTTCAAGCCACAGAGCAGGTCGCTGATCTGGCAGCCCGACAGGCGGACGTGGCGATCCGCGCCATGCCGCTCGGTGTCTCTCCCAAGGGTGAGCTGGTGGGCCGAAAGGCAGCGACGGTGTGTACCGCCGTTTATGGCCGGGATCACCAGTGGATCGGGTGGTTTGGTGATGAGCGAGATGCGGCCCGGATCGGCACCCATCCGTTCCCTGGCAGACCGACCATCGCCGTCATGCCCAATATGGTCTTGCAGCACGCGGCGTGTACGCAGGGCCTCGGCCTCGCCGTGCTTCCTTGCTTTCTCGCCGAACCGGGGCTGGAGCGGCGGACTGAGCCCAAGCCGTCGCGAGATCTGTGGGTGCTGGTGCATCCCGATCTGCGCCGGACCGAGCGATTTCGGGTGCTCCGAGACCAGATCGTGGCCGCGCTAGATGCGCTGAAGCCTCGCTTGGAAGGCACGGTATAGGAGCTTTAGGGTAGGGGAAGACAGGCTTAGGGAGCCCCTAATTCCTCGAGCGCCTGTGCCAATCGATCGAAGACGAGGCGGATCCGTCGGCTGGTCTGCAGCTCGCGATGACACACGAGCCAGACCGGAACTCGAATCGATGGAAGGTTGGGCAAGATGCGCACCACCTGGGGCTCACTCCGGCCGACGGTGTCCATCATCATGCACACGCCGGCGCCGCGTTTGCAGAGCTCCCACTGGACCAAGTGATTCGCGCAGACGATCGGGAACTGCTCGCGGGTGACGTCGAGCCCCATGGCCCGGAAGCCGTCGATCATGACGTCGGTTCGGTTGAAGGCGAAGAGCTCCGCCCGGGTCAGATCGGCGACGTGGTCGAAGGGGCCCGCACGCTCCACATAGGCCGGCGATGCGTAGAAGTGCGCATCCACCTCGCAGAGCTTCCGGGCGAAGAGATCGGGCTGTGTGGGCCGAAAGTTCCGAATCGCGATGTCCGCTTCGCGCCGCTGGAGGTCGCGCTCTTCATTGGACACCACAAGCTCGATCTCGATGCCCGGGTGGCTCAGGCGCAGCTGCGCCAAGATCGGCGGCAGGAAGAATGCGGCCATGGACTCGCTGACCGTGATCGACACCGTCCCCTCTATGGACTCCGCCTGGCCGGCGGCCACGCGGGAGACGCTGGTGGCGGCATCGGCCATGGCGCGCACGTACGCGATCAGGTCGAGACCGGTAGAGGTGAGCTCCAGCCGTGTGCCCACCCGTTCGAATAGCGTGACGTCCAGCTCTTGTTCGAGGGCGGACACCTGACGGCCCACGGTGGGCTGAGAGGTGCCGAGGGCCCGGGCAGCGGCGGAAAAGGAACCTTCTTCGGCGGTGACCAAGAAGGCCCTCGCGCGGTTCCAATCGAAATTCACGGCGTGCCAGTTCATACGAATATGTATGGCATCCATGCTGCATTGGCCAATCGCTCAACACTATCGAATGGATAGATTTGTGGAGCCAGCCGGAGAGTCCGACCGGCGAGCCCAACGGAGCCCTCATGAAAGCCGCATATACCCATTCTTATGGTCCTGCCGACGTCGTCGAGCTGCGAGACATTCCTGTGCCCACGGTGGGCGAGCACGACGTGCTGGTCCAGGTTCACGCGGCCGCTGTGACCGAGGGAGACCGCAGACTGCGAGCCGGTGACTTTCCAGGAATATCCGCTATTCCTGGCCGCTTGGCCATGGGCTTCACCGGCCCGAGAAACGCCTACCAAGGCACGATGTTCGCCGGTCGTGTGGTGCAGGTGGGGGCGGCGGTCCGCCGATACGCGATCGGCGATGATGTGTTTGGGGGCGCGGACCACAGCGCCTACGCCGAGTTCCTCTGCGTGCACGAAGACAGCAGCATGGCCAAAATGCCTGCGAACGTGACCTATGCCGAAGCCGCCTCGATCCCCTACGGCGCTGGAACGGCCGTGCACTTCCTGTGTGAGGTCGCCAACGTCCAGCCCGGACAGCGAGTGCTGGTGCTCGGGGCGTCGGGCGGCGTGGGGCGCTTCGCCGTTCAGCTTGCCAAGCACCTTGGGGCCGAAGTGACCGGGGTCTGTAGTCACAGGGGAATGGACCGCGTTCGACAGCTCGGTGCGGACCACGTCATCGACTACGGGACCACGGATTTTACCAAGATCGGCCATCGCTATGACGTGATCTTCGACATTGCTGGCGCGTCCAGCTTTGGCCACAGCCGGTCTTCGTTGGCGGCCGATGGCGTGTACATGACGGTGTACATGAGCTTGGGAGTCCTCGTTCGCATGGCATGGACCTCCGTGTTTGGACGAAAGAAGGCCAAGATGTCCATCGCTTTCGGAGAGCGGCAACGGAGCGAAAAGGTGCGTGACTTGGTCCGGGATGGCGTGCTCACCGCCTGTTTGGGGCCGCAGTTCCCCTTCGAGCGCATCACCGAAGCCCACCTCGCCGTCGAGAACGTTCGTGAACACGGCACGGTGGTGATGACGATGCTCGACCCCGTGGCCTTGCGGGAAGTGGTCTAGTGGGCCGCCGAGGTTGGGCTATGAGTGCGGCGGGTGTGGGACGGTTTTCCGCGCCGCGTAGACCCCGCTTCTGCGAAGAGGACCCGATGATGCCTAGCCGTATCGACCGCATCCACACCCTGCTCATGGGCATCGAGACCGGCGATCCTGACGCCGTATTGGTCATCCACCCCGAGCGCTATGTGCAGCACAACCCGCAGACCGAGACGGGACGGGACGGACTGGCAGCGCTGTTCGCGCGGCTGTCGAAGACGTCTCCGCGGGTGAACATTGTGCGCGCCTTTGCAGACGGTGACTATGTGTTCGCCCACACCGAGTACGACTTTTCAACCCGGCGCATCGGGTTTGAAGTATTCAGGTTTGAAGGTGATTTAACGGTGGAGCACTGGGATAATATTCAGCCCCGCAGGGGCCCCAATGCATCGGGCCACAGCATGGTGGATGGCCCCACCGCCGCCACGGATCTGGACCGGACCGAGGCGAATCGCGCTCTGATCCGGGCGTTCGTCGAAACGGTGTACATCGCAGGGGAGCTCGATGAGCTAGGTCGATTCGTGAGCGCAGACGTCTACACCGAGCACCACCCCACCGGAGCGGATGGGCTCGATGCGCTCCGATCCCGGCTGGAGACCCACAGGGCTGGACCGGATGTGGTGTCCTACGACCGGCTTCACCGCGTGCTCGCCCAGGGCAACTTCGTTCTGGCCGTGGTGGAGGGGTCCAAAGGTGGCGTAAACACGGCCTTCTACCACTTGTTTAGGGTCGCAGAACACAAGGTCGTAGAGCACTGGGACACCATCGAGGCGGTGGCTCCGCCCCAGGAATGGAAGAACAGCAATGGCAAGTTTTAGCGCCCCTGACTCGCCGGGCCATGGCCTCCAA
>JBGCER010000354.1:0-5327 GCA_045106515.1 Myxococcota bacterium
ACCACCAGGTGTGGAGTCTCTCTTCCCGTAAAAACCCTGTTCGACAGGCCCAGATCCAGGCCCGCGACAGGATAGTCGGCGCCTCCCGGCCGACCCGCCCCCTACATGCGCGTCAGGGGGGTGAGGCCCAACAGGCCCAAGCTCAGCTCCAGAGCGCGGGAGGACGCCCAAACAAGCGTGAGCCGAGACGTGGTCGTAGCCTCGTCATTCTGCGGATCAAGCACGCGACACTCGGCGAAGAACCTTGCGAACGCCTTGGCCAAATGGAAGCAATGGTCGGCGATGAGGTTCGGCCGGGCCGCCTCGGCCGCAGCCGCCGCTTGCTCGGGCGTACGGGCGATGAGGATGGCCAAGGCTCGCTCGGTCTCGTGGTCCAAACGCAAGGCCGTAGGCGTCCAGTCTTGGAGCTCCACTCGCCCACTCTTTCGGAAGATGCTGTGACAGCGCGCGTTGGCATACATCAAGTAGGGGGCGGTGTTCCCCTCCATCGCCAACATGCGGTCCCAGTCAAAGTGGATGTCTGACGTCGGGTTTTGCGACAGATCTGTGTACTTCACGGCCCCAACCCCGACGGCCTCTGCGATCGCGGCGCGCTCGTCGTCGGGAAGGGTTGCGCTCTGCTGATCGACGACGGTGCGCGCGTGCTCAACCGCCGTGTCTAGAACATCGACCAAGTTCAACACGGTGCCAGCCCGCGTCGATGCCACATCGCCGCCCAGCTTGAGCATGCCGTGCCCCACGTGAACGAAGTCCACGTCTACACCCATCTTCCGGCTCGCTGCGAAGACCTGCCTAAAGTGCAGAGACTGACGAACGTCGGTCTCGTACACCACCCGCTTGGGAGCCCACGTCTCCATACGGTGCAGCACCGTCGCCAGATCGGTCGTGCCGTACATGGCCGCCCCATCCGTCTTGCGAATCAGCAGCGGGTTCTTGGCAAGGCCCTTGCCATCTTCCGGCTCAAAAGGAACGATCACCGCCCCATTATCAACGATGGCAATGCCGCGATCCAGCAGGTCCTGCACCATGCCGTGGACTTGGTCCCGGTAGAAGGACTCGCCGTGCACCACGTCGAACTTCACGCCCAGTCGCTCGTAGACCCCATCGAATTCTTCAAGGGAGACCCTACAGAATTCTTCCCACAACGCACGGTTTGCAGGGTCGCCGTCTTGGAGCTTCACCGTCTCGGCCCGTGCCCGGTCCACCAGCTCGGGCTGCGCCTTGGCCTCTTCGCCAAAGAGCTGGTAGAGCCTTTGCAATTCGGCGACGTGATCCACCTTGTAGGCCTCGTCGTCTCGCCACTCGTGCCAGGCCACGATGAGTTTGCCGAAGGGGGTTCCCCAGTCGCCCACGTGATTGTCAGCAATGACGGTCCACCCGCAAAGCCGGTATAAACGCGCCAGAGCATCGCCAATAATCGTGCTTCGAAGATGGCCAACATGCATGCGTTTGGCGATGTTCGGGCTGCTGTAGTCGATGACCAGCGTCTGTCCGGCAGGGACCTGGGCCGCTCCGAGCGTGGCCGTAGCGCAGCGCTGCACAACGTCTTGGGCCAGACGTTCAGCGTTCAAGGTGAGGTTGATAAACCCCGGGCCCGCGACTTCGGCAGAGTCGATCCACTCCGACTCTGGCAGTGCGTCGACCATGGCCTGGGCGACCTCGCGGGGGTTCTTCCGCAGCGCTTTTCCGAGCCGGAAGGCAAAGTTGCTCTGGTAGTCGCCATGTCGGGGATCCGATGTTGCAACCACCGGTTCGAGTGGAATGGGCGAGTCTGCAAACCCAGCCGCGTCGCGGGCATGAGCCACCAAAGCCGTCAGCTCTTCTGAAATCGGGACCACAACACACCTCTACTGGCCGGCCGCCTATCCCAACCCCGCATTCAGGCCAGCCGACCTCGCGCACCACCTCGGTTCGGTAAGGGCGTACGCTAGGCGCTAGTTGAAGCGCGGGATGAACCCCCATAGAAGATGTTGATGAAGATTCTTTTGGGCCTCGGGGCTCAGGGTCGGATAGGCTCCCTTCACCGCAAGGCTCGCCTCGCGGGTTGCCAGGGTCGGCGCCGGAGCACAGTCCCCCCCCAGTACTTCCTACTGGTTTCGGCGTCGGTCCTCTGGCTACCCAGCTAGAGTGCCAGCTCTCCCAAAGGCAAGAATGGAACACCAGACTCGCAATGACCCGACGGTAATCTTCGTCCTGGGCCTGTTGAGTGTGATTACCTGCCAGATCCTCGGACCCGTCGCGTGGTACATGGGCACCGCCTACAAGGCCGAGTGCATGGCTCTAGAGATCGAGCCGCAGGGTCTAGGAAAAGCCGGATATATCCTGGGCATTATCGGGACCGTATTCCTAGCCCTCACCCTGCTCTACATCCTGGTCATGGTGCCTTTGTTCATCGTCCTCACGTCCATCTAAACACGTTGGAGCTGGGCCCCGACGGCTCACGCGACCGCCTGACCTAGACGGGTGTCCTCCGCCACCGCCACAGCGTCTGAGAGCGCTGCGTCGAGCACCTCTCGCATGTGGTCCACCAGTACGATGTCTAGGTCGGCGAGCACCTCCGCGGGCACGTCGTCCAGGTCCGCCTCGTTTCGACGCGGCAAGACCAGGCGCTTGATGCCCTTTCGGTGGGCGGCCAACACCTTGGACTCGATCCCGCCCACTGGCAGCACTCGGCCTCGCAAGCTCGCCTCTCCCGTCATGGCTAGGTCGCTCCGAACGGGGCGGCCGGACAGCAGCGACGCCAGAGCCGTGAACATGGTGACGCCTGCAGATGGCCCATCTTTCGGCACCCCCCCGGCTGGAACGTGGATGTGCACGTCGTGGGTTTCCAAGATGTCGAGTGGAATATCGAACCGCTCTGCATTGGCCAGCACATAGGTGAGGGCCGCTCGCGCGGACTCCTTCATCACATCACCCAGCTGTCCGGTGAGATGCAGACGGCCCTTGCCAGGCAAGGTGCTCGCCTCGATGTACAGCACATCTCCGCCCACCGGCGTCCACGCCAGGCCCGTGGCGATTCCCGGTTGGCTCGATGCCTCGTGCCGTTCATCGCGGACCTTTCGCCGACCCAGGTAGTCAGGCAGGTCGGGAGCATCGACGGCAATGGGGCCGTCGAGCTTCCCGCGCGCCTCCTGAACGGCGACCGCGCGGAACACCTTGCCCAAGACCCGCTGCAGCTGACGAACGCCCGCCTCCTGGGTCCATCCAGCGATCGCGTCCGTGAGAGCGTCATCGGTGAGCACGACCGACTCCGGCGAGATGCCAGCGTTCTCGGCCAAGCGGGGCAGCAGGTGATTGCGAGCGATCGTCTTCTTTTCGGATGGACTATAGCCTTCGATCCTCAACACTTCCATGCGATCTCGCAGCGCCGCAGGGATGGAGCCCAGGTCGTTGGCCGTCGCGATGAACAGCGCCCGCGACAGGTCAACCGGCACCTCCAAGTAGTGATCGATGAAGTGGTGGTTTTGCTCCGGGTCCAGGACCTCCAGCAGGGCCGCTGACGGGTTGCCCCACCGACCCGAGGACACCTTGTCGACCTCGTCCAGCAAAACCACCGGATCGATGGTGCCCGCTTTGCGCAGGCCCTCGACCAAGCGTCCGGGGCGAGCCCCAATATAGGTGCGCCGGTGACCTCGAAGTTCCGCTTCATCGCGCATTCCACCCAGGGCGACACGGACCAGAGAACGCCCCGTCGCGTCTGCGATGGCGCTGGCGATGCTCGTCTTGCCCACGCCGGGAGGACCCACGAGCAACAAGACATCGGCGCGGCCCCGGCCGGCCAGTTTGCGCACCGCAAGGTGCTCGACGACCTGTCGTTTGACCTCGGCCAGGCCATGGTGCGACGTGTCCAAGGCGTGCTCAAGGGCGTCTAGGTCCACGTCCACAGCGCTCTCGGTGTTCCACGGAAAGTCCGCGACCCACTCCAGCCAGTCCACAGCCACCGAGCGCTCCGGGGACTGGGGGTTGATGCGCTCCAGCCGCTTGAGCTCCCGGTCCGTCACCGAGCGCACCTCTTCAGGGAGATCCGCCTCGTCCAGGCGAAGGCGAAGACGGGTGAGATCGTCGGACTCATCCCCTTCGCCCAGCTCTTCTTGAATAGCCTTGAGCTGTTGGCGCAGCAGGTACTCCTTTTGGTGCTGCTGGGTCTCACTCTGCACGCGCTCCTGAATGCTCTTGCGGGCATCGAGCACCTCTCGCATCCGGGTGAGTTGGGCCAAGACCGCCTCAGCCCGGGCCACGGGGTCGGAGGTCTGCAACACAGACTTCTTCCAGTCCGGCTCCACATTCATCAGCGAAGCGCATCCATCGATGAGCAAGGGCAGCGGCACATCCTGGGATACGAAGCCCCGAGCATTGCCAGCCTGACCGACCCGCTCAGCGACCTCAGAGGCGGTCTCACGAAGCGTCAGGCCCAGGGCCTCCGCGTCGACCGAGTCAGGCCACGCCTCAGAAATGAGGTTGAAGCTGGCCTCTAGCGCTGGGTGCGTGGAAGGGAACCCCGTGAGCTGAACCCGAGCCAGACCCTGAACGACGACCTGGCGAACCCCGCGCTTGTCCGTCTCGGAACGGATGACCCGAGCGAGGGTGGCGATGGGTAGCAGGTCACTCGGCGACGGGTCGTCCACCGCGTCGCGCTGGGCGGCGACCAAGATGAGGTCTCCCTTGGCGCCCTGAAGCGCCGCAAGCGACCGACGTCGACCCACACTCAGAGGCAGGATCGCGGCAGGAAGCAAGACACCACGCCGCAGCGCCAGCACAGGCAGGTGCTTGGGAACGATGGTTGGGACTGTGAAATCAAGGCGTACTTCAGGCATGTCGCTTCCGTGGTCGCGAGGGGGAAGGTCGGCGGGGACGCGCCGAGGCGTCCCGCAGTGGGCTCCTGGAATCTGTGCACGGTGGGATGGAACGGCAAGTCTGCATCCGAGTGTCCCACCAGTGGCACAATTGAATACCCCTTCGCCCAAAACCCCCTCGAACCCGGGCTCGACGGGACCTGGACTGCGAACCGAAATCGCCAGGTCACCAGTTGTCATCGGCTGACAGCGAGGGGCCGGGAAGCCCAGAGCTATGTCCTC
The DNA here is from genome assembly GCA_045106515.1 of Myxococcota bacterium. Lineage (GTDB taxonomy): Bacteria > Myxococcota_A > UBA796 > UBA796 > REDI01. The sequence continues at coordinate 5,076 of JBGCER010000354.1, forward strand.
TGGGATCGTACTGCGCACGCCGATGATGGCCGCTTTCTTACGATCGACTTTCTCACATTTTAGGGGATTCCAAATGTCGCAAACTCCACTCATCCGAACCCGAACAGCGCTCTGGGCCGCGGCGCTAACCCTGCCGATCGTGGCACTCGCATCTGGCGATTATGACGTCAGCCCCACCTCGATCAGCCACACGCTCGACGTGGGCGAGACCGCGACCGACACGGTCACCGTCACCGTGCCGGCCAACGCCGT
>JBGCER010000355.1:0-11890 GCA_045106515.1 Myxococcota bacterium
GGTATCCCCATCCGCGCTGCCACATCCCGTACCGCGAACCGATCGGCCACCCGTTCCAGCGCCTCTCGTTGAAGGCCGATCACCCCAAGATTGGCGTTGTTCGCCGTGGCGACGAAGTCCGCCCGTTCCGCCAGAAAGCAGTAGCCAGCGTGGATCGCCGTGGCGCCAGCGTCGTGGGCCGCACTGACGATTCGCTCGGCATTAAGGTAGGTCTCATCGACCGTGGCTCCGTTGAGGTAGACCGCGTAGTCCGACTCTTCGACCCAGATCTGCTCCATCTCTGGTTCGCTGAAGACAGACACACTTTCGATTCCACGCTCTTTGAGCGCTCGAATCAGGCGCATCGTGAGCTCTCCACGACCCGCGAGCAGCACGCGCTGCATTCGTCCTCCTTGCCCAACCGGGAATGGGGCAGAAGGTAGCACGTGCCAGGCCGCTGGATAGGGAGCACACCACACCGGATGAACGATGCCTGACCGACCTACCATCGCCATCGTCGGACCGGGCCGTCTGGGCCGGAGCCTGGCCGCTCTATGGGCCGCTATCGGTGTGCCGACGACGATCGTCCACAAGTCCGAGCCCATCCCGACGGCGGATGTGGTGCTGCTCACCGTGCCCGATCGGCACATCGCAGCCGCCGCACAGCAGGTGCCCCCTGGACCGGTGGTGCTTCACTGCAGCGGGGCAACCGGGCTGGAGCCCGTGCGTCACCGACCCGGGCACGGCTCCCTCCACCCGCTGATGACCTTCCCTGGCCCCGATGTCGCCCTCCCAGTTCTGCACGGCGTGCCCGCCGCCATCGACGGAGACGAGGCAGGTCGGAAGATGGCACATTTGTTGACCGAGTCACTGGGCATGAAACCGGTGCATATCCCAGGAGACAGAAGGCTTTACCACGCCGCTGCCGTCCTCGCGGGCAACGGGGCGACCGTCCTGCTGGCCGAGGCTCGGACCGCGCTCCTCGCCGCGGGCATCGCCCCGGCAGACGCTGCTTCCTTGTTGATCCCCTTGGTGCGCCAATCTATCGACAATGCCGCTTCAGACACATCTTTGGCCCTTACCGGGCCGGCCGCCCGAGGCGACAAGCGGGTGCTACAGGGGCACTACGACGCCCTGGATGAAGCGGGCCTGACCGGCGTACGGACGTTGCACCAGGCTGTCGCGACCGCAGCCATCCGCGTGGTCATGTCCTCGCTGCTCCCGGACAACGACGACGCGCCCTGACACCGCAGAGCCAGGCCTCTGTCAGGCATTCCTGCCGGAGTGTCGAATCCCTCACCGTCGGGCGCGTCTACCTAATGAACGCATGCGACGCCCCTTGAGTCTGTGCATCAGGTGTCGAGGAGAACACCACGGGGTTGTCGGCTGCGAGGCCGGTGCTATCCTTTCTCTGGACGCCACGAGGAACACATGCTCGACGCGTACATCATCGAACGAATCCGCCGGGAGAGAGACTCGGACCGCCAACGCGGATCCTTGATCCCTCTGCACATCGAGGTGCCAATGGAGCGCCCCGAAGCTGCCGACGATCAGCGTGACGACGACAAAGACCACGGGTCAGACGTCGTCGACTACCAGCTCTAGCTGGACGCTGTTCGCGCACCACCACGGCCCGCGGCGAGGCCAAACCCCAGCGTATGGACGTGAACGGAGAGGCTTGACTCTGCCCGCTCCGTGCATCCGGGGTCTATCCACAGGGTTGTGGCGCCTTACACCGTCCTAATGAGCGAGAGGCTGCCAACCCATACCGCGGCAGCGCCCCGCGCCTGGATTTCGTCCACAGCGTCCACAGGCACCCGTCCTAGGGCCCAAACACCACAACCGCCTCGGCTACAAGAGCGGAGGCGGTCAAGGGATGGTGTCCGAGTGTCCCAGCGGGACTAGAAGCGGGCGAGGTCCAGACCGACTTCGTCGGCGAAGACTTGCAGGCCCTTGCGGTCGATCGTGCGCATGGCGCTGGTCGACAGGCGGACGCGGATGAACCGCTCGCCTTCAGCCCACCACAGACGGCGGGACTGCAAGTTCGGCAGCTGGCGCTTCTTGGACTTGCGATTGGAGTGGGACACCTTGTTGGCGACGTTGGGTCGCTTACCGGTGAAGACGCACTTGCGGGCCATGTTCGCCTCAGGAGAATGTGAACGCCACGCGGGCTAATGGGTTGAGACACTGACTGCAAGCCCGAGGCCCCGCATGAACGCAGAGCGGTCGAGCGGCATCGTGCATACAGCGACCCCGTCGGGAACACCGCCAGGCACGCGCCGACAGACCAGGACTGCCCGCCCTTGTAGCCGAGGATAGGTGCGCACCACATGACGCATAAAGGTCAACCCGCTCATGCCCGGCAAGTGCATGGAAGCCACGATGGCGTCTGGGTTTTGCGTCTGCAGCGACTGCAGCGCGCCTTCACCATCTTGAACGCAAGTGGCGTCAAATCCCTCTTGGGCCATCAATGCGCACAGGTCCGTCGGTGAGTCCAGGCCCACGACGATGGCGCTGCCTCGAACTCTCTTGCTCGCGCGATTCCACTGGGGAGCCTGGGGCAGCACCAGTCGATACAACACGCCGCGCCCCAAGCGGTAGGCCTCGACGCGGCCTCCGATTCGGCCGAAAACCTGGGCAAAGACGCCAACATCCAAGCGTGGATCACCCGAAACAGGGACCGGCGTAGCCATCGGCCCGCCTTCGGTTTCGGCGCGGAGCTCGATGATGGCGTGGCCCGCTTCTTCGCGGCCCACCGCGCAGGCCACCAGCCCCCGAGAGGCTGCATCGCGCACCCGACCCACCAAGCCCACGAGCACTTGGCGCACGATATCCGGGGGGCCGTAGAGTCGTAAATCCCTGGGTTCTAGAACGATCTTGAGCGCAACCCCGTCGATGTCATGGCACGCGTCGACCAGGAGTTCCCGTGCCGAAACGCTGGTGCCGCTGCCCGTCTTTGGGCCACCGACCAGCCGGAGCATGTGCAGCGTGCCCGAGATCCGGCGAGCATGGTCGAGGGCGATCTGAAGGTGGCGGCGAGTGGCGGAATCGGCGTCTGGGTCCATCTCGAGGAGCAGCTCAAGCCGCCCCTGAACGATGGACATGGGATCGTTGAGGTCCCGCGCCACAGCGGCGGCCAGCTCCGAGCGCGCTCCATCGCACTGGTGAGCTTCGCGTTCGTCGTCCAAGGCCGCGTGCGCCGAGTCTTCGAGCACGAGGTACTCACCGGGCCTCACCGGCCACAGGCGCACCGCTACGCCGGCGCTCGTCAGTGCAGGACGCTCCTCGATCCCCAGGCCTCCGCGGGCCATGGCGTTGCGAATCCACTGTCGCCCCGCCTGCTGGAAGAAGACGGCCAAGGACTGCCCCACGCAATCGTCGGAATTCGCGCCGAGCAAGATGCCGGCTTCAGGGTTGCAAAACGTGAGCCGGGAATCGCCGGTAACCTTGACAACGCCGATACCATCTAGGGATACGGCTCCAAGGCGTAGGTTGTGAGCGTCCAGCGTGGGCATGCTTCACCCTACCGCGTTCCTCACTCTAAAGGGGAACCACTCGACACCCGCCGTTGTTCAAGTGAAACTAGAGGCCCTCCGCGCCGATGTTCTAGGGCCTGCCGGCTCTCATCGAACGCAACCGAGCCCGTGGCGCGCCTCTGTCACCCCGACACCTGTGCCGCACGCGTCTCACCCCGCCCAAAACCCGCTTCGTCCCCACCAAGGTCTACCTATTGAACCGCCGCGCCGCTCTCACCACTGCCGCCATCGCTCTCGTTTTCCTGGGTCCTGCGCTCTACAAGTCGGCCACCGCCCTCGCATCCCCCGCAGACCCTGCGGCTCAGCAACCCCTTCCTGATGCGAATGGCGCATCGGGACTGGGATCGTGGCTACTCAACGAGCCCACCGTGCCCCCCGGCGGCGCACCGACGAGCGCAACGCCGAGCCTGAGCCGCGTTCGAGCTCACCTGACCGCAGGAGACCTGGACCGCGCACTGTCCGACGCCCAGCGGATCGTGGCCGAAGCCAAGTGGGGCCGGGAACGCACGCTCGCGTCGTTCGTGTCTGGCCTCATCTACCGGGAGCGGGGCCTGCACAACCTGGCCAGCGAAAACTTCACCCGCGTGCGCAGCACCGGCGGACCGCTGGCGGAGTGGGGCGGGTTTTACGAAGCCGAGCAAGACCGAATGCGCGGCAAACCATGGACCGCGGTGCGCGAGTGCGAACGGTTGCGGGCCCGGTTCAAAGACAGCCGCTTCGACGCCGCATGCCAGCGGCTGATGGCTCGTGCCCTGGTCGAGGCCGGCGCCACCTCAAAGGCGCGCAAAGTGGCAGACACCCACGATGAGGCGTTCGAAGACAACGCCATCCGCGAGCAGATCGATCTGGCGATCGCCCACCGCTGGGTTGACTCCCACCCGGAGTGGGCACGCCCGCTGCTTCAAGAGCTTGCGGTGGAGTTCAAAGCGCCCCTGACCGGCCGAATCTCGGTGGATTTGCTGAACCAAATGCGGGCGGCAGGCCACGCGGACGCCGTCGTACCCGACGATGCGCTATCGCTGCAAAAGCGGGCCATGTCCCTCCGCGATTCCAAGCAGCGGGCCCAAGCCGCAGTGGCCTTCGCCGAGCTCAAAGCCCGCGCCGAGGGCGACCCCGCCCTTCAGCGATGGGTCGATGGCAACGCCAATCGCTTCGCGTGGCGAACCCATGACTGGCCTGCCCTGATCGCCTTGTCCGAGGCCGCCGTAGAGGCCGGTGGCGACGAAAAAGAAGACTGGCAGCTGTTCAAGGCCTACGACCGCGGCGGTCGCCACGCCGACGCCCTGGCAGTGGCGCTCAAGGGCCTAAAGGACCACGGTCGAACTCGCCGGTGGAAACGTAGCGAAGAGGTACTGGCCCGAACCGCCTTGATGGCCCGGGACTACACACAAGCGCGCGCCCTGTTTGACACCGTCGCAGAGCGCGGAGGCTGGGCGGGCCGACGCTCCGCGTACACGGCTGGCTTCGCCGCGTTCATGGCCAACGATCACGAAGACGCGGTGCGGCGCTTCAGCGCGGTGATCGCGAGCAACAAAGGCTTCGAGGCCAATTCTCGCTACTGGCGAAGCAAGTCCTATGACGCCCTCGGCAAGACCGAAGAGGCCGAGGCGGATCGCCAGTGGCTACTAACCCAGGCTCCCATCGACTGGTACGCCGTGCTGCTTCGCCGGGACGGCGCCACCAAGTCTGGCCCTCCATGGGACCGAAACGGCCGCTGGGTGGCCCCTCCGCCGCCTCCCCTGCCCGCCGTTGAAGCGCACCCGCTGGTGTCGGACAGCCTGCCGGTGGCCCGACCGACCCGCACCCGCCGCAACGCCCTCGACGCCTCTCCCCTGACGGCGCTCACCTGGCCCCTGCGCGCCTCCCACCCCTTGGTCGCGTCCCCGGTCCGCACGCCGCCGAGCGACGCCTTCTTGGACCCGCTTCGGCCCCCAGAGTCGTACAAGATCAGCGACCTGTGGGACGCAGATGACGCCAAACAAAGGCTCGATCGCGCAGCTCGGAACTATGGAAAGGCCTGGCCAGAGTTCGTGGTGGCCCGAGACCTGGCAGACGCGGGATTGTGGGACCTATCGGGACCCGTGATGTCGGAGATCTTCGAAGAGTGGAAAGAGGCGAGGCGGAACGCGCGCCACGAAAAACACGCGTTGGCGCGGCGGATTTCGTACAAGCACAAAGACTGGCGCCCCCTGTTTTACGCCACCCGGGACCACCACCACACCGACCGGTTCACCCACGGTCTCTGGGACCAAGCCGCCGATCCCGAGATGCGACAGGAAGCGATCCGGCTCGGATGGCCGCTCGCCCATGACCACGCCGTGTGGACCCACGCCCGCACGCACAATGTGGACCCGTATTTGGTGCTCTCCATCATGCGTATCGAGAGCCGATACAATGCCATCGCCGTGAGCCCCGTGGGTGCCCGTGGCGCGATGCAGATCATGCCCAGGACCGGGCGCTTGCTCGCCAATCTTCGCACCGACGAAGAATTCATGACCGGCGACCTGGAAGACCCTGTCTTTGCCGTGGAGTACGGAATCTTCTACATGGGCCAGCTCCTCGACCGGTTCGACGGTGCCTACCCCCTGGCCGTCGCGAGCTACAACGGCGGTCCGTTCAGCGTGTCCCGCTGGCTCAATGCCACCGGCGATCTGCCCATGGACGCCTTCGTCGAGCACATCCCCTACCGGGAAACCCGCCGATACGTACGCAAGGTGGTGGCGGCCTACGACACCTACTTGACCGCCTACGAACCCGCCGGAACCGGGCTTCATCTGCCCCAACCGCCCTATGCGGACCGCCCCGAGCTCGCGGACTTCCAATGCAACGACGTGTGTGGATCAGTGCCGCGGCGGTCGCGTTGACCGCCACAGTGGCGGCAGCGGGACTCTTCGGGAAAAAGAGCGATCGTCCGCCTGAAAAGCCCGACGTCACGACCCAAGCGACGGCCGAGCCCGCCACCCAAGAATCCAGCAAGAAGGCGGCAAAGTCCGTAAAGCTGTGGACGGAACCCCTGCCCATCGCCCACGGTCCGCTCCCCACCGGAATGGCCAATGCGTCGGCCCAGGGCTGCTCAGCGTGCCATAGCGAGGCCCACAATCAGTGGCAGGGCTCTGCACACGCCGCCCCGCCCAGTGATGCCCTGCTCAACGCCGCCGCAGAAGCGAACGAGCCCGCCTGTGTGCAGTGCCACGCGCCTTTACAAGAACAACATCGGCAGCTGTGGGCGTACGACTCCGGCGACGCCTCCACGCCTCGGCGGTTCGACAATCCAGGATTCAGCGCAACACTGGCCCTCGAAGGCGTGACCTGCGCCACTTGTCATGTCCGCGACGGCGCAGTGGTGGGCACCTCCAAGACGCCGACCCCGTCCCCCCACCCCATGGTGCGCTCCGAGAGCCTGTCCGACGCTCGGTCTTGCGCTCCCTGCCATCAGCTCACCTGGGATGGCGCCGACCGTCCGCTGTACGACACCATCGGCGAGTGGGAGCGAAGCGCCTACGCCACCGCAGATGTGGGCTGTACCACCTGCCATATGGCCGATGGCGTAGGACATGCGATGGCGCTGCCCCTGTCCCAGGCGTTGAGCGGGATCCTCCAAGTGCCACCCGCAGCACTCACGCGCGGGGGAGCCCCCCAAGAAGGAACGTTTATCCTTCAAAACACGGGCGCAGGCCACGCGATCCCCACCGGTTCGCCCTACCGCAGCCTACGACTGAAGGTCGTGCTCATGGGCCCGGCAAAGAAGGGCACCGAGGCGGTCGTGCATAGCGAAGTCTTGTCCGCCGACCTCGCTCGCACCCTGTCAGATGAGCCCCCGTGGCGCACCGTGAGCGACACCCGATTGGCCGCCGGCGCCCAACAGGTCTGGCCCGTATCCATCGGCCTTCCGGTCGACGCCCCTACCGGAAAATATACCTTAATCGCCAGCCTATTCGACGTGGTGGCCGGCGAACAGAGCGCGGAGCCGGTCTGGCAGCAGCGCTACCCCATGCCGGTGAACTAGGCTCTTGACACCTTCCTAGCGGAATACACACCAATCCTCGACTGGACAACCGGCCCCATGTTGTTCAGCGTAGGGCTCTGGAGGACTCTTTGCTCATCGGCCTCTCAGCCTTGTGGCTGCTCACCCCCGCGCTCGCCCAAGACGACCCCAAAAAGGTCTCGGTCAACGTGACCGTGGACAGCGAAGTGCGGATGCAGCGGTACAACCCCTCGCCCTTCGATTGGACGGGAGGCTCAAAGCCCAGGTTCGTCGAAGAAGTGACGCGGGTGACCGGTCGCGCAAATACCGGACGATGGAGCTTCCAAGCCCAGATCGACCAGGTCGCCTTCATTGGGCTGCCGCACATCGTCGATGGCGAGAGCAAGACCAACACCCCGATCATGTACGCGCCGTGCTTTTTGGACGATGGCATCTGCGTCTCAAACCCGTTCGGCAACACCGACAACCGCAGCGCCGACCGGTTCTATATGAACCCCGAGAAGCTCGCGGTCAGCTGGACCGGCGACAACGTCGAGGTCACCGTCGGCGACTTCTACGGCGCGTTTGGCGTGGGCTCCTCGCTGAACTTGAACCGCAACGTCGACAATGACACCGACACATCCATCCAGGGCGTCAAGGTCGTGGCCCGCCCCGGAGACTGGGAAGTGACCGGCGTCTTCGGCACGCTGAACAATCAGCAGGTGTTCCAAGACAACCCCATGCCCAGCTTGCTCGATGGGGACCGGCGCCACATCGTGGCTGGCGCACGCCTCGAACGCTTCGGGCTGGGCCCCGCAGACGTCGGCATTCATGGCGTCATGTACGATTTTGTGTCGGACAAAGGCATGCGCGGTGCCCTCGATGAGCTCGGCAGCGCTCCCGACGTGGTGAGCGGCGGCGCCAGCACCTACCTGTCGGCCGGCGGCGTCGACTGGAACGTACAAGCGGACGTATTCGCCTACCCTGAAGCCGACCTCGATCCTCGGATTTGGGCCGAGGGAGAAACCAAGGCGCCCGGCCACGCCCTGTACGGGGCAGGCGTGTGGTTCTGGGGAAACACCACTTGGCAGGCGGAGTTTAAGCGATACAAAAACGTGTACCGCATGAATAATGTGGTGCCGGTCGCCCAAGGCTTCCAGATCGTGGCTCCGCCCACCATGGAGCTGGAGCGGGCCATCAATATTGATACCGCGGCCGTCACCGGGTCCAATGACCTGACGGCAGGCCTGCTGCGCGTCGACATCGAAGCCGCAGACGGCGTGCTGCCCTACATCGCCCTGGGCGTGGGACGGGACACCGACACGGTCAACGCCGCCCAAAAGTCCCCTGTGCCCGAGAGCATCTTCCAGATCCAGGCCGGTGCTGAGATCCTGCGCGACCACTGGAGCCTCATCTTGGATGCGGTGGGCAGAGTCGACAGAAAAGACCGTAGCGACGGCATTAACTACGGCGAAGACGTACAGCTCTACGCCGCGGCGGACATCAAGGCCCCACTGCCCATCGGAGCCGGCACCCAGATTAGCCTCATCGGCCACCACTTCAACCCCGGCGCCACAGGCGAGGGGGAAGCAGAAGATCTGAAGGCCAACACCCCCTCGTGGCACGAATTCAACGCGTCATGCACGGTGCTGGCCACGTCCAACTTGGGCATCACCGGATTCTACGACCACACGACCAATCCGGTGGCGGGCAGCGGCGCCATTGGAACCGGAGGAAACCTGTCCGAGAAGTGGCCTGCGGCCTACGGCGCCGGCGAGCTATTCTGGAAACCATCCTCGTCTTGGACCATCAAGGCCTTCCACGGTGGTTATGCTGCAGGCATTCGCTGCTCCGGCGGCCAGTGCCGAAACGTTCCCGCCTTCACCGGCAGTCGAATCTCAGTCACAGGGACCTTCCAATGAGCCTCCGCCCCCTCGCCTGGACCTTGCTGCTCCTTCCGGCTGCCCTGTCCGCGTGCGAACCCACCGAGCTCAACACCCCATTCGTGGGTAATTGCGACGCTGGAACCTCGCTCAACCGGTGGCCCCAGTTCGAGGGCGACGTGCCGGGCGACACCTCGACCGGCTTCAACGTCGGAGACACGGCGCCCGACTTCAAGCTGCAGGACCAATTCGGCGAGCCCATCTGCCTCTGGCAGCTCGCGGGCAAGGTTGTACTGGTCGACGCCAGCGCCTTGTGGTGTGCCCCTTGCAAGGACATCGCCAAGCACACCCAGTGCGTGGCGGACTCCTACGAAGGGGACCTGGTCTACGTGACCTTCGTGACCCAAGACACGGTCTTTCAGCCCGCCGAGGTCGAGCACGCCAAACAGTGGTCCGATACGTACAATCTGGGCGAAGGAAGCCTGACTCCGGTCATCGCCGACGGCGGCAAGGTCTTCGTACAAGAGCAGGAGTGGGTGCCGTCGTACCCCAGCTTCTTGCTGCTCGACGAAAACCTGAAGATCGTGGCCAAAGAGACCGGCCGCGATGGGGAGCGGCTCGTCCGCGACAAAGCCACCGAGCTGCTCGGCGAGCCAACCAGCACCTGCACCGACGAAGAGGATGGCGCATAGGCCACGCAAAACCCGACAAACCGAGCCCTGGGGATCCACATGAAAGCCTACGTCATCGCCTGCAGCCTCCTGTGCCTGCCTGCCGCTCTGGGTGGATGCGAGCCCGTTGAGCTGACCACACCGATCGTCGGCGATTGCGACTCGAGCACCTCGCTCAATCGGTGGCCTCAGTTCGAGGGAGAGGCGCCCACGGCGGATGTGACCGGGTTCGGAATTGGCGATGTGCCTCCAAACTTTCAGCTCCGGGACCAGTTCGACGAACCCATCTGCCTCTGGCAGCTAGCGGGCAAGGTCGTGCTCGTCGATGCGAGCGCCGTACACTGTGGACCATGCAAGGACATCGCCAAGCACAGTGCGTGCGTGGCCGACTCCTACGGCGGAGAGCTGGTCTACCTGACCTTCATCACGCAGGACAAGGCTGGGGGCAAGGCGACCCTCGAAGACGCGCAGTGGTGGTCGGACACGTTTAGCCTGGGCAATGGCAGCCTGACCCCCGTCGTCTCAGACGGCGACACCGTGTTCACTCAAACGGCAGAGTGGGTGCCCGCGGCCCCGAGCTTCATGCTGCTCGACCGAGACATGCGGATCGTCAGCAAGGCCAGCGGACGGTCCGGCGAGCGCGTCATGCGTGACAAAGCCACAGAGCTGCTGGGGGAGCCCACCGACGAGTGCCTACCGGCGGAAGAAGAAGAGTAAGCGCCGCCACCCTCAGGCTCGCCAGCCCCTTCGCGATAGGGTGATGCATCTAGAGTCCGAGGCCCCCATGATCCGGTTCCACGCCCGCACCGACGTGGGCAAAAAACGTAAGAACAACGAAGACTCCCTGCTCGCCGCCGAAGAGTTCGGACTCTTCGTCGTCGCCGATGGTGTGGGCGGGCGCAAGGCTGGAGAGCTCGCAAGCGCGCTCACCGTCAACACCTTCCAGAAGTATGGCGCCCGGTTGGCGGCGGCGGTTGCAGCCTTCAGCGACGACCGCACCCGAGAGCGCCGGAACACGGTGCTCTGGCTCCTCGACGAGGCCGCAAACGCGGCGTCAAAACAAGTCTATGACTCGGCCTCCAACACGGGACGCCAAGGCATGACCACCACGCTCGTGGCTGCGGTTATCGGCGGCGGAGCCGCTTTTTTGGTCCATGTTGGCGATAGCCGCGCCTACCTGCTTCGCGACCGCCAGGTGCGGCAGCTCACCGAAGACCACAGCATGGTGAACCAGCTGCTGCGCCAGGGCAGCATCACCCCAGAAGAGGCCGCCACCAGCCGCTACCGAAACGTGATCACGCGGGCCGTGGGCCTCTACCCGACCGTTCAGACCGACACGGCCTTTGTGGAGCTACTCAAGAGCGATCGGCTCATGCTGTGCAGCGATGGGTGCAGCGACCTGGTTCCAGAAGGCCCCATGGCCGCCCTGCTGGGCTCGACCAGCGTCACCGACGCCACAGACGCGCTCATCGACGCCTCCCTAGAAGCCGGCGGCAAAGACAACATCACCGTCATTGTGGTGGAGCCCGAGGCCGTGCTCGAAGCCGAGGCCGTCACCGCGCGCGCCGCCGCCATGGAGCGCCTCTTCCTATTCAGCGAGCTGCCCTTCCACGCCCGGCTGCGGGTGGGGCGCATCGTCAGCGAGCGACCCGCAAAGCGAGGCGATGTGGTCGTGCGCAAGGGCGAGCGCGGCGACACCATGTACACCGTGGTGCAAGGTCACGTGGCCGTGATGGTCGGAACCCGCGAGGTCGCCACGCTGGGTCCTGGCGAGCACTTCGGCGAGCTCGCGCTGGTCGACGAGCTGCCCCGAAGTGCCGACATCGTGGCCAAGACCGACGTGCATCTGCTGGCCAT
>JBGCER010000356.1:0-5033 GCA_045106515.1 Myxococcota bacterium
GCATGTACGCCATCGCTGACGGCGACCTCTACGTCGACAGCGCCGATCACGTCCGCTGGAGGGGTCCATGTCACGAGCCCCCACTCGTTGATTTCCATGCCCGAGGGAGCGTCGGTCAGGGTCCACGACAGCTCATCGGCATCGGGGTCTTCCGCGAGGCCTGGATACACCCACAGCACCCCCTGGATCGCGTCCAACGGCGGCTCTGACGTAAACACCGGCGGGTCATTGCCCTCGACGTCACCGGTATCGCCCGTGTCACCGGTATCGTCGGTGTCATCGGTCCCGTCCGTGCCGTCCGTGCCGTCGGTGAGCTGGGTATCGGCCGTGTCCACGCCATCGTCGACGGAGGCGCAGCCAGACATGAGGGACGCGATCACAATAAGCACCGAGGAACGTGCCATAGTAGACCTCACTATGTAGATATGGCGCTCGTCAAAGGACGAGTCACCTTGAACATCAGTGAAAGCCTGACATCCCTCGGACGGGGCTGCAAGGGATCGTATCGCGGGACCGGTACTCACCGGATCGGCGTCAATTCCATGTGGAGCCGCTAGTCATGGCCGGCGGGGCATTGGAGGTACGGCCTGCGGAACGCCAGGCACTGGAGACCCTATTGAGAGGGCCTGGACGCGGACTCGCGGGCCAGTGTGGCTTGGGCTAATAAAATCCGCCTTGTTGGTCGCTATTCCTCGGAGTCTCGCTCTTGGGACTTGTGGCTGGCGGCGATCTCACGCCGGGCGGCGCGTCGCTTGTTCCGCTTGCGGTTGCGCTCGACCTTCTGTGCATGTTGCACGTAGATGGCCTCGACTTTGGCGCGGGCCCAGGGGGTCTTTCGCAAAAACTTCAGGCTTGAGTTCAGCGAGGGGTCGTTCTCGAAGCAGCGAATGGGCACTCGGGCCGCCAGCTCTTCGAACCCGTACTGCTCGATGAGGGTCTCGAGCAGGACCTTGAGGGTGATACCGTGGAGGGGATCGTTCATGGGTGGCGTATATCTCGGACGGGAGATGGACCCCTCCTTGTGCCCGAACTCTCGATCTGGACGGCCTCGTGATTCGACTCCTGCCCCTGCTGTGCCTGTGGGCCGCGCCGAGCCTGGCGGCCTCCGATGACGCCGTCGCTCGCTGCACCGACCTCGCGGTGGCCCAACTGGCTCCGCTGGCGGCGTGGTCGCACAAAGACACGATCCATGTGCGTGGGTCTGTGGCGCTCGGTGCGCCGGTCTACCTGCGCCTCCAGGAGCGAATGGCGGAAATTACCGCCGATGAGGGCGAGCGCCCTGTGTTTCGTGCGGAGCTAGGCGCTGGTTCTGCTGACTCCGCCACCGATGCACAAACGGTGGACCTTGGAGCGCTGTGTGGCGACCGGGTTGAGAAGGCTGACCATCCAGTCAACGTGCAGATCGTCGCCGGTATGGGCCCCCTCGCTGGTGCCGTGTTCGTCGAGCGCCTGGCCTCGCTGCTGCCGGACCCGAGCGTCGCGCACTTGAGCGTGCTGGCCGATCCGAACATGACGGCGAGCAACCTGCGGATCTTGGGGGCGGTGGACGCCCACTTCGAATTCCTGGCCCAGGCGGCCGACATTCTGGCGGTGCCGTGCAACACCTACCATCGCTTCCATCACCACGCGCTGGGCCATGATGACCGGCTCGATGCCGAGGCCGATGTGCCCTGGACCGAGCGCATGGTGGGCAAGCGCTCCAAGCGTCGGGAGCTGCGCAAGCGCGGGCCCGAAGGGGTGGCCCAGGTGGACGCCAAGTTCTTGGACTTGGTGGGCGAGGTCGCCGACATCGTCGCGACTCAGGCCCAGCCGGACGACTGCGTTTATGTGCTCAGCACCAAGAGCATGCGCCGCTACAACCTCTACCCGCTGGAGCTGCGCAGGCGCGGGCTCAAGGTGTGCGAGATGAGCGATGCCCAGGCGCTCCAGGTGCAGGCGGGCATCGATGAGGTCAAGGAAGGCCGCGACGAAGCGGGTGGGCGGCTTGTGTCCCAGGTGCTCGAACAGCTGCCCACCGATGGTTCGGCCCACGTGATTCTGGGCTGCACAGAATTGCCGTTGGCGCTGCATGCGGTGGACCTGGTGCCCTCCGACTCGGCAGCGCCGGCCGTCGAGATCGGCGGGCGCACCTACTACGACTCGATCAACGTCTTGGCCGCCGCCACCGTTCGTGAGATCGCGGCGAAGCGCCCGGATCCGTCGTTGCCCTAGTTGAGCAGCGACCGCATCCACAGGTCGAACATGCTGCGGACGAAAACCTGGAATTCGCCTCTGTTTCTGGGCTTTTGCACCATGGTCAAAGCGCCGAGTTCGTAGACCCGAGTTCGAACGTCTTCGGCTGCGGCCCCAGACAGGACCAGGGTCGGGATCGATCGGCCCGACTCTTTGAGCCAGGCCAAGACCTCGAAGCCGTCGATTCGAGGCAGATAGAGGTCCAGCAGGATGAGGTCGGGTGTGGAGCCGGCCAGGTACTTCAGCGCGTCTGCCCCATCCCCAACCACGTCGATCTCCAGAAACGGCTGTGAAGACAGCGCGCGACGGACGAGTTCGGCGTCTTCGGGGCTGTCTTCGACAACCAAGAGCTGTAGGTCCCGCAGTCCGGTGTCGTGCACTACGCTGCTCCCGTCGTTGCAGAGATCGTCTGGAAGGCCACCATAATTTGGTTCGGGTCCGTTGACGGACGGATAAACAGGCGCACCGGCACTCGGCGCTGGCCGACCTTCAGGACCCGCTCCAATTTCCCGTTTTCGGGGTCTGCTTCGCCGACGATGGCGTCTCGAACCGCCTCGTACTCTAGGTTCTCGTCGGCCTTGAGGTTCAGCAGCTTGCGAGACGCACCGGCGATCCGGACGTCCTTTTCCGCTTTGTTCAACACGATCATGCCCACATGCGCGAGCTGAGTGGCGGCTGCGATCAGCTCGGCCGCCTCACGTAGCTCCCGCTCCCGAGCCAGTTCTTCGGTCACATCGACGATGGTGAGCAAGACTCCGTCCATGTCTTGCTCCCGACGCCGCTCGTGGGTTCGCACGACCACGCGCCAGGCTTCTCCATTGGGTCCGTACACCACTTCAGGGCCCGACTGTTGCCCCTGGAGGGCGCGGTGCACTTGAATCAGGATCTGCGCCGGGTTGACCCGCCACGCCAGGTCGGTCACCGGGCGTCCCAGGTCTGCGTCGATGAGGGGCGCGAGGCAGGTGGACAGGGTGTTGAAGCGCCGGACCGCCAGTCGACGATCGAGGAAGATCGTGCCGACTTCCAAGTTGTGGAGCAGGTGGTCTAGGTCATCTGATAGCTCGCCCAGCTCGGCGATCTTCTGTTGATACTCGGCATTGACCGTATAGAGTTCTTCGTTGACCGACTGCATCTCTTCATTGGTGCTCTGGAGCTCCTCATTGGAGGCCACGAGTTCTTCATTGGTCGCTTGTAGCTCTTCGTTGGAGGTCTCCAGCTTCTCGACCGCGGACCGCAAGTGCACGCGGGTCTTGTTGAGCTCCTCTTCGAGTTGCACCATGCGCGCCGCGATGGCGTCATCGACGCTCAGGTCTTGGTAGCCTTCCCCCGGACGGACACCGGAGGGCTCGAAAAAGACGAGAAGGCCGTACTCCTCGCCATGGGCGCGCTCGAAGCGGTCCACCGTGATGTCGCAGGTGATGTCGGCGCCGAGGGCCAAGCCCGGGATGGTCACCGACTTGCCCGTGTCGAGGACTCGCCCCACGGCGGCGGTCAAGAGTACGGAGGCCGCCGGAGCGATCATGCGCTGGAGGTTGAGCGTCACCTCTCCCTCGGGAAGGGCCACATACGGCGTCACGTCGCCAAAGATGTGCAGCACGTCGAGACCGGCCCGCGTAGCTACCCCCGGCGGCGCGTACTTTCGGGCGACGGTGGCGTTGAGATTTTCCACCTCGTTCGGGCGTCGAGGCCGGGTCGGAACGACCGGTTTCCTTGGGCGGAGAATGGTGCTTTGTGTAGGGCTTTCGCCGGTCGCTTGGTAGATCCTGAATCGTTTGGACAGCGTGTTGAAGTGGCGGCTACTGTCCCCTACGCTCTCGCTTTCGCCCAGTGCGAGCACGCCCCCACTGACCAGTCCAAAGTGGAACCGGCCCATGACATCGCGTTGGGCGCGGGGTTTGAGGTAGATCAAGACGTTCCGGCACGAGGCGATGTCGATCCGGGTGAACGGCGGATCGGCTAGCAGGTCATGGGTGGCAAAAATCAGCCGCTCCCGCACCATTCTGCGGACGCTGTAACCCTCCGGCACCTTGTCCAAGTAGCGATCGATCCATTCCTGGCGGATCCCCCGCAAAGACGACGTTGGGAAGATCCCTTCGGATGCCCTGCGTAGGGCTTTGGCATCGAGGTCGGTCGCAAAGACCTTGAAGTCCGCTGAACGACCGGTGAGCCGACAGGCCTCGAAGATGGCGATGGCCATGGAATAGGCCTCTTCTCCCGTGGAGCAGCCCGCCACCCAAGCGCGCAGCGGCGCTGGCCCAACCGCCTCTAAAACCTCTGGAATGGTGGTCTTGATTAGGAAGTCCCACAGGGGGGCATCGCGGAAGAAGCACGTGACGGCGATCAGCATCTCTTGTTTGAAGCGATGGGCTTCGGTCGGCGTCTCTTCGAGCTGGGCGACGTACTCGTCCATGGTGCTGACACCGAGAACGACCATTCTACGCTGCAGTCGGCGTAGCAAGGTGCCTTCTCGGTACGACGACAGGTCCATGCCGGTCTCTTTGTGCATCAGCTCGACCAGGGTCTGAAACGCGGGTTGGCTGTGAGAGAGGGGCAGCGGCGCGTGCAGGGTCCGGCGGTGGATCGCCGAAGCGACCTCCTCTGCAGTCCCTTCGAACTCGGCCAGACCGGTGTCTAGGGCGGCGATGGGCATGCCGTCGAACTCGGCGCTGTCGGGGCTCTGGACCAAGACCATCCCGCCGTGATTTCGCACCGTGACGAGGCCGCGGCTGCCGTCGCTCCCGGTTCCGGACAGAAAGACGCAGGCTGCGGTCTCGCCCTGTTCCTGTGCCAAGGAGTGGAAG
>JBGCER010000357.1:0-8122 GCA_045106515.1 Myxococcota bacterium
CGATCGTTCGGCTCGAAGCGGGCGATGGAAGCCTGGTTTTGTCGACGTTCCACACTTCGGCGGCCACGTCTCCTGACCTTCTGGCGGTGTTCGAAGAGGTCATCTGGGGCATGTGAGCGGTCGCTACATCAAGCTCCGCGCGTCCACATCCCAGCTCACCCGCACGCCCTTGCTCGCCGCCTTCTGCAGGGGTGCGCGGCATCGGTTGAGCCAGCCTCGATAGGCCCGAAGATCACGGCCTCGCAGCACGATCTGGAAGCGCCATCGTCCGACGAGTCGGGCGAGGGCCGCCGGAGACGGGCCGAGGATCTCATTGCCGTCGCCGTTGTGGACCAAGCGACGCAGGGCGCGCCCCAGGTCTTGGGCCTTGGATTGCACCGCCTTGCGATCGACCCCGTCGATGCGCACCACGGTGAGCCGGGTGTACGGCGGGTGTCGCATGAGCTTGCGGAGCTGCATTTCTTTGGCGTAGAAGGCGCGCAGATCGTCGAGGTGCTCCAGTACGTAGTGGTCGGGCTTGTAGGTCTGCACCAACACCCGGCCCGCCACATCTCCACGCCCCGCCCGACCAGCGAGCTGGACCAGCAGCGCATAAGTACGCTCTGCCGCCCGAAAGTCCGGCATGCGAAAGCCTTGATCGGCGGATACCACGACCGCGGTGTGCACATCGGGAAAGTCGTGTCCCTTGGCCACGATCTGGGTGCCGATCAGCAGCCGGGTTCGTCCGTCTCGAAAGGCGTCCAAGATGCGGGCATGGGCGCCGCGCACCTGGGTTGTGTCCGCGTCCATTCGCCCGATTGGGATGTCAGGAAAGTAGGCGTTTAACGTCTCTTCGACGCGCTCTGTACCCTTGCCAAGCTCGTCCAAGTCGGGTTTTCCGCACGCGGGACAATTCACCGTATAACTGCGCTTAAAGCTACAGTAGTGGCAGGTGACCACGCCGGCCTGCCGGTGCAGGGTCATGGCGACGCCGCAATTGGGACACTCATAGGTGCCGCCGCAGCTGGTGCACTGGACCATGGTGGCGTAGCCGCGCCGGTTGTAGAGCACGATGGCCTTGCCACCGGCGGCGAAGGTCCGAGTGAGCGCGTCGATGACCTCGGGGGCCATCAAGGGCCGCACCCCGTCGACGGGCGGGGTGTCGGAGAGGTCGACGAGCTCGATGGTGGGGACCGCGGCTGGAGTGGCGCGATTTGGGAGGTGTAAGAGGGTATACCGGCCGGATTCTGCGTTGTGCCAGCTCTCCAGGGACGGGGTCGCGGAGGCCAGAATGACCGGGCAGGACTGGGTCCTGCCCAGAACGACCGCCAGGTCCCTGGACGAGTACGGCACCCCATCATCTTGTTTGTAGGAGTCGTCGTGTTCCTCGTCGACGACAACCAAGCCAAGATCGCGAAAGGGTGCGAACAAGGCGGAACGTGCCCCGACCGCAACCGAGGCCTCTCCCGCGCGGATCCGTCGCCACTGGGCCAGTCGCTCACCGCCGGTCAGCCCCGAGTGCAAGACGGCGACGGCGTCGCCAAAGCGCGCGCGAAATCGGCCGACGAGCTGCGGGGTGAGGCCGATCTCCGGCACCAGCACGAGCACCTGTCGATCCTGGTCCAGGGTGTGGCGAGCGGCCCCCAGAAAGACCTCGGTCTTGCCCGAGCCCGTCACGCCCCAAAGCAGGTACGCACCCTCAGCATCATCGGCGGTCAAGGCTTTTAATGCAGCTGTTTGTTCCGGGTTTAGCGCCGGGGCAACCGCTGCACCGTGCGCCGGTGCATCGGCCAGAGCATCCCGGTCTTCGCGCTCGGATCGCACCACGACGCCCTTGTCCTCCAGGCGCTTGAGTGCGGGTCGGATGGCGCTGCCTTCAGCACCGACCAGCGCAGGGATGTCCAAGGGCCCATCGGCCTGGATGAGGGCCTCGACCGCGGCCCGCATCCGGCGGGCGTTCTTCGGCACAGCCGAGCGGGCCTCTTCGGGCGGCACGGCGAGCTGCACGGTCGCGACCTTGCCTTTGCCTTCGGTAAGCGCGCGCTCGACAGACTCGATGAAGGCTGGCTTGAGCAGGCTATCGATGGCGCGCTCGGTGTCCCGCGTCTCGAGCTCGCTTCGAAGTCGGCGTACGAGGCTCTTCTTGGTAAGTCCGGGCCGACTGATGACCTCGCGTAGAACCTGCGCAGGCACATCGTCCACAGCGTGGATGGCCAGGGCTTCGGCGCCGGCATCGGTGGGCTCCAGCACGTTCAGCGTTCGGGCGCGAATCTTGGATGGAAGCGCCGTTTGGATGACCGGGCCGAGCGGGGTCAGATAGTAGTTCGCCACCCATTGGAAGAAGGCGAGCTGCTCCACCGTGAACGCCGGCTCCCGATCGAGCATGCGAGTGACGGCCTTGATCTTCGATGGATCGAAGTCCGGCTGCACATCGGCTTCAACCACGTATCCGGTCTCGCTTCCGCGGAAGCCGAACGGCACGAGGACCACGTGACCCACGGCCACGTCACCGAGGTGAGCGGGCACGCTATACGTGTAGGGCTGGGGCACGGGGCGCGCGATGGCGACACGAACGTACAAGGGAAGACCTCGACCTGACGGCTGCGCTCGCATAGAACCGCCGACATGACTACCGCGCAACCCGCTCTGTTCATCCTTCTTCTGCTCTCGGCTCCCGCCTGGGCCCAAGATGACATTGAGACTGGCTCTCTCCAGACCCTCGGAGGGGCCGGCGCGGCGCATGCGCATGACAACGGCGCTCTCTCGGTCAATCCCGCGGCCATCGGCTTGTCCAGGCGCTACGCCATGAGCGCCGTGGGCGGATTCTGGGATGGTCGAGATTGGCGGGCAGGTCTCACGGCGGTGGACAGCCTCACCACTGAAGGGGTGGCGCTCGGCGTGGGCTACCAGCACTTTGTGACCCAGCGCGCGCTGGACGTGGACGAGCTACCTGGGTGGACAACCGACGCCGATAATCAATCCACAACGCGGATTTTCGAGCACGTCATCTTGGGTGTGGCGGTGCCCGTTCTGGACCAGCGGCTCTCGTTTGGCATCTCTGGATCGCTGCACTTGGTCGGCCATCCGATCTTGGGCCGCGGCACGTCCGGCGACGTCGAGGCGGGCATCGCAGCGCGGCCGACCAAGAAGTGGTCCCTGGGCGTGGCGGCTCGGAACATCTTGCCCAAGTTCTTCGTCACTGACGAGTCTATCGGTCTGGTCGCGGGCACACGGTACGCCTGGAACCCCCGGTCGTCGGTGGCGGTGGACGTGGACGTGCCCCTCGTCGGTGAAACCGATGGCTTGCCCCTGTCCATCGGCGGTGGCGCCGAGTGGGGCGATGACGCCCGTCAGCTCGGCGTTGGCTACCGCTACGACGGCCCATTGGCCGAGCACTGGGCCAGCGTGGGCGGCGCGATCTGGAATGACACGGCGCCCGACACGGACGGCGGAAATATGGCGGGCTTGCACTATAATTTGCGGGTACCCCTGCACAAGCTCAAGGACCAGACCAACCGGTTCTACGCCTTGGAGCACACGGTCACGGTCACCATCATGCCCAAGACACGTCAGTAGGGCGGGTGCGGGACGGGTTCATCGCCGGCGGCCCTGGATCGAGATAGGACGGCGGCTCGGAGAAATCTATGGCCATCTTGCCCATCTTGACCGCCCCCCACCCCGTGCTCGCCGGCAAAGCGCGTGACGTCAACGAGGACGAGTTTGGCGCCGACCTTGCACAGCTCACGCTCGACATGGCGGACACCATGTACGACGCCCCTGGCGTGGGTCTGGCTGCGCCTCAAGTGGGGGATGCTCGCCGGATCGTGGTGATCGACAGCGGCGAAGAGGGCGGCTCGGGCCTGCTGAAGATGGTGAACCCGGTCATCACCGAGCGCTCCAACGAGACCATCTTGTGGGCGGAGACCTGCCTGTCTGTGCCCGACGTCGAAGTCAAAGTTCGGCGGAACAAGAGGATTACCGTCCAGTGGAAAGAGGCGGAGACCGGCGAGCCGGTGGAGCAGGAGTTTCAAAACTTCGAAGCCGTGATCGTGCAGCACGAGCTCGACCATCTCTTGGGCACCGTGCTGTTGGACCGCGCCAGTCGATTCAAGCGCAGTCGCTACCTTCAGCGGGAGAAGAAGCGGCGCCGTGAAGCACAGCGAGCCGGGGCGTAGGTCGCGGGGGCGGGGCCGCTTACCGTTTCGGGTAGAACAGGGGCGTCTACGTGTCTTTTCGCGTTCGGAGAAGGGCGGAGTAAGCAGATAGGGGTTAAGGGAACGGCGTTCCGAAAACTGGAGAGCGCCGCTTGTCTCGTCCCACCATGTCCGAACAGACGCGCTCGCAGTTCCGCACTGAGCTGTGCTCCGCTGCGCTAAAGCTGCTCGCCGAGCGCGGCGAAGCCGGGGTGACGATGCGCGCCGTCGCCGGTGAGGTCGGGTGTGGTGTGGCTACGCCCTACCGGTACTTTTCCGACAAAGAAGCCTTGTTCACGGCGGTTCGGGTACGGGGGTTTCACCGCTTTGCCGACCGCATCGAGGCGGCCCTTGCTGGGGTTGCCGATCCCCTCGATCGCGTCCGTGCAGTGGGCAAGGCCTACTTGGCGTTCGCCGTCGATGAGCCTCAGGCGTTTCGGGTGATGTGGGCCGTGCCACACACGGAGCGGCCCCCGGTGTTGGCCGACGCGGTAGAGCGAGGTTGGGACTTGTGTTTGGCCGAGGTGTCCGGTGCGGTTCACCAAGGCCTCTTGCACGGAGACCCGGTCCTCATCGCGAACCTGCTCTGGGTCGGAGTTCATGGTCTCGCCTCGCTCCAGCAGGCCGGAAAGTTGACGCGCGGGCGCTCTGCGAACAGCTTGGCCGATCCGGTCGTAGACGCGACCCTTCGCGCCTTCCAAGGTGGTGTGCCATGAGTCCATTCCCCATCGACGACCAGCCTTTGGAGGCCCCGGTGCGCTCGCTGCGTTCCGTCGCTGCCGAGCTGCGTGGCTTGGCGTCTGCGTGGGTCGCTCTGGGCCTTCGCGTGCCGGAGCTGCGGGCTGCGCCCCGAGGGTCCGGCGAGCCGGTACTCGTAATTCCTGGTTTTCGAACGTCCGATCACGCCACGGTGGTGGTACGCCGCTACCTGCGTGCCCTGGGCTACCGCGTCGATGGTTGGGGGTTGGGTGTCAACGCCGGCCGGATTGAGCAAGTGCTGCCCATCGTGGCCGCCCAGGCTGAAGCGATGCTTAATAAGACAGGCATCAAGCCCCGTTTAGTGGGGTGGAGTTTGGGGGGCGTGATCGCCCGTGAGGTGGCTCGCGACTACCCCCACGTGGTCGACCGCGTCGTGACCATGGGTACACCGGTCATTGGGGGGCCCAAGTATACGGTGGCAGCCGGCTCTTTCGCAGAGATCAACGGTGAAGTCCTCGATGCCTATGTGCAGCGCATCGAGGAGCGCTTGCGACGGCCTCTCCCGGTGCCTGTGACGGCGATCTTCAGCCGCAACGACCGGGTGGTGGCCTGGCGTGCCTGTCGCGATCCGTATCACTCCGACGTAGACTACGTGGAGGTGGCGGCGACTCACGCTGGCCTGGGCTTTCATCCACAGGTCTTGTTGCACGTTGCGGCCGCGTTGGCCGACGGAGTGCCCAATGGCTGACCTGTTGACGCTCACCACCCCGGTCCCCGTTGATCATGGGCTGTTTACCTGGCAAGTGCCCGAGGGCTGGAACCAGGGTCGCGGTGCATTTGGCGGACTGGTGTTGGCCACGATGGTCCGTGCGGCTTCCGTGGGCGTGACAGATGGGCTTCGACTTCGCACGCTGACCGCCACCCTGTGCGGTCCCACGATGGTTGGGCCCTCCGACATTCAGGTCGAGGCATTGCGGGTGGGCACAGGCACTCATGTCATTGAAGTTCGATTGCTTCAAGGCGGGGAACTTCGCGTTCAGGCGACCTGCATCTTTGGCCGTAGCCGGGTTCGGGATGGAACCTGGGATGACGTCACCATGCCCGATTTGCCCAACTGGAAGCACCTGGAGGTGGCTCCGGTGGTGCCGCCGCTCGCGCCGATGTTCGCGCAAAATATGCACTTCCGGCCCATTTTGGGCTTCCCCTTCACGCCAGGTCAGCCTCGCCGCACGCTGGGGTGGGTACGGGTCGCAGAGCCGGGCCCGGTCCGGGGGGCGGCGTACCTGGTGGCCCACGCCGACGCGTGGTGGCCCGTGGCCCTACTGGCGGCGACGGCCCCAAGGCCCATCGCCACGGTGTCGTTTACGCTCGACATTGTGGGCGAGCTCGATGGGCTCGACCCCGATGCACCCTTCCTGCACGAAGCCACCTGCGAGCAGGCGCGGGACGGCTATCTGGTCGAGCACCGGACCCTGCGAGGGGAAGATGGTCGCGTGCTCGCTTTGAACACGCAGACCTTCGTGATGATCCGGTAGCTCCGGAGGCGTCGTGCGTGTGATCTTCATGGGGACCCCCGACTTTGCGGTGCCTACGCTGCAAGCGCTGGTCGACGCGGGTCATGAGGTGGTGTTGGTGGTGGCCCAGCCTGATCGCCGGTCCGGACGCGGCAAGAAGCTTGTTTCTCCACCGACGATTCAACGGGCCCGCGAGCTGGGCCTGCCCACGTCCCAACCCCGCGCCATTCGTGCGGGCTCCTTTCCCGCGCGGGTTCAGGGTCTGCAGGCGGATGTGGCGGTGGTGATCGCGTATGGTCGGATCCTGACGCAAGAATTGCTTGATGCGCCTCGCTTTGGCTGCGTGAACGTGCACGCGTCGCTCCTGCCTCGATGGCGCGGGGCTGCCCCGATCCAAGCCTCCATCTTGGCCGGTGATCCAACCACGGGCGTGTGTACCCAGCGCATGGTGGCGGGATTGGATGAGGGGGATCTCTACCTGTGTTTGGAGACCCCCATCGGGGAGCGAGAGTCGGCGGGGGAGCTCCATGACCGATTGAGTGAGCTTTCGGCCCAAGCTGCTGTGCAGACGCTTGAGCGGCTGGGTGAACACGAGCCGATGCCTCAGGAGGGCGAGCCCACCTATGTGGGCAAGATCGACCGGGCGGACGGCGAGCTGGACTGGACCCGGTCGGCGGCGGAGCTGGACCGCAAGATCCGCGCCTATTCTCCATGGCCCGGCGGGTGGGTGGCGTGGGCCAAGGGACCGCTCAAGGTTCTGAGGGCCCACCCGGTGAAAGGGTCGGGTGAGCCTGGAACGGTGCTCGCCACGCAGCCCGATCTCATCATCGCCACCGGCGACGGAGGCCTCGCCTTGGACCAGGTTCGAGCCCCCGGTCGGAAGGCGGTGGCTGGCCGGGACCTGGCCAACGGTCTACACCTCGCTCCCGGCGCCCCCTTACAGCCCCCGGAGTGAGCCATGGCCCTCGTCGCCCCATCCATCCTCTCTGCTGATTTTGGTAACTTGGCCGCCGATGTTCAGGACGTGCTCGACAAGGGCGCGGACTGGATCCACATCGATGTGATGGACGGCCACTTCGTGCCCAACATCACCATCGGGCCGCCCATTGTGGCTGCCATCCGCCGCCATGCCATGGACGCCTTCCTCGACGTGCACCTGATGATCGAGAAGCCCGATGCCTATTTGGCCAACTTCCGAGAGGCGGGCGCAGATCTGATCACCGTGCACGCCGAGGCCTGTGTGCACCTGCACAGCACCATCCAAGCCATCAAGGCGACGGGGGCCAAGGCCGGCGTGAGCCTCAACCCTCACACCTCCGAGTCCGTGCTCGACTACGTGCTCGATGAGCTCGACCTGGTGTTGGTCATGAGTGTGAACCCCGGCTTCGGCGGACAATCGCTGATCGAAGCCGTTTTTCCCAAGATCGAGCGCCTGCGCAAAGAGATCGATCGTCGCGGGCTCAACACCCTCATCGAGGTGGATGGCGGCGTGAAGCCCCACAACGCCGACCGGTTCACCGCAGCCGGCGCCCATGTGCTCGTGGCCGGTTCGGGCGTGTACAAAGCGCAGGACCGAGCAGCGGCGATCGCGGCGTTGAAAGAAGCCTAGTGCCGGTCGCCGGTCGGTCGACCCACAGAGCACCACGCACCACCCTTGCTCACCCCACCCCGGCCGCATAAGACCGCCGGGCTCGGGGTGTAGCGCAGCCTGGCAGCGCGCCTGCTTCGGGAGCAGGA
>JBGCER010000358.1:0-14961 GCA_045106515.1 Myxococcota bacterium
GCCACGTTCGGTACAACGTGCGGCGGCCCGCATCATCTTGGAGCAGCGCGAACGCGTCGTCCTGCAGCACCGGCGGGGGCGCTGGAGGTTGGCGGTCGGGCACCGAACCGGACGGCACATCCGAGAACCAATGTTCAACCCGTTTCAACGCGTGGGCGGGCTCGACGTTGCCAACGATGCTCAGGATGACATTCGACGGCTGATACCACCGCTTGTGAAAGGCTCGAATCCCCTCCAGCGTAAACCCACGCACGTCCGAAACCGTACCAAATGCAGGGATATGGTACGGGTGCCCTTCCACGAACAGCAGGTGCGTCAGCGCGTCCGTGTCACGGCCGTGGCCCGCCCCGTAGTCTCGAGCTCGCTCTTCGAGCACCACGTCCTTCTGATTGTCGAGCGCCGCCTGTGTCAGGCCTGCTGGCAGGTAGCCCAACCGGTCTGATTCCAGGAATAACGCCAGCTCTAGCGCCCCCGATGGCAGGCTGACTTCATAGTCCGTCTCGTCCTCGGACGTCGACGCATTATTATCGCCGCCCGCAGCGGTCAGCAGCTCATCATAGGTATTTCCGGCCGCATGTTCGCTTCCCTCGAACATCAGGTGCTCAAAGAGATGGGCCATGCCACGCTCGCCGTCACGCTCGTCTCGCGATCCCACCCCAACATGCAGGTACACGGCCATGACGTCCGTACGGTCCTGCTGTTCGAGGATGACGCGCATGCCATTGTCGAGGGTGGCCACCGTCGCCTCGACCTTGAGGCGATCGACCTCCAACGAGGCATCCACCGCCGGTTCGACCGCTCCACACATCAGCGCAAGTCCAAGCCACAACACCGAGCCTCCATTGGCCAAACGGTAGACCAGTTCACGCCCTCGCGCTGCGCCGGGACGACCGGTGACCCCAGCGCCTTCCCGAGCCAGGTTACCCCACCGCCTACTCTGGAGTTCGCCATGCGCGCCTTTGCCCTAATCGCGTTGACCGCCGCAGCTTGTACCACCGCCAACGCCGTGCCCAGCAAGGCCAAGGTCGGCGCCGCCGCACCCGAGTTCTCCCTGACCGACGTGGACGGCAAGACCCACACCCTGTCCGACTACAAGGACAAAGTTGTGGTCATCGAGTGGTTCAACCCAGGTTGCCCCTTTGTTGTTGCCGCACACGGCGATGGCCCTCTGGCCACCATGGCGTCGTCCTACGCGGACAAAGACGTGGTCTGGCTCGCCGTCAATTCCGGCGCACCTGGCAAGCAGGGCCATGGCGTGAAAGCCAACAAAGATGCCGCAGCAAGCTGGAACATGAGCCACCCGATCTTGGTCGACGAAGACGGCGCCGTCGGCCGACTCTACGGCGCCAAGACCACGCCGCAGATGGTCGTAGTCGGTCCCAAGGGCATGATTCAATACGCCGGCGCCCTGGACAACGCCCCCCGTGGAGCCATGCCAAAGTCCGGGTACAAAGCCTTTACCCAAGAGGCTGTAGACGCGGTGCTCGCGGGCAAAACCCCCAGCCCCTAGCAGACCCAGTCTTGGGGATGCTCGGTCAAGTACGGCAGCTAGTCGGTCGTCTCCCCCTGGGCCGCTCCCACGTCGAGCGCCCATCGCGTGGGCTTAATCACCCCGTGCTGCTCCAACGCCGCGCGCACATGAGGATCGACAGCCAGAGTCGCTCCTGGACCGAGCGCGAGCAGCGCGGCCGCCGAATCGCCGTCCAGATCTAGGATTTGCGGCTCGCCGCGAGCGTCCCGAACGAGCACGACCCAGGTCGGCCGCGCCGGCACAGGCTGCCCGTCTACATCCTGGAGCTGTTCCTCAGCCCAGATCACATCCCCGAAGTCCACGTTACGAGCCAGCTCCACAACGTCGACCGGCACACTCAACACCACCACGCCCTCGCACAGGCGCACCGGTCCCGGGCCAGCCCCTAGACCCACCCAGTCTGGATCTGCGGGTTCGAGGTGGGCCAGCGCCGCCTCATAATGGGCGAGCGCCGATAGTTCTGGAGCGACCCCGCCGGTCAGAAAGGCAGCGAACCTGCGCCCCAAGGGGGAGCGCACAGGGGCATCGGCCTCGGCGAATCGCTCGACCAAAGGACGTAACTCCTGGGCCAACAGCCCGGCCGTTAGCGGAAGCGCCTGGGTCACTCCGTCTTCGACTTGGTCGAGGGCCCGATGGGGAAGGCCGTCGGCGACCGGGTAGCCGAGTGCAAAGAGGTGGCTGGGCTCCGGCAGGACCACTTGCTCGAAGAGCGCTTGAAACGCTGTGAATGCACCTTGAACTGCCGCCACTGCTCCCGCAGGATCCTCCCCCGCTCCATCGGATGTAGCCGTGCGCTGGCAGGCCTGAGCCAGCGGAGCGACGATCGCGGTGAGCGCGTCATAGACCTCGCCATCGGTGTCCTCGCGTAGGCTCAGCAGCCGCCACCCCACGTCTTGAAGCATCCAGCGGTGGCGTCCTAGCTCAGGGGTGGGAGCCAGCGGCTTGAGTTCATGATCACTGACGATCGAACGAAGCACATCGGTCGCTCGCTCCTGAAGCGCTTCGAGGGTCCGCTCATAGCCACCCCCTGGCACCGCAAACCCATCGACGAACGCCTCAAAGGCAGCGGAGCGGATCCGTGGGCCGTGCGCAGACGCGTAGGCCACACCATCCGAACAGAGGTTCAACGAGCCGTACACATGAGGCACGGGGCGCTGCTCCGCCACGGTTCGCGCCACGGCTCTCAGCTCAGCCTCGACGAATAAACGTCCCTTCTCAAGCCACGTTTCAGCGTCTCCCGGGTTGATCGCCACCCCCGCGGCCGACTCGCATTCAGAGCAGAGGCGCCGGTAGAGCGCCCCCCCATTCTGGTGAACCGGGCACCGTCGTAGATGGGCTTCGTCCAAGAAATACCAGAGCACCACCGGCACCATTTCGGCCAGCCGGCTGGCGGTGGCGACAAAGAGCGGGCTCGCCCCAGGATGCCAGGCAAAACCCACCAACCCATGACAGAGCTCATGGGTTGCCCACTTGGCACGCATCCCAGGATGATAGCCCCCAATCGCCTGGTCATGCCGGAACGACTGATACTTGCGCTCCCCCAACACGCCACCGGCCCACATCGGGCGGGCCGCCAGCTCCGGGCTGTGCTCGGGGGCCCAGGCCTCGGGCAGATCCAGGTGGTGACGCCACTCATAGTGAAACAGGCCCAAGCCCTGCGTTCCGGCCAGCGCCGCCACACGCTGCGCGGCCGGCGACCTCACATACTCCGCTGTCGGAGCCCCGAATGGCCCGGGCACCGACGACTTGGGTGGGGATCGATCGACCTGGGTCGCCAAAAAGGAAGCAGCATCAGCAGAATCGAATGGCACAGCATCTCCGAGGGCCCTGGGATACCCGCACCCCTGTCAAATGTCGAAATGATGCGGGATCGAGACGATGCCAGAGCACCCAGTGCTGCACGACCTCCACGGAGCATTGGCCTCGGCGGGGGCCTATGAACGGGACACGCTCGACCGCTTGCTGAGCTTGCCGGTCGCCGAGCGCATCGCCGCTGGGGTGGCCTGGCCTCCCCTCAACGTGGAGTCGTGCGAGTTTGCTGGACGGGATCAGACCCGTCTGACCTTGCGCGCTCAACGGGGAGTGGCGCTTCACGACGGCCTGGGTCCAGGCGACCGGGTGGATGTGTCTGTGGCAGAGCACACCTGGACCGGCCGGATCGAGGACGTGGGTCGAGGATGGGCAGAGGTACGCGTGCGCGGCCAGGGTCCCGAGTCCGGCACTGCCACCATCACCCAGCTCTTCGACCCGGCGCCGTGGAGGCGACTCGCCGACGCACTCGCACGCGGCGACGGCCACAGCTCCTCCTTAAGAGACGTCTTGCTGGGTGAGAAACCGCCTTCACTCCGAGAGCACTACCGACCGACGCCGCTCCACCCACAGCTAAACGCGCCCCAGCGCCTCGCCGGGGAGGCCTCGATGGCCGCCGCCGAGCTCGCCCTTATCCACGGGCCTCCGGGAACCGGAAAAACCCGCTTACTTGTTGCTCTTCTAGAAGCATTGGTCAAGGAGGGGGATCGCCCGTGGGCGCTGGCAGACAGCAATGCGGCGGTCGACCACTTGGCCGAGCGGGCCGCAGCCGCCGGACTCGATGTGGTGCGCGTCGGCAACTGGGGCCGCATGAGCGAAGCCGGACGCGGGCTGTCCCTGCGACGGCGGATCGAGACCGGGCCTCACGCCCAAGCGCTCCGTGCATTGAGTCGCGATATCTCCCAGCTCTCGGCCTCGAACGACCGGGATGCCCGCCGCAGCTTGTCCCGGCTCTACGGTCAGCGACGGGACCTAGAGCGCGCCGCTGAAGACCACGCCCTCTCCGGTGCCCAGGTCATCGCCACAACGCTCGGCACCCTCGCCTGGCGAGCCGCCTCTCTGCCGCCCGCACAAACCGCCGTGGTCGACGAAGCGACCCAGGCCATCGAACCCAGCATTTGGGCAGCCGTTCCCTACATTGACCGGCTCATCTTGGCTGGGGACCCGCTCCAGCTTGGCCCCGTCGTGAGGCAGCCCCACAGCCCACTGAGCGTGAGCCTGCTGGAGCGTCTCATGGACCCTTCCGGCCCGGGGCTGGCGCTCCCGATGCTGGAAATCCAGCATCGGATGAACGAACACATCCAAGATCTCGTCCAGCACATCTACGGCGATCGCTACGCCGCCCACCCCTCGGTCGCCGAACACAGCGTGGCGCAGATGCCTGGGGTGGACGCCACCGAGCTGACGCGACGATCGACCCTATGGATCGACACTGCGGGCGCTGGGATGGATGAGCAGCTCGACCCCGCGACCCGATCCTTCGAAAATCCGGGGGAGGCCCAGCTGATGGACAAGGTCGTCGACGCCCTCCTCCAGGCTGGCGTCCCGGCGGCGTCGATCGCCATCATCACGCCCTACTCGGCGCAGACCCGCGCTCTGCAAGCGCGCTTACCCAAGTTGGAGATCAACAGCGTCAACGCCTTCCAGGGCCAAGAGCGCGAGATCATCCTTTGTTCCTGGGTGCGTAGCAATCCAGACGGAAACCTAGGCTTTGTCGCCGATGTTCGCCGACTCACCGTCGCCATCACCCGGGCCCGCCGCCTGTGGATCGGCATCGGAGACTCCGCAACGCTAGCGGGAGATCCCGCGTTCTCCCAGCTCTTCGAGGTGCTCGAATCCCAAGACAGCATGCAGAGCGTCTGGGAGCCCCCTTGGAGCGCATGACACGATAGAGGCCCGTAGGAGGTCGCGCCTTGCGTAGTGCCCTGTGGCCGTTGTTGTCTCTATTCGCGTGCAATGCCGAGCTCGTTCCCGAGCCCGACAAGGACGTGAGCCTCGGTGGGCAAGGCCCCGCGATCTTGGTGGACCCCGAACCGGCGGTGCCCGCCCCGACCTTCGACAACACGCCGTCCTGCCGCGGCTTTATCGCGCACTTCAATAACCTTGAGTGCGTGACCGCAGGCACCCGCATGGACCCGGCCTTTCAGTGCACGCCGCAAATTGACGACGTCAGCTGCGACCAGGCCGCGTTCTGGGCCTGCGTCCAAGAAAAGACGGTCTGCGGAGACCGAGGCTTGGTCCAGCCTCGCGTCGAGGACTGTCCCCAACCCTGTGGTTGAGGCACGGGCGGCGCGGCCTCAGTTCTCAGTCGACGGATCGACGAGCGCGAACGCGGGAATCTGCACGTCGAACATCTCACCGTCCTGTCGGCGCATCGCATAGGTGCCGTGCATGGCACCCAGCGACGTGCTCAATGGACAGAAAGAGGTGTAGGAAAACACCTCGCCGGGCGCCAAAATAGGCTGCTCGCCCACCACCCCAGGACCGCGCACCTCCTGCCGTTCTCCGGCAGAATCGGTGATCACCCAATGTCGATTCAGCAGCTGCACGGCCCGGCTGGACTCATTCTTGATGTGCACGCGATAGCTAAAGAACCACTCGCGCCGCCCCGGATTCGAGTGTTCAGCGTGGTATTCGGCGTCCACGGTTACCCGCACACCCGCAGTCACAGCATCTGGCATAGGTACTCCACGAACCCCAGGTTAACTCCCCGCCGTGCGCCTCTTCGCCATCTCTGACCTTCATGTCGGCCACCCCAAGAATCGGGCGGCCCTGGGTGAGTTGCCTCACCATCCCAATGACTGGCTGATCTTGGGCGGGGACATCGGCGAGACGGTCGAACACCTCGATGCGGCGTTTGATTGCGCACAGGAGCGCTTCGCCAAGGTGCTGTGGGTCCCGGGAAATCACGAGCTGTACTCCACCCCCAAAGACCCGTGCACCCTGCGTGGCGTCGCCCGGTATGAGCACTTGGTGCGCCACTGCCAAGCCCGCGGCGTGGTGACCCCCGAAGACCCGTACATCGAGTGGCCGGGCGAGGGTCCTCCCACCATCATCGCGCCTCTATTCCTACTGTACGACTACAGCTTCGCCCCCGACGGAATGAATCCGGAACAAGCACGGGTTTGGGCACGTGAAGCGGGGATCGTCAGCACCGATGAGCGCTACCTACACGCCGAGCCCTTTGCCAGCAAAGAGGCCTGGTGCGCCGAAAGGCTTCAGCTCACCCGGCAGCGCCTCGCCACCCAAGTGCCCGACGGGCATCGGCTGGTACTGATCAATCATTGGCCTCTGAGAAGAGACCTAATTCGGCTGTTTCGGATCCCACGATTTACCCCGTGGTGCGGTACAACCGCCACGGAGACCTGGCACACAGAACTGCCGGTAGACGTGGTGGTGAGCGGCCATTTACACATGCGCGCCACCGACTGGCGGGACGGCGTGCGCTTCGAAGAAGTGGCGCTGGGCTACCCGCGCCACTGGCGTCAGGCTCAGGGGATCGCCCACTATGTACGCCAGATCCTCCCCGGCCCCCCCACCCCCCTCGACGGCTGGGCCGGACCGATCTGGCACCGATAAGACGCCGATGGATCCCGCCTGAGATCCCAGGTATCGTCCGACCATGCATCGACCGGTCGCTACCGCCGCCCTCTTCTTCGCTGGCGTTCCAGCGTGGGGCGCTGCGCCCACCTTCGTCGCCGACGCCCCCGAAGACGCCACGCTAGCGGTCCGCGCATGGGCGGCGGGAGAGGCCTGCGCAGGGTGGACACCGGCCTCCCATGACCCGATCCGCCTGGTTCGAAGCCACAAAATGGAAGGATTCGATGGGAGGGCCCACCTCGACGCCGAGGGCCTACACACCGTCGAGCTGGCCGGCCTGAATCCCCGGCGGTCCTTGCTGCACGAGATCGCTCACGCGTGGACCCGAAAGGGCCCACCGGCCCTAACCGAAGGCCGAACCGATCTTCTCGCAGACTGTATGGCCACACACTTGTCCGAGCCCGACCTGCTCGACCCTGATGATGGCCGCGACCTCGACGCCCTACCCGATCTCCGAAAGTGGACCAATCCCCGAAACTACTCGGGGGGCACCGGCTTGGACCAAGACCGCTCCGACGCGTACCTCGGCTCCGCGCGCTTCCTTCGCGTGGTCGCAGCGGTCGTCGAGCCCACCTCGCTCTGGCCCCGCTCAGGCCAGCTTCGGTGGAAGGACCTGGAGCGCGCCTTACTGCGCACCGGTCCAAAAGGCGCGATCATCCTCGACACACTCAACGGCGGTCCCGAACGACTGCGAGCGGGGCTGACCGATAGCGATCGAGATGGTCAGCCCTGGCTGGCGGAGATCCTGCTGGGCACCGACCCAGAGCGGTGGGACAGCGATGGAGATGGGTGGTGGGATGGCGCACCCGCCGCCCCGCTCGGAGCCATCCCGCTCCCGTCCGACGGCAGCATGGTGTGCTCCGGCGTCGCCGTGGGACCCAAAGGCGCCCGGGTGCGCGTGACGTACCGGGCCACACGCGTCTCTGCTCCACCACCCGTTCGCGTGGTCGCAGGCGACGTATGGCTTGTGGATGACCCGGCGCAGGGCGTCTGGCTCAACCCCGAGGAGCCCGTGCTCCTCGCCCTCGACGGCGGCCAGCGAGACAGCGCCGGCGGCACCTGGGCGCTGCCCGGGGGCCAGCACCTTTCCACAGCTTGGAACTGTAGTTCTACCCCTCGATACACCGTCTGGGTCGCCGACCCCAGCAGCGCCGCCGCCCTCGCCGACTTTCAGGCTGCGCTCGGTGAGCACCTCCATCGCGCCAACGGGCTCTTGGGCCCGCCCGCACGTCGCATTGTCGTGGCCTTGGGTGCGCCGGGCGTCGAAGCCACCGACGATGTGATCTACCTATCAAAAGGCCAGGTAGAATGGGCCCAAAATCATGGACGACTCGACGCGCTCGCCGCCCTGGCCATCGCCCTACACCGCACGCGCATGGCGCCCGATGGTCACCGCCGCTGGGACGTCGCCGAAGCCCTCACCCGCGCCCTGGTCGACGATCCCCCCGCCATGCTTTTCGTGGCGGCGGACGAGGAGCATCCCGCCGAGCGCACCCTTGATGCCCGTCGGTGCCGTTGGCGCGGCGTGGTTGAGGGTCGGTGCGATCAGCGCCCCTCCGCCCCCGAGCAGCCGGCTAAATAATCGTCTTCCCAAGTGCCGATTGGATGAGCCAAACCGCGAGTCGCCCGGTCTTATTGGCGTGGTCCAACGTGGGGTTGAGCTCCACCATTTCCATGCCGCACAGCCGACCCGTCTGGTTCATCATCTCGCACACCATGTGGGACTCGCGCAGGGACAAGCCACCGGGCACAGGGGTGCCGACGCCCGGTGCGTATTCCGGGTCCACGCCGTCCAGATCGAACGACAGGTGCAAGCCGTCGGTGCCATCGGAGATGATCTCGATGGCCTCTCGGGCACACACCGCGGTGCCGCGCTTGTCGATCTCACTCATCGTGTAGACCCGCACTCCCAGCTCCTTCACCACTGGCGCCTCGGCCGCGTCCACATCTCTGGCGCCGAATACCACCACATTCTCGGGGCGTAACGCCGGTTCTGAACCCGAAAGCTCCACCAAATTCGGCGCCCCACGGCCCAGCAACGTGGCGAGCGGCATGCCGTGAATATTGCCCGAGGGCGACGTGCCTGGCGTGTTCATATCCGTGTGGGCGTCAACCCAAAGCACGCCTAGTTCCTTACCTTGAGGCCTGTACGCTCGGGCGATGCCACTGATCGTGCCGATGGCTTGCGAGTGGTCGCCGCCCAACACCAAGGGGAAGCGACCGGTCGAGACTTGGTCTTCGACCGCGCTGGCCACCTGGCTGCAGATCTTGTGGATGATCGGGAGAAAGCGCGCGGAGCCCTCCCCAGGATCACCCTCTTCGAACGTGGAGGTGCCAAGGCTATGAATGGTCGAGATCTGATGACCCAGCGCGCGCAACCGAGCCGAGAGTCCGGC
The DNA here is from genome assembly GCA_045106515.1 of Myxococcota bacterium. GTDB lineage: Bacteria > Myxococcota_A > UBA796 > UBA796 > REDI01. The sequence continues at coordinate 9,337 of JBGCER010000358.1, forward strand.
CACATGTATTGCTGAAGGTCCCATATCCGTGCCTCGGCGGCCGGCGCCCAGGTCCAGGTGAACGTTCGTAACGGCGATGTTCATGACGCCTCCCCCTCACCCATCACCCAACCGACGTCCGGCATCAAGCCCACCCCGTTCCCGCCGATGAACACCGCGGGTCGCAGCCACCCCGGAGGCCCTTTGTCCGCTCGATTCGTTCCTGTCTTGGTGTCGCCAGACCACTACCCTTCCATGCCCTTTGTTCATGGACACCTGCATGTGGCGCTGGCGGATGCCGAGGACCCGGCGTGTGAGCCTCTCGACGACACCCAAGCCGCAGCGCTACCCCGCTCGTTCATCGACACCTGCCACCGATCGATTTGGGGCTTTCGAGGTCGATGTTCTCCATTGGAACTGGAGAGCGAAGAGCGCCGGGGACTCTGGACGATCCGAAGTGCGGACGGCGTCGCAGCCAGTCGAATCCTTTGTATTCAAGACCTCATTCGCCCCTGGCCCCTCGAAGGGGTTCTCATCGCCTGCGATGACGCCAACACCCTACTCATCGCGCCGCTAGAGGGCCTCAGTGCGATCGCTGCTGTGCGATCGCTGCTGCACCGGCCGCGGGTCAAGCAGGGCCTGTCCGACCAACTCTTCTGGGCCGACGACAATGGACGGTGGCGCCACGTCTCGGTGGTCCACACAGACCACGGGGCCGAAATCGGCGATGAACCCTCGTTTCTAGCGGCACTGGAACGGCTGACAGCGGTGGAGCTCGTGGCGGTGGCCGCAGAGGCGTAGGGTCGGGCCTTTCCCGCCCCCATTCCCATCCGTCCCCTCGTGCATAGCCTTGCCTCGATGTTCCGAGGCCTTACCGACATTGTGTCTGGGTTAGCCCAGATCGTGCCCTTCCCCGTCCTGGTGGGCATTCTATTAGTAGCTGCCGCCCTCGCATTTCCGGCGTGGCTCAACAGCGTGCGCGTGCGGCAGATCAAGGGCCGCTTGCGCAAGGCCGCCCGCTCCCACGGCCGGGAACAGCGCGAGAAATGGGTTCAAGACGCGTTCAAGATCACCCGAGACCGGCCTCGGCTCCTATATTCCTTGGCCGACCAAGCGATCCGCAACGGCCAGCCCTACGCGTGGAGGCCCGCCCTCGACGCCTTGGCGGCCACCGGCAAGATGGAGCTGGACCTGGCCGCGCTCAGGCGCAAGGTTCTGCCCCCCCCCAACGCCCCACGAGATCCACTCCAGACCATCGTGCGCGTCGAGCGACTCATCGAAGCGGGGCTCACGGTGGCCGCCGAAGAAGCTCTAGAACAAGGGCTCTCACGTCATCCGGCCAACGCCGAGCTCTTGGCTCTGCGGGACCGCATGGCCTCGCAAGGCTAGTGTTCCCCCAGCTCCGAGGCGCACGTGAACCAAGACCACCGCCGCACCCTCGACGACATCACGCAAGACGTCGACCTATTGGTGTTCCAACTCGAGGCCGCGCCGGCTCCCCCAGATCCAGAGTGGATGGGCGAACGCGCCGCGCTGCTCCGAGAGCTGGAGCGCTTCCGCGACCGGCTGAACGACCTGCTCAACGCGATCGATTGAGTCGTATGCGGGACCTCCCCACCCCTACATGTGGGGGGGAGCCAGCAACACGCCCCCTACATCTCGGGGTTGCGCGCCGAGCCGAAACATGACTTTACGATTCCTTGACAAGATACTTCTGTGGAAAACCGCAGTGGCGGACCCCCACCGAACCCCGTCCCCACGGGACTTCTCGTGGTGTGCAGACGGGGATGACCTGTGGGGGACCCTGTGGAAAAGCCTGGGACAGTCGGGAAAAGCCTTGGGGATAGACCTGGGCGGTTCCCGTCGACAGCCCCTTTCAAAGCCTGCTTTGCCTCAAGCCTAAAGCAGTGGATTCTTCAAAGGTGCGTTAGTAGGCCCATAACCACTCATTGATCTTCACCCGCCTGACTCGATAGTGTGGCTGGGCGCCGCAGGGGTGACATATCCCTTGCTCGCCGCTCCACCGCAGACCAACCTCGCTCCGACCGCCCCCCCGCCAGACCTCCGCGCTGCCTTCACGGCCAGCCCCCGACCCCACCTGAAGGGGACCCATCCACAGCTGGACGGGCCCTCCACACAGCCGGTCGGGGAGGATTTGACGGGACTTCGGAGCCTGACATCCGTTCCACCCTCGGGTTTCCGTGGGGAGGGGCCGGTCTGCCTACGCCACGCCATCCCAGATCCACGCTCAGTCGCGCCCCCGCAGAGGTCCTCATGAAGGTCACACGCCGCTTCACCCTTGGTCAGAACACCCCCTACGAGGCCCTCACCTTCGAAACGCGCACGTCGCAGATTCGGAACCCCGACGGCTCGACCGTGTTCGAGTCCGAGGCCATCGTGCCCCAGGCGTGGAGTCAGGTCGCGACCGACATCATCGCCCAGAAGTACTTCCGCAAGGCCGGCGTTCCCCTCAAGACGAAGCGCGTCAAAGAGAAGGGCGTGCCTGAGTGGCTCCAGCGCAGCGTGCCCGACACCAAGGCGATGGCGGACGTTCCAGCGGGCGAGCAGTTCGTGGGCGAGACCGACTCCCGCCAGGTGTTCGACCGCCTGTGCGGCACGTGGACCTACTGGGGCTGGAAAGAGGGCATGTTCGACACCGAAGAAGACGCCAAGGTCTTCTTCGATGAGCTTCGGTGGATGATGGCCCGCCAGTACGCGGCCCCCAACAGCCCGCAGTGGTTCAACACCGGCCTGCACTGGCAATACGGCATCAATGGTCCCGCCCAGGGCCACAAGTACATGGACGAAGCCCAAGGCAAGGTGGTGGACAGCACCAACGCCTACGAGCGCCCCCAGCCCCACGCGTGCTTCATTCAGTCCGTCAGCGACGACCTGGTCAACGACGGCGGCATCATGAGCCTCTGGCAGCGCGAAGCCCGCCTGTTCAAGTATGGCTCGGGCACCGGCACCAACTTCAGCGCCATCCGAGGCGAGGGCGAGCCCCTGTCCGGCGGCGGCCACAGCTCGGGTCTCATGGGCTTCCTCAAGATTGGCGACCGGGCGGCCGGCGCCATCAAGTCCGGTGGCACCACCCGCCGGGCCGCCAAGATGGTCAGCTTGGACCTCGATCATCCAGACATCGAGGCCTTCGTCAACTGGAAGGTCGTCGAAGAGCAGAAGGTCGCCAGCCTGGTCGCGGGTTCTCACATCAATGAGCGCGGTATGAACGCGGTCCTCGCAGCCTGCGCGGCGGTCGAGGGACCCGAACGATTCAACCCTCGCACCAATACCGAGCTGGCCGATTCGATCCGAGCGGCGCGTACCTCGGGCATGCCGGACAACTACATCTACCGGGCGGTCCAGCTCGCCAAGCAAGGTGTGACCAGCGTCGACTTCGACACCTACAACACCGACTGGGACTCCGAGGCCTACGCCACTGTGTCGGGCCAGAACTCGAACAACTCCGTGCGCATCCCAAACAGCTTCATGGACGCCGTCCTTCGTGATGAGTCCTGGGAGCTGCGCCGCCGCACCGATGGCAGCGTGCACAAGACCCTGGCTGCCAATGACCTGTGGGACCAAGTGGCGTACAGCGCCTGGGCCTGCGCCGATCCGGGTGTGCAGTTCGACACCACCATCAACGAGTGGCACACCTGCCCCAATGATGGCCGGATCAACGGCTCAAACCCCTGCTCCGAGTACATGTTCCTCGACGATACGGCCTGCAACCTGGCCTCGTTGAACCTCATGCGCTTCTTCGACACGGACACCGCCGAGTTCAGCGTCGAAGACTACCTGCATGCCACCCGGATCTGGACCACCGTCCTCGAGATCAGCGTCGCCATGGCGCAGTTCCCCAGCGAGCCCATCGCCCGCCTCTCCTACGAGTTCCGCACCCTCGGCCTCGGCTACGCCAACTTGGGCGCCCTCCTGATGGTCATGGGCATTCCCTACGACAGCGCAGAAGGCCGCGCTCGCGCCGGCGCTCTGGCGGCCATGATGTGCGGCGAGTCCTATGCGCAGTCCGCTCGAATGGCGGCCGAAAAGGGACCTTTCCCCGGCTACAGCCGCAATCGCGACGCCATGTTGCGCGTCATTCGCAACCACCGCCACGCCGCCTGGTCCGCGACCGCCTCGGCCTACGATGGACTCACGGTGCGCCCCGTCCCTCTCGATGCGGCCAATGCGCCCACCGAGTGGGTCGAAGCCTCGCGTCGCACCTGGGACGAGGCTCTGGAGCTAGGAGAGCGCCACGGCTTCCGCAATGCCCAGGTCACGGTCATCGCACCGACCGGCACCATCGGCCTGGTCATGGACTGCGACACGACCGGTGTGGAGCCCGACTTTGCCTTGGTGAAGTTCAAGAAGCTGGCCGGCGGCGGCTACTTCAAGATCATCAACCAGTCGGTTCCCCCCGCGCTGTCCTACCTCGGATACACCAAAGACCAGTCCGAAGCCATGGTTCGCTATGCGACCGGCCACGGCACTCTGCGCGGCGCCACCGGCGTCAACCACGACAGCCTCAGCGCCAAGGGCTTCACGGCCGAAGTCCTCGCTAAGGTCGAGAGCCAGCTGGCGAGCGCGTTCGACATCAAGTTCGTGTTCAACCGCTGGACCCTCGGAGACGAGTTCTGCACCCAAGTGCTGGGCCTCACCACCGAGCAGCTCGGCGACCCCACCGCAGACCTGCTGGAGCTCATCGGCTTCGACCGCGCCGACATCGACGCGGCCAACGCCTACGCCACCGGCACCATGACCCTCGAGGGCGCCCCCGACTTGCGCGCCGAGCACCAAGCCGTGTTCGACTGCGCCAATAAGTGCGGGCGCATCGGTCAGCGATACATCGCATACGAAGCCCACATTCACATGATGGCCGCCGTGCAGCCCTTCATCTCTGGCGCGATCAGCAAGACCATCAACATGCCCAACGAAGCCGGCATTCCCGACGTCAAGGACGCCTACATGCTGTCCTGGCGACTGGGCCTCAAGGCCAACGCCTTGTACCGCGATGGCTCGAAGCTCTCCCAGCCGCTGTCGAGCATGTCCGCTGGCGACATCTTCGCGGCCGTCGATGAAGCTCCCGCCAACGACGTCGAGCCCCTGGCCGCAGCACCCGGACATACACCGGAGCAGATCCGCGAAGTCACCGAGCGCGTCGTCGTTCGCTACCTGGCCAAGCGTCGCCGTCTCCCAGACCGGCGCACCGGCTACACCCAGAAAGCGGTGGTTGGCGGACATAAGATCTTCCTTCGCACCGGCGAGTACAAGACAGGCGAGCTCGGTGAGATCTTCGTCGACATGCACAAAGAGGGCGCCGCATTCCGCTCGCTCATGAACAGCTTCGCCATTGCCATCAGCATCGGACTGCAGCATGGCGTGCCGCTGGAGCGATTCGTCGACCAGTTCGTCTTCAGCCGCTTCGAGCCCAATGGCATGGTGCAAGGCCACGATCGCATCATGATGGCCACGTCCATCATCGACTACGTCTTCCGCGAGTTGGCCATCAACTACCTAGACCGAGACGACCTGGCCCACGTCAGCGAAGAAGACCTTCGCCACGATGCGGTGACGACCAATGAGGCCCCCGAGTGGGAAGGCGAGCGCGAGGTGACCGTGCAGACCACCCTCATGCCCGCCATCGACGCC
>JBGCER010000359.1:0-2877 GCA_045106515.1 Myxococcota bacterium
GTGCCGACTACACCGGTCACCGCGCTAGCTCGTCACCTGGTGTGTCATGGCCACAACGCCGCTCAACACTCGCACAGAGACCATCCTGCGCCGACTCGTTCGGCGCGAGGCCGGGCCTCAGGTGCGCAAGGTCTTGGCCAAAACTCGGCCCGAGGACGTGGCTGCCGCCATGGACCACATGACGGCGTCGGAGCGAGCGAGCTTGTTCCGGTTGGTCGAAGATCGAGAGACCGCGGCGTCCATCCTGACCAATCTGTCGGATGATGCGCTCATCGACGTGGTCGATGATGTGTCCGAAGACCAGCTCGTCGACATGCTGGAGCGCATGGAGATGGACGATGCCACCGACGTGGTGGAGTCGCTGCCCGACGCGCTCCGCGGTCGGGTCTTGGCTGAGCTACGAGGCTCCGACACCGACGAAGTCAGCATCTTGCTCTCATGGCCCAGCGATAGCGCTGGCGGCATCATGTCGCCGAGCTTCTTCACCATGAGCGAGGCGTCGAACTGCGGCCGGGCCATTCAGGCCCTGCAGGATCGGGGCGAGGACTACGACAGCGTCTTCTACGTGTACGTCATCGATCCCCACGGTCGCCTGGGGGGCGTGGTGAGCCTTCGCCAATTGCTCACGCATCCACCCAGCACGGCGCTGGTGTCCATCATGACCCGCGATGTGATCGCGGTGGGGCCGCGCCAAGACCAGGAAGAAGTGGCGCGGTATGTGGCCCGGTACGACTTGTTGGCGATTCCGGTTGTGGATGAGCACAAGCGCGTGCTGGGCATCGTCACAGTCGACGACGTCATCGACGTCATCCGCGAGGAAGCCGTCGAAGACATGATGCTGCTGGCCGGCGTCAACGACGACATCTCCGCCCAGGGCAAGGGTGTGTTTGCGCTGGCCCGCAATCGAGCCGGCTGGCTGTTGGCCACCATCGGTGGCGGCGTCTTGGCGGCTGAGCTCATTGGGGTTTGGGAAGACACCCTCGCCCAAGTCGCAGTTTTGGCGGGCTTTATTCCCGTTATTATGGGCATGGGCGGCAATGTGGGCATCCAGTCGGCGACCATTACTGTGCGCGGCATTGCCACCGGTCATGTGCAGCTTGGTGGCGCATTATCCTACATCTTCCGGGAAGTTCAGGTGGGCGTCGTGCTCGGACTGCTCTACGGCGTCCTGCTCGGCGGCTACGGCGTGGTGCGGTACCTCGATCAGCCCCTCATAGGCGTGTCCGTCGGGCTCTCGGTCGGGCTGGCCATCGTCATCGCCAGCCTCTTTGGAACGGCCACCCCGGTCGTGTTGTCCCGCATGGGGGTCGACCCCGCCGTCGCGACCGGGCCCTTTGTGACCACGGTGGTCGATCTCGTCGGCATTGCCGTATATTTCGGTATTGCAACCGCACTTCTTCCGTTCGGCTCCTAGCCCCGATCCCTCACGAGGCACTCCACTGCACCTTGGGATCTCGGGCTGCGCCGACCTCCCTGCGGTTCGTGCGGAGCGGTCATGAGGGATGGGGGCTACGGGCGGGTCCCGGTCGACGCCTCAGTCGTCTTCGACCTCTTCGAGCATGGACCTAGACTTCATGCCGCGGCCCAGGTTCCACTCCACCGCATCGCCGAGTAACCACGACGGCTCTACGGGGGCGACGCCCACGGTCTGTGCCAGCGCGGTTCGGCGCAGCGCCTCTAGGCGCACGAGGGCGGCCGCAGAGGTGGCGCGGCCTTGGGCGCATCGGCCGTGGCAGCCCCCGCCGGCATCGAATGAAAACACCGTGGGGTCTTCGAGTCGGTCGCCGCACACCGCGCAAGCCACTAGCGAGGGCGCCATGCCGGCGAACGTCAGAGCCTTGGCTTCGAGGGCTTGCCGGGTGGCAGCACCTGGTGGTTCGTCGCCTTCAACACATGCGAGCCAGCTGAGCAGCAGCTTGAACAGGCGCTCGGCTTCGTGGTGCTCCGGAGCGAGCTCGCTGCAGACCTCGACCCCGTAGGACAGCTGGGAGAGCCGTAGCAGGTCGGTGCGCGCTCGGTTGGGGCTCGCAAGAACTTGGGCATCGCGTAACAAGGGCAGGGGACCTCTGCCTTTTCGCAGCTCCAGGTCCACGTGGGCGCCGGGCGTGATCGCGGTGCTCAAGTGGTTCTTGCGTCCGCCGCGCACGCCCCGCACCAGAACGGCGGTGCGCCCCTGGTCGGGTGTGAGGACCCGGACCAAGCGGTCGTGGTCGCCCACGTCGACGCCGCCTGCGATGATTGCGCGCATTACAGCGCTTCGATCGGTGATTCTACCAGCAGCGGGAACCGAGGGGCCAAGCCACCCTCCGGCACCCATGTGGAATACGTCTGCGTGTCTTCGGTGCCCCCGACCGGAACCCAGATCAGGTCCAGCTGGTGCAGCCCACCCGGAACGCTGGTGATCAAGAACTCGCCAGAGGGCCCCGTGACCTCGACGTCTGGGTCGTACGTACCGTCTGCCCCGAGGTAGCACGCAGCCCGGCGCGCCCCTCCGTCGATCTGAAGCGTAAGCTCGGCGGTCTGCAGAATGATGCGCTCACCGGTTGTCTGTTCGAACTCTGCGAGCTCGACCCGGCCCAGCACTGCACCGTCGTCGTCGACCCCTGGGCACCCGGCCCACTTGACTCTGAGTTCGGCCAGAGCGGCCTCGCTGACGGCTACGAAAGTGCCGTTTGGAACACGGAGACGAGGGTTCCCGCCCGGCAAGCCCGACGCGCCCGTGGGAACCAAACCTTCGCCCTCCACTTGCACGAAGGTCTGTTCGAGAGACGGGGCATTGACGCGGTACCACCCAGCATCTTTGCTGGTGGTGCGGTCGAACTCGACCCGGTCCTCATCGTGGCTGATGAGGGTCGCGCCTTCGACGCCCACCGCGTC
>JBGCER010000360.1:0-9416 GCA_045106515.1 Myxococcota bacterium
CATCTCCATCGGTGTCGACCTCGGTGGTGGCGGCGTCACGGACATAGGACTCGACTCGGGTGAGTACACCATCGTTGTCGTCATCTTCGTCGAGGTAGTCCGGCGTGCCGTCCCGATCGCTGTCTTGACGCATGGGGTTGCCCGTGCCGTCGTAGGTCTCGAAGGCCGTGGGGATCTCATCCCCGTCGTCGTCGGGGTCGTCGTAGTTGGGTCGGCCGTCGCCGTCGGTGTCGTCATTCTCGAGGTTACCGTCACCGTTGACGTCCTCGAGGTAGTCCCAGATTGTGTCGCCATCGGTGTCCAGCGGGTTGCAGACCGACTCGTTGACCGGGCTGACGAGGTCGAAGAACACGTCTTGCTGGCTAAAGTTGTAGAGGCCGAAGTTCCCCGCCGGGAACGTGCCCGACTCGTCGAACTCCAAGGTGCCATCCACCCAGATCCGCACGCGGGTGCGGCTGTAGTCCACCTTGAGCCGGTAGGTCTGGTAGTCCGCCCATCCGACTGAACCGAGGGTATTGCCGCGAGCGATCTCGGTCACTGCGGAGCCCTTGTACTGCCAAAGCTGCACAGCGTCGGTGACGCCCTTGACGCGAAGGAGCGCCATGCCTTCGAAGGTCTCGCCATAGTCCGGGTCGTCTTGATACCCTTGCTTCCAAGACAACAAGAGGTAGTCGGCAGCGGGGTTGGTGTCGTCGCCAGACTCGATGCCCAGCGCGACGCCGACGAAGTCATTGTCGAAGTCGGTGTCCACGGTGACGTCGACCTCGAAGACCGCGGCGGTCGCATCCATCGTCGAGACGAAGATGCCGGGGTCGCTGTTGACCTTTTGCGAAAGGCTTCGTCGATCCGGTGAAATCTCCCAGTCGGGCGCTGGATAGTCCGTATCGGGAATGCCCGACTCCCACTCGTTCGCACCGTCCAGTTCGAACAGGATCTTCTCGCAGTCCCAACCCGGCTCCACCGTGCAGGTTGCGCTGCAGCCGTCGCCGCGAGCCCGGTTGCCATCATCGCAATCTTCGGACCGCTCCAGATAGCCGTCGCCGCAAAACGCGTGGGCCATCGTCGGGAACCACAAACCAACACCCAGCGCAACAAGCGCCACTGGTCGAATAAACATCACAACCTCGCCGAATAGCTTGGCCTTCTACCTCGATAGCCGAGCAATGCAAGGAATCGGTCAGCCACGGCCATCCACCCCGCCAACAGCGGCCCAGTCGGCAAAGGTGTGCAATGGATCGCACAAGGCCTGCATCGCTGCACTGCTCTGTACTCCAACCAGCAACCCGTGGATCCGCGCGTCGTGCCGATCCGTGGCCATTCGGGCTTGCTCGATAAGCCCCTCGGGTACCTCGAATGCGCCATCGCTGACCATCAGCAGATCCGCCCGATTCCACCCCTGGCGTTCCAGGGTATCGAGCGCCAACTTCAAGGGAGCGTCCACGTCGGTGCCCCCATGAAAGCTGCGCCCGAGCAATCCGAGGAGAGACCCGATGCCTTGTGGACCCAGATCCACCTCGATGGCCTCGACGTCGGATGGCCCGCTGAACAGCACCACTTGGCAGGCGCGGCCTTCATCATGGGCGGCGCGGGCGACCGCCAAAACCAACGCCTTGGCCACCTGCTCCGGAGCGCCTTGCATCGACCCTGAGGTGTCCAGACAGATCACGACCGGGCCGCGCTCTGGCGCCGTGTGGCTGCTTCGTTCGGTGGGTGCGGACTCGGTCTGCACCCGGATCCGCTCTTGAAGTTTGCCTTCGTAGCGGTACACAGACAGACCGCGCTCCGCCCGTCGCGCATGCCACAGAAGCCGCAGTGATGAGTGCGACAAAAGTGATGCTTCCACGGGCAACATTCGGCTGATGTCATCACCGCGCTCGATGCCGCGCGCCTCGGTGGGGGCACGGGGACTGCGAACCCAGCGCAGCTCCTCCACCACCCTGCGCACCGGATCCACCACCTCATCCAAGACGCTGGCTTGCTCTTCGCCCTTGGGAGCGTTCATTCGGCCCAGCGTGCGAACCAGGTCCTGCACCTGTGGCAGGTCGGCCAAGAGCGCCTGAAGCCGGCTGACTTCTCGCCAGCCCGTGTGGCGCAGCACCCGGCGAGCCAAGTCAAAGCCAAGAGACAACGCCATCTTTAGATCACCAAGAATGTCCGCCAGGCGACGCCAAGCCTGCACACGGCCGGCCCAACGACCATCGAGCCGATCCGACAGGGACCGGACCAAGTCGTCTTCGGCGAGGGCGCGCGCTTCGGCGAGCAGCCGCTCAGCCTGCTCCGGGTCCACCGCACCGTCCCCTGGCGCTTCTCCGCTCTCTTGATGACCGGCGGCCGAGCCGAGGTCAGTGCCCGGATCTTCGTCACCACCTCCGCGGGCCTCGCCGGTCTTCGAGCCGTCCACGTCCGTGGAGGTTCCGCCACCCGAGGACCCGGGTGCGGCAGCCTCTTCCTCGAAGGGCCGTCGCGTCTTGGCTCTGGCCGCAGCGAGCAGTTCTTGCAGGCGGCCATCGTGCGCGGGGCCCAGCTCTGCGACCACCGCCACCAAGTCCAGCAGAACTGCGTCGACGAGCTCCGGCTCTCCGGGCGTGAACGCGAGAACGCCGAGCGCCTGAACGGACTGGGACAGCGCCGCATGCAGGCCTGGGCCCGGCCAGTCCGCCTGCTCCGGCACTTGGCCCATGAGCAAGGAGGTGCGCCATTGCAGCACGCCAGCGACGCGATCTTCGAGCGCACCCACCGGATTCACCACCACAGGAGCAAAGAGCGCCTCTGGGATCGAATCTAGAGCGCTGTACGCGCGCTCTAGGCCGTCTCCCGACGGGTTCACCCGCCGACCGGAAGTTCGGAGAATCCTTGATGCAAGGTGGAGATTCTCTCCAGCAGGGCCGTGGCTGCCGACTCGCTCTGAACCAACGTCTCATCGGCTCCCGCCACCACATGGCTCGGAACCCACACGTGCTCCCTCACCACAGACAGGCTGGCCCTCCGCTCCCTAAGCCCTGTTAGATACTGCTCAACGGTAGACGACAAATCGCTCAGCTGTTCGAGCCATCCCGCCACGTGGGCGGAGGGGTGGGCCTTCGCGCCCATCGCCGGCGCGAGCTCCGTGACCTCGGACAGCCGGTTCAGAGGGTCCCGAATATAAGCGTCACGCCCCACCCAAGAGCGGAAGAATTGTCCGCCCCCAGACTCCTCATCGTACAGATCAAGGGCATCGAGTTCGCGTTCCGTATAGCCGCCGCCTGCGGGCTTGGTTCGGGCGGATCGCGGCTCGCCATAGCTGTCGACGGCCGGGGCCAAATACAGGGCAGCGCCCCGAGAGTCCGACAGGGGCCGGCGCTCTTCCGCGCGAGTCACCATCGAGCCGTCCAGCGCGACAAATAGCGCGTCGCCAGCCGCATCCCGCTGCTGCTCTTGCTCGGTTTGGGCGGTGTTCAGCCGATCTTCCCACGCCGACACCATCTCCAGGAGCCGCGTCGGTGACGTGGCTCGCAGCGTTCCCACACGAGATCCCCACCACGCTGCGACCGAGTCTCGCTGAACCGGATCATCCCAAACGCAGTGCTGGAGGAGCCACGCATCCCAGACCGTCGCTTCGGTGCGCCCATCGGTGGATGCCGCCGCTTGGAGCAGGCCCACCACCTTGCGCAGCCGACGGTCGGACATGCCAATGCCCTGCTCAGCGCTCCACGCACGAAGATCTTTGAGCAAGTCTCGCAGGTCTGGCGTCAGCACCACCGAGCGAGACGCGCGTCGCAGATCGCGCAGCTCCTCGCCGGAGAACCGCAACGCTTCTGGCACAGAGGCATCGAGCGCAGGGTCCAGGGCAAGCAGCGCATCGACCGAGTCCGCGCACACAGGCCCCACAAATAAACGCAGCAAGAACCGGTCATAGAGCGCATCGAGCTCATCGCCCTCCGGCAGCTCATTCGAGGCGCCGATCACCGAGATCAGCGGGCATGGCTGCCGTTGGCCGTCATTGTCGAACGCCCGCTCATTGAGCAGGGTCAGCAGAGCATTGAGGATGGCGCTGTTCGCTTTGAAGATCTCGTCGAGGAAGGCGACCGAGGCTTCAGGCAGGTAGCCGCGGGTCTGACGCACATACCGATCCTGTTCCAACCCCTTGATGGACAGGGGCCCAAACAGCTCTTCGGGAACCGTAAACCGGGTGAGTAGACGCTCGAAGTAGGTGGCGTCCGCGAAGGCGCCGCGCAGACGCTGGGCGAGCAGCGACTTGGCGGTGCCGGGTGGCCCGATGAGAAGCAGGTGTTCGCCGGCGACGGCCGCCAGGAGTCCCAGACGGATCGCGACATCGCGCTCCACCAGGCCCTGGAGGAGGTGGTCTCGGACGGCGGCCAGGCGGGATTTGGTGGACGTCACTCTTCGTTCCCCACACAGTCGTCGGCTGGCATCCGGGCGATCCACTCTCGGATCAGGGCCACTCCCTCATCATGCACTAATGAACGCCCAATATCAGGCATCATGCTGCCCACGTCATCGGTCTGCATCCGGTAGTGAAGGATGGACTGATCCGGGTTGCCAGGCACGATGTCATAGCTGCGTCCTCCGGTGCCCTTGGCTGCGGAACCGGGCTTCTTGCACAGTCCTACGCGAAACAAGTCGGTGTTGTCCCAGGCCAAAAAGAGCTGGCTCGTCTGGCCATTGACGGCCCGGTCGTTGTGACAGTGGGCACAGTTGACGTCCAAATAGTCTCGCGCCACAACGTCGAGGGTCTGGTCATCCAAGGTCGAAAAGTCGGCGTCCACGTACTCGCTCCAGTTCACGACGGGCCGGGCCCGTTCGGCGGGAGCGGGTTCCAGCACGCCCAGGTCTTCGAGCCGTTGAAGCTGGGTGCCATCGTCCAAATTTCGCGCGCTCGGCCCGATGGGAACGATGTACTTGTTCTCTTCTTCATCCTCGATTTCATGGCATTCTTGGCACTGATTCCGCTGGGGTACCAAGTAGCTAAACGAGCGCTCGTTCCCGTCGCGATCGATGACCTGCATGGGCTTGATCTTGCCGCTCAGCTTGAGCTCGGCGTCGGTCCCCTCTTCGTTCCATAGGTAGGGCCAGGCGGTCCAACCTTCCTCGGTGAAGAGCAACACCCGAGTCTCCACGCGGCGCAGGTTCTGATCCGGTTCGCGCAGATCCGGGGCCACTGAGAAGGTCTTGAGAATGGCGCTGCCCTCGGGAAAGGCGTAGGTCCACCGAGGGTCGAACGCGCCTGCTTGGCCCTCTGGAACGTAGATATGCCGGTCTTTGACTGCATAGTCCGAGAACAGCGGCGTGTTCAGAGTGTACGGCTCGACCCGCGCATTGGTGACCAAGGCCCCATCGACCGCCGCAATGAGGTTGAGCTCGCTCAGCAGCTCGGGAGGCGTGCCGGACTCGATGTTGATCGGGCCAAACCCGGAGCTACTGCAGGCCCCGGCCAGCGCGGCCGTCAACAGTATGCTGTACGCCTTCATCATCAGTCCGCGAAGGTCGGGATGACCAAGGGACCCTCGGTGAAGTCACCGCAGTCAAACGGCGCGAAGGGGGCTGGAGGCCGGAAGAGGTCATTGACGTTCGGGATCTGACCGGCGTCCGCTCGATTGGAGAGATTCTCCAGGTCCAAGCTTGCGAAAGTAGCCCCAGACTCCGAGCCGACACAGATGTGGTGGTCATTGCTATTGCCGCTGGCGTCGGTGGCTGAGAAGGAGGTCTCGCCGATGGCGTCGTAGACAACACTGTCCACCACGTTGTCGCCGCTCCACGTCAAGGCGAACAAGAAGCCAAGGGGCCTGGCGTTCACATCCCGATTGTCGGGACGTGTGCCCGAGCCGCTGTGGCTATTGGAGTGAACATAGGCTTCGGTCGTGCGGAAGTTGAACACATTGTCTTCGTCGGCATCGAGCTCAAGGCCCTCGATATTGCCCACCACATCGGCTTTTGGAATCACCCACTTCGCGGGATCGCCCTCGACGACCAGGCCGGAGATCAGGGCGATGTCCACCGAGTTGTTGTTCTCGTAGGTGTTGTTGGAGATCTCGATGCGGCGGGAGGCCATGGCGAAGGTGCCCGTTCCAGCCGGAATCTGAGCGACGGTACCACCGGGAGCGAAGTTATCTCGGTTGTTATTGCGGATGATATTATCGTGGATGTACACATCGCGGCCCACCACTGGGTTGCCCGGTAGGTCAAACACCACCAAGCCACCGGTGTTGTCTTCGACCACATTCCCGTAGACGTCGGCGTACTGGGTGTTCTCGATCTCCAACCCCGCCACATTTCCGGAAGCCAGATTGTCGCGCACCACAGCCTCGATGCACTGCCCCACGTAGATGCCCGCATCGGATGAGTTGAACGCTTCTGAGTTTTCGATCAACACCCGATTGGAACGTACGGGATACAGACCATAGCCCCCATTCTCCGGGGAAGGTCCGCGAGACCATGTGGCGCGCACCCGCCGGATGGTGACGTCGTTGCTGTCCTCGACCCGCAGCCCGTCTTTGGGCGCGTCTTGGATGGTGAGGTCCTGAATCAAAAAGCCTTCGGAGATCGCGTCCACGCCATTGGCCTGGACCGCAAGCCCGCCGAAGTCGAGCAGCGTCTCGTCCATGCCTTGTCCGATGAGCGCCACATTATCGGAGCCTCGGAAGGTGATCTGATTGTCCAGGGTAAAGGTACCCACGCCCAGCAATACCGTGGTGTCCCCCGTCATGGAGTTCACCACCTCCTGCAGGTCTACCGTGGCGTCTTCGAGGTCGACCTCAACGCAGTTGGTGGTGTCGACGTCCTTGCAGGTGTTCGTGGGAAACGCGGCATTTCCACACGCGACCGCCATCGGAATGGACAGGATGAGCACCGAGCCACGCATAGGACCTCCAAATCTGGCCCCACGATAGCGCAGAAGACGGCGATTTGCTCAGTCCCACTTGCCCCGCCACCACACCACATGGGGCTCTTTGACCTTCACAACGGTGAGGTCAAGCGGACCGGCTACGATGTCGAGCTTGCCGTCATCATCGACGTCGAGCAGCTCCATGGCGAACAAGATGGGCTCCAGGCCGTCCACGTCAATGGTGTGCTTGGTAAAGTTGCCGGCGGAGGTCTGCTCCAACCAAAATAGAGGTTCAATCGGCATTGTGCGGTCAGGGAACACGCTGACTTCTTGGACCGAAGACACCGCGATATCGGGATCGCAGTCGCCATCGATGTCACCGATTCGGGTTGTATAAGCCCCCCAATGACGCACAATCTCGTGGGTCTTCCACTGCCAAGAGCCCAGGTTCTCGAGCCACTGCACGCCGTAGTGGGCATCGGGCGCAACGTCAGGAGGAAGGTCCCCGTCGAGGCTGTCGCCATTGGTGAGGACCGCGTCCATGTCTCCGTCGCCATCGAGATCGGCGAGCTGCAACCCGGACATGCCCCAGTAGTCCTCGGTCGCCTTGAAGGCGTCTTGCTGACGGGTGAACCCGCCGCTGCCATCGTTCTCGTAGACGTAGACGGTCTCTTCGAGCTGAGACACCGCGCTCATCAGGTCCAGGTCCCCATCGCCGTCCAAGTCGACCGGCCACGCGTCGGTGGGCCCAGTCACCTCCAGGATGCGGTGCCTGATCCAGTCTGTGCCATCTTGTTCCAACCACAGCAAGCTTCCGTCTTCGGCACCAAACTCACAGACGACCAGATCGAGATCCCCGTCCCCATCGAGATCGGCGGGCGTTGCACAAGTCGTCCGGCCAAGGAAGGTCGCCACATCGGTGGCCGTGAATCCGCCCCCCGACTTGGCCGTCAGCAGCCGAACCGTCGCCACGGGATCGGGCGTTGGGAAGACGCTGCCAATGTCCGCCACCACCACGTCCATCCGGCCATCGCCGTTCATGTCTGCCACCGCCGACCGGCTCGGCTGGCCCCACTCCGCCACAAGGTCCTCTGTGTCGCAGGAGCCGCTGGAATCACAGTTCCCCAGCCAGCGCAAACGAGACTGCCAGGCATCGCTCACAAGGAGTTCTGCGCTTCCCGTGGAAAATAGCTTTACACGCTGGATATGCGTCACGCCTGGAGCGCTGGACTCCGGCCCCTGAAGCTCACCCTTGACGAACGATTGTGGGTGGGGTGCCACCGGCACACACGGCCCCGTGTCGGTATCCGTGTCTGTGTCTGTGTCCGTGTCCGTGTCTGTGTCCGTCTCGTCGGTATCCGTGTCCGTCTCGTCGGTGTCCGTGTCCGTGTCCGTGTCGTCGGTATCCGTGTCTTCCGTCTCCGTGTCCACCCCGGTGTCCGTATCTACAACGTCATCGTCGGACGTACAGGCCACAACCAGCAAGACGGGCCCAAGCCAGATCAACCTGCTCAGAGCGCTGTGAACCACCGGGCCTCCTCACGCACCCTTCATCGAAGAGCGTCCGCCAACATGACCGCCACAACGGACACGGTCAAGGCATACCCACCCGACAGCTGCGGTTCAGTGGGCCGATGTTACCGAGCCCATCTTGGAGGGTCGCGTGCAGAGTCAGAACGTAGACGTCGTCGTCATTGGGTCGGGTCCTGGAGGCGAAGGTGCCGCCATGAAGGCCTGCAAAGCTGGACTCAACGTCGTGGTCGTCGAGCGATACTCGATGGTCGGCGGCGGCTGCACCCACTGGGGCACCATCCCCAGCAAGGCCCTGCGTCACGCGATTCGCGCTGCCGGAGAACTAAGGAATAACCCACTATTCCGGGCGTCTCGCCCCACGCTGCCCGACATCCCAGACCTGCTTCGCACCACGAATGCCATCATCCAAAAGCAGGTCGACCTGCGCACGGGCTTCTATGAGCGAAACCGCGTTCCAGTCATGCATGGCGAAGCGCGGTTCCTCGATGCACATACGATCGAGGTCACTCAGGACAACACGGTCATTGCCAGGCTCAAAACCAAGTATGTGCTCATCGCGACCGGCAGCCGGCCCTATCAGCCCAAGGGCGTGGACTTCAGCCATCCGCGCATTTTGGATGCGGACAAAGTGCTCTCCATGGACTTCACCCCATCGAGCCTGACCGTCTACGGCGCGGGGGTCATCGGCAGCGAATATGCGTCGATGTTCCGCAATCTCGGCATCAAGATCACCTTGATCAACACGCGAGAGAAGCTGCTCTCCTTCCTCGACGACGAGATCATCGACGCCTTGGCGTACCACCTGCGCAACCAAGGCGTGATCATCAAACACAATGAGGAGATGACATCCATTGAAGGCACCGAAGATGGCGCGATCCTCCACCTCAAATCCGGGAAGAAGATCAAGTCCGACGCGCTGCTCTTTGCCCAAGGTCGAACCGGCAATACCCAGAGGCTAAATCTAGAGGCCATCGGGCTCAAGCCAAACAGCCGCGGCCAGCTCGAAGTCGATGAGCACTACCAGACCGCGCTGCCCCATATCTACGCGGTAGGCGACGTC
>JBGCER010000361.1:0-4670 GCA_045106515.1 Myxococcota bacterium
TTTCTCAGTGGCGCGCCGGCCACTTGACGGATGTGGTTGGTCAGCGAGATGCTGCCTATACCCTAACTAAAGAGGATAGTGCCCTCGGCGACAAGGCCGCGGCTCTGCGCGAGGCACAGGGGTTGTTGTCCCTGTGCATGACCCCCCCTGAAGCGCCCGATGCCGAACAGGGCCTGGCGTCATCTCTATTGGTGTCTTTGGGTGGCAAGGCGCCTCGACGCAGGGCCAAGAAGCCCGCGGCTCGGCCGGCGCCCGCACGTGGCTCGGAGCGCGGCTCGGATCGTGCGTCGGCGCCTAGTGGCGGCAGCGGTGTGGAGCGCGCCCTTGAGTTGGGTCGCGAAGGCAACTACACCGAGGCGTTCCGGCTCCTCAAAGGCAAGTCCAGCCCACAGGTGTTTGCGGCTCGCACCTGGCTCGATCTGTCCCGCGCCCTTGCCGAGACCGGTGAACAGCGAGAAAAACGGTTGAATGCTCTGCTACGTCGCATGGAGCAAATGCTGCCCAAGTCGGCCCTACCGGCTCCGGCGCCGGCTCCCAAAGCGCCGCCTCCCGAGCCCACTGGCCGCCTTGGGGACGTGCTCGGCCGGGGCCTGCCAACCCGCCGCCCTGCCATGCTTCGTGTGCTGCATCGCTTCATCGATGACAACGCTGGCAAGGCCGATGCGGTGGCGTCCGCGGCGTTGCTAGACCACCTCGACACTGCTGGCGCAACGGCTCCTGCCCCCTGGCTCGCGGGCCTTGTGGCGCGGGCGCGGGTCGACGGCGGCACTCAGACCCAAGCGGCGCTTCAATCCATGGCGGACGCTGGATCTGAGGCTGGCAAAATCTACGAGGAGCCGCCATTTTCGGCTTTGGTGGCATTGTTTGAAGCCGCCAAGGGCCAGGGCTACGCCTTCGTAGACCTTCGCCGCGGGACCATGCGCGGCGAGCCTGACGACCGCCGCTTGTGGACATTGAGGCTGCGCCAGGCGGACCGCGAGGGCTTCATCGTTCTTGGAAGCGAGCAGTCCGCGCCTTACGACGAGGCCGTGGCTGTCGAGATCGCCAAGCGGCTCATGTCCTTGTCCGACAAGCCGGTCTTGGTGGCGCCCGGCGAGGGCAATGCCGGTCTTCGGGGGGCTGCGGCGGCTCTTGGAGTCGCGGTGGTCGATGCCGACGGCGCGTTGGCCGCAATGGCAGATCGCATGGTCGCCCGGCGCGCGGATGCGGGTCGGAAAGACAAGGCCGCGGTTGCCAAGCCGACGGAACGGACGGCCCCTGCGCAGCCTCCGGCGCCTCGTCGCCCGACGCTCGCCGAGTACGTGGACCAAGTGCGTGCGGTGCTCACCGGAGAGGCTGAGGTCACGGTCGACGCGCTGGAGCCCCTCGTGGCGCCGATCAAGCGTATCCGCGATGTTCTGGAGCTCGGCGATGATCTCGTGTCCCCCGATGCCTCCGAGCGTTTGAAGGCATTGGTCCTGGCGATTCACCGAACGGCGCCATCTCATGTCCGTCTGCTTCAGGCCACGACTCTGCTTCTCAAGGCGTCGTCCAAGCCGGGCAAAGAGGCGCTCGCCGAGCTGCTCACCGAGGGCGAGACCGCCGGTCGTCTGGGCGGCGATGGGGTGGAGTCGGTCATTCAGGCCGCGCATTCCCTCCAGCACGCTGGATATGAGCTGGACCGGGTTCTCCGCGGTGCCACCCGTCGAGAGCGACGGGAGCATCCGGCCATCGATGTGTTGGCCGATCACCTCGACGGCCTCTGGCGGCTGATCGTGACCAAGGGCGATGTGCGCGGAGAGGTGTGGATCGCCCACGCACTTCCGCCCGAGGGCCAGGCAGGACTGCCCCAGCTCGCCCTACGGCCCGGACCGCGGGTGTCTGTGGTGGCGGAAGGCCTCCAGGCAGAGTGGGTGGCCGTCGGGGCACCGAGCATCGTGGCGCTGCCCGACCTCGTCGAAGCGGTCGCTGCCTGGTAGCGAGTCACACACCGCCCTTGTCTGACGTATGACGAGGGGAGGTGTGTGGTGGCCGTTCATCGATTGGCGTGGCACGTTCAAAGCATGCGTATGCCCAGCCTATGTTGTCTCGCCCTTGTTGGCTGCACGACCGCCTCCGTGAATCCGGAGGTTGGGCGTGTGGATGCGCCTCCTGCGCTCCGGTCTGAGATCGGGGTGCCGGTCGAAGAGAACGCGGTTGTCGTCAACCTCGACCCCTCCCTCGATCTGGTGGTGACGGGCATCGAGTTTCGGCCCGACCAAGACAATATGCAGTGGTTTGGCGCCGGGCCCTGGGACATTCCGCCGGGAGAGTCGCGCGATATCCGAGTTTGGTACAAGCCGGACACGGTGGGCACCTCCGAAGTCACGCTGGTGGTGAACACCGACGCAGGTCCATTCGAGGCGTTGGTGTCGCTCGAAGGTCTGCCGTCCATCGACGCCGATGGAGATGGGTTTAGCCGGGCCTTTGGCGACTGCGATGATGATGACGCCGCGATCTTTCCTGGTGCGGAAGAGCTCTGCGACGGGGTGGACAACGACTGCGATGAAGACATCGATGGGCCCTTCGACCGGGACAATGATGGGTTCGTCGATGATGAACTCTGCCCGGAAGAGCTCGCACCCCTCGACTGCAATGACGGCGATAGCACCGCCTTTCCCGGCAATGAAGAGTCTTGCGATGGAAGCGACTCCGACTGCAACGGCGTCATCGATGACATCAACGTGTTGGCAGACCTGCAAGAGGGGGTCTGTGCCGGCGCCCAGAAGGTGTGCAGCGCCGGTGGCCCACTGGAGCCGGACTACACCACCATCGAGGAGTATGAACGCGTTGAATTTACGTGTGACGACATCGACAATGACTGCGACGGCACGGCCGACGGCTTCGACCGGCTGGGCGATGGGACCGACGACTGTGTCGATGACGACGGCGATGGGGAGCGCGAAGTCGATGGGGACTGCGATGACCTCACAGCCAGCGTCACCTCCGAGACCTGCGGCTTCACGACGTTGGTCACGACCAAGAACTCCGACGGGTTCTCGACGATCGACCTGAACACGGGGCGCGTGACGGACTACGCCTTTGGGATCCGCACGTATCATGGGGTCGCGGTCGACTCGAAGAACCTGTGGTTTGCCGCCCGCGATGAGCAGCGAATCCTTCGGTTCAACCTAGACTCGAAGACGGGCTGGGCGAGTGCTGGCTTGGGGCGAGATCCGTGGCAGGTAGACATCTCGCCCAGCGGCGACCTGTTGGTCTTGTTCGGCGATGGCGCGTTTCAGCGTCGCGACGTGGCCACGGGCGGATTCATCAATGAAGTAAGCCTGACGGGTACCACCCGCGCATGGACGCCGGTGGGCGATGGAACCTATTGGGTCTGCACCAAGAGCGGCGAGGTGATTCACGCCTCTCTAACTGCCGTATTGAGTACGGTTGAACTCGGTTTTGCGTGCTACTCTGCGCCGGCCCTGAACGGCACCCGACTCGTGGTGCCGGCGTTTGATGTGACGGCGCTCATCGAGTTGGACACGACCACGGGCGATACCGTTCAGAGTCGGGTCGGGGATAATCAGCCGATCCGAGCTATCTGGGTCAAGAATGACCTTTGGGCCACCACGGCTGTAGACGCCACCGTTGACCGGTTCAACGGCTCAACCTTGCTCTACGAAGGGGGCGTTGACCTCGGCGGCAGCGCTCAGGGCCTTTGGTACGATGAGCAGCGGGACCTCGTCTGGGTGGCGGTCTATGGGACCAATGAAGTTGTGGCGATCGACCGCCGAACACGGGCGATTCGAACGCGCTTGTCGGTCAGCCTCCCGGTGCATCTCTTTCCCTTGCCGCCAGGCTGATCGCAGACTGCTACACTGAAGGTCCTTCACAGGAGCAGACGTGCGTATTTGGGTGATCGGTTGTGCGGTTCTGGGATCGGCGTGCATGGGTGGCCCCACGCTGCCGGTGGCGCCTGTGGACGGGGCAAAGTCGGAGCTGGTGGAGCTGGTGGAGCAGATCCGGCAAGCTGAGCTCGCCCTGCAGGTCGTGGATGACTTTTTGCCATGCGGCGATGAGACCGCGGCTAAGGCGGCGTTTTCAGTGGTGCCGCGCGCCTGGGACGGGCCCGATTGCTTCGTGCGCATCGGGTGGGCGCCCCAGACCGACGTCCGCGGAGGTTACTGGGTCGAAGTGGCCGCTGACAAGAGCGATTTCACGGTGTTTGGGGTCGCCGATGCCGATGGCGACGGCACGTTCCAGGTCGTGAAGGCAACCAAAGCGGACGCTGCTGCGGTCACGACCGCCGAGACGGTCTTTTGAGGTCGGCGATCTTGGCGCTGTGCGTGCTGTCCGCCTGCACCTCCGGGCAGGAAGACGATGTTCGAGTTGTGCCGGATACCGACTCCGACATTGTCTACGTGGGTGTCATGGAAGTGACTCCGGCCGATGAGCTCGTCATCTCGGATGCCGTGGTCGGGGAGCGAAAGAACGGGGTGGTCCGAGTTCGCAATACCGGTGATTTTCCCTTGGTTCTGAAGTCCGCTGTGATGTCCGAAGACGCCGGTGGAGCCCTGGTGACGGACGAGCCGACGAATTCCGGTCGGACGCTTGAAGCGGGAGAGACGTTCGAGGTGTTGGTGGTCTGCACCCTGCCGTCGAGTGAAGGCGTTCAAGGAACACTTCGGGTCGAGTCTGGCGATGAG
>JBGCER010000362.1:0-6247 GCA_045106515.1 Myxococcota bacterium
CCGGATGTCTCGCCCGGGTTGGTCGGCATAATATCGCATCAAACTGACATATTCTCGATATCGGGTATTGAGCAGGTTGCGCGCTTCCGCGCCGATCCGCAGCTCGGTTCCGACGTTGAGCACCACATCCATCGACGCGCCCAACAGGGCATAGGCGGGGGGGGCAGCGGCAAAGTCCGCCTCGACGTCCACCCGGGACTGACGGGCGGTGAGGTCGGTCCACACCCGAAGCTCCGGCCCATCGAACGCCCCAGCGGAGGGAAGCCGACCCACCAGCGAGACGTGCAGGTGATCGGGCGGGGTCCCGATCAGGTGTTCGCCCGACGTGGCGTCGCGAATACGCACGACTGAGGCCCGAGCGTCGAGCCCGACCACGGCTTGGGGTCCGGCCGATAAGGTAGAGTCTATGCCATAACTTATCGCATCGATGGGGCGATAGCTATAGCGCGGCCAGGTGCCGTTGATGGTCACGTCGAACCGCGGCTGACCCGCCTCGTTCATGTCCGGCGCGAAGTAAATGTAGTCGTTGATGTGCTGGCCGAAGGCCGAAACCTCGGCGGTCAGAGCCGGGTGGCGCAGCCCTGCGGTCAGTGAGGCCCCCCACGCGGTTTCGGCGCCGAGGTCGGGGTAGCCCACGGCGTAGACCGGAAACGAGGGCGCGTTGCCCATGAGGTACAGCTCGTCGGCGTCGGGAAACCGACTGGCGGTGGACAGGTCGAGCTTGAGGTCGAGGCGGTCCGGAACCACGTGCGCGAGGCCTCCCACGGAGACCGACCCGGTCTCATAGGCCGAGGGGCAACGCGCGCTGGCGACCGTCGCGGTGCACGAGGCCAGGTCTAGGGTGCCGCGATTGACGTGGCGGTCGTAGTCGTCCAACCGCATGAAGGCGGTCTGGGTCAACCCATCGACCCGTCCGCCGACCTCTAGGTCCACCCGCTCTAGCGACAGGCGTTCATAGGCGAATAGGCCCACGCCAAACGCCCGGTAATTGGGCAGCAACGCATAGCCTCGGTAGACGTTTTCCTGGAAGCTGCCCTGAACTCCGACCCCTCCCTGGAATCGCCCCAGACGGCTGTAGATCTCAGGGTGCCGGTACATGGCGTCCAGCGAGTGGGTGCGGAGCGTGAAGTCGTACTGCGGGCCTGTCACGCCTTCGCGCACCGGCTCGAACTCCTTCCGGCGGTTGACTTGCAGCGCATATGTGGCCTCTAAACCGCCCCAACTCCCAGCGAGGTTGGCGTCGAGCAGCGCCACATCGTGGGTGACGTCTTGGTACGGTCGATCGATGGAGCGGGTGGACGACCACAGATCGGCCGAGGCGGGTCGGCCTTCCTTGAGCTGGGCTTCGAAGTCGGTGGGAGTGCTGTTTCGAACGCCGTAAAACGCTCCGGCCACCAGCGCGTACCTGCGGAAGGATGCCCGGACCTGACCGCCGTCCCAGGTGTAGCCCAGGGTGGCACCCAGGTTGCCCGTTCGGGAAGCCGTGTTGCCGAGTACGTAGTCGGGGGTCGTGAGGGTGGCGCCCGCGGCCCCGTTTGCTTCGACGCGTGCGGACCACGCCTTGTGCGCCATATCTAGACGGACCGCGCCGAAGGGACGGCGTCCATTGCTGGCGTAGGCGAGCACGGCTTTGCCCCCGACCCCGGGTGCGGTTCTAAGGGGCGGCGGCTCGACCAAGATGACGCCCCCGATCGCATCGGGCCCGTACCTGGCTCCGGCCGCTCCGCGCACCACGCTGATCGTGCCCGCCGAGAAAGGGTCGATTTCTGTGGCGTGGTTGGGGCCCCACTTTTGACTCTCGTGGCGAACCCCATCAAAGAGCACGAGTAAACGGCGTTCTCGGTGCCCACGAATAATCGGCTTTGCGGCGTCAGCGGTCCCACCCGCGAGCCTGACCCCGGCCACTTGGTCGATCGTCTCGGCGAGGTCGTCTCCTGCCGCTCGCTCCACTGCGTCTTCATCGAGGGTGGTGCGGGAGTGGGTGTCCTCGATGTCGGGATTCTGGGCGTGTACGACGACCTCATCCCCGGGCGTTTCTCGGTGCACCGAATCCGGTGGCGCGAAGTGAAACCACAGTCGAGTGGTGGTGGCCATCGGAACCGGCTCGCCATCGGGCCCGATTCGGGTCGCTGGGGCAAAGCGGAGCTGCCGAGCCGCTCGCATGGCGGATTCCCGGAACACCTCGGGGCCAGACTCCACGCGGACCCCCGTCACCTGCCCATCGGCGCCGACATCGACCAGCAGGTTCACGTCGCCGTGGGCCACAGAGCCCGAATCGAGGGCCTCGGCCGGGTATTCTGGCGCGACCTGAGCGAGCAGCCGTGGCGGAGAGATGTCGGGGCTCGGGCCGTTCGAATCGGGTGGGGTAGACGAGGAGCCAGACTCCGCGGTGCTCGCGCCTGCGGGAGCCGCCAGCGCCCGAGCTGGCAGGCACAACACACACGCGCACCCACACACGCACGCCGTGACCAAGCGGCCAAGGGCCCGACGACGGCGGCAGCACCCAGAGGCAGGGCGCACGGTCAGTGGTGGCGATGGGACGGGGAAGGTCATCGCCGCTCGCTTATTGCGTTTCAGCTGTTATTGCAATTGAGTTGCTATAAGACCATGCCCACCCAGCGCCCCGCCCTACCCGGCCACAGGAACTCCGATGAGCACGACCTTCATGACGCAAACCACCGGCTGGATGGATCGCTTTGGCGGTCTGGCGAGCCTCACGTGTGCGGTGCACTGCGGCCTGCTCGCCTTCGCCCCCGCCGCTCTGACGCTCTTGGGGTTGGAGGTGCTAGAAGCCGAGGTCCTGGAGTGGGCTTTCTTTGCCTTTGCCCTATGTTTTGCAGGGCTCGCAGCCGCTCTGGGATTCCGAACCCATCACAACTTCTGGGTCATGGGCGCCTTCGTGGCGGGCATCGGCCTCCTGGTCGTCGCGCGGCTGACCGAGGCGTTGTCCGTCTTCGACGGAGGCCCTGTGCTGGCGATCCTCGGAGGCCTGGTTCTTGTCGGGAGCCACCTGGTCAACACCGCCCAGATCAAGGCCTGCCAACAGCCTTGCTGCGACTGATCGGGGGACCCAAGCGCCGCTGATGTGGCCCCAAGAGCCCGGCCCGCCCCTCGCCTCATTCCACCCGATACGTCGCCAGATCGCCGCTCCGCACCACCAAGATCCGCCCGCCCACATCATCGGCATCTAAGCGGTCAATACGCCCTTCGGCTTGCAGACGCTCCAGCGTCACGCCCGCGGCATCCGCAGCCACCAGGGTCGATCGCCCGCCATCGTTCTCGACCCACACCACACGGCCAGCGCTGCCGAGCGCGGTCAACGCGGTGATGGGGCCTTCCAGGTTGATGCTCTGGGGATCGGAGCCGTCCAGCGCGCTATTGTTCAGCACCTGGGCTTGGGAGCCCGCGAACCACACCCGCTGTGTTGTGGCGTCCCAGGCGGTAAATAGGCCCTCGTCCGCGATCCGCTCGGCGGTGGGAGGGTCGTGTTGGATTCGGTAGACGCCATCGGTGCCTAGGCCCATGACGACGGTATCGTCTGCGGTCTGCGCGAAGGTCGAGGGTCGGCAGGCCTGTTCGGTGAGCACGGGGTCCTCTTGGTCCAACCACCGCAGCTCGCACAAGTCGGGCTCGTATTCGTAGAAGGCAAGCACGCCGGATTCGGTCCAGATGGCGTCTCGGACCTGGCGTACCCGGAAGAAGTCGGAGATTACCCCCGGCGGAGGATCGAAGCTGATCAGCCGCAGATCATCGGGGGTTTGAACCAGGGCCACATCTCCGGTGCCCCGCCGTCCCGCGCTCAGGATCTTGTCTGCAAAGCCAGGGAGAGCCTCGACTTCGGCACGAATCGACTCGGTCTCGGGCAGGAGCTGCACGGTGAGACCGCCCAGCCCAGCGGCCATGAAGTTCGGACCCAGCGCCGCGCCTTCCGCCCGCGCGTTGAGGGTGCTCTCCAACACAAGCACCTCGCCTTCGGGCCAGGGGTCGAACTCCACAATGTCTGTGGGGGTGGAGCGGGTGCCCATGCAGCCAACACAGAGCAATAAGATCAGGTGCCGCATTCGTTCGCCTCACTGGGCTCAGCGTACAAGGCCGACGCGGGGGTCGCCACCGGGTCTCAGAGGGTCGCGATGCCGACTAGAGCTTGGCGAGCGCCGCCTGAAGGGACTCGGCGAAGGCCCCGTCAGCTCCCTTCAAGGCCTCTTCGACGGCGGGCTTGGCGCGGGTGGCGTGCAGGGCCACAAGGGCGGTGGGCAGTCGAGGATCGCCATGGTGCAGGCGGCCCAAGCACAGGTCGATCAGCCATCGCCTGGACTGGCCGCGCACGTCCTTGAGGGCGTCGAACTGCAGCTCTTGGGCCGGGTCGAGCAGGTGGAAGCGGAGCTGATTCGTCGCCTCGGTGAGCGGCGGTACTTCCAGGCCGAGCTGCACTCGGGATCGGCCCGCCATGGCACCGGTGACCACGGCTGTGAACTGGGTGCCGGCCTCGGTGTAGACGGCCTTAAGTGGGCTTCGAACGCGAATTCCCATCATGGATAGGTCATTGGGTGCGACCCGCTCCAGGGGCTCCAAGCCGGTGATGCTCAGGAGGCTATCGAAGGCGGCGGTACGCACGTCGCGGTCGGGATCTTCCGTGACCGTTCGCAGCGCGTCCTCTCTACCAGCGGGGTGGGCCGCCAGGGTCCGAACGGCCTGCTCTCGGACGGCGGCAGAGGGCGACTTCCGCAGGAGCGCCCGGGCCGGCTCGGGGTTGAACACGCCCGTGATTTTGGCCAGGGCGCGCACGGAGCCGAGCTTCATTGACGGGATCCAGCTCGCAGCAGCGGTCTCCAGGGCGTCGAGGGTCTCGTAGTGATCGGGGGCTACGGCCGCGAGGGCTTCGGGTAGCCGAGCGTCCATGCCCGGATCGGCCAGCAGCTGGAGCAGGCGCCTCCGAGCGACCTCGGCGTCGGGGCCTTGGAGCTGGCTGGCCAACCGAGCGAGGCCGTGGGGGTCGCGCACGCCCGAGAGGCTGTCTTGGAAGGCTTGGAGGGGGGTTGGGTGCATCGCTACAGCTTCAGGGCTCGACTAATGAGGGCTTGGATCGCCTCGTGGAAGACCTTGGTATTGGCTGTATTCGTTCCGGTCGCCATGAGGTGCATGAGGGAGTGCAGATCTTCGCCGCTATCCCCCTTGGCGAGCATCAAGTTGCGGCTGGTAATCGCCTCTTTGGGCACCACGCTCTTGAGCAATAAGTGGTGGAAGTGGATGCCCTTGGGCAGGGACTGGAAGGCCTCACCCAGGGGCCCATGCACGGCTTCGAGCTGTCCGATCAGGTCGGAGTAGGTGGACTTCATCTTGTCGCGCGTGGCCTTGTAGACCTTCGCGGCGGCGTCGGAGTTCATCTCCTTGAGCTCTCCATCTTCATCGAAGGCGTCGGCGTGGGTGGGGTTGGCCCGCACCTCGACCTTGGCTTGGGCCCACGCGACGGCGAGCACGGGGTTGGCCTCTAGGTGCTGCATGATGTGTTCGTTGATCACACCGAGTAGCGCTTGCTCCAGGCTGGCCGAGAGAGGCTCATTGGCTTGGATGTCGGCGTAGGTCTCGGCGGCCATGTCTCGGTAGCTGTCGATCTGTTCGGCGGACAGCGGGTTGGTGGAGTCGGCGATCGCGGCCAAGACCTCGATGAGCTCCGCCTTCGTCATGTTGTCGAGGCGAGGGTGCAGACCTGGCTCTGCGCCGGTTCGAGCCACCACGTCCGCGATGGTATCGTTGGGGTGGGCTTCCCAGCGATTCCTGCCGTCATCCCAGAGGACGCGGGAGTTCTTGTCGGTGGCCTGGAAGATGATGTCGTGCAGGCCATCTTCGATCAGCGGAGGCGCGTCGACCGGGTCCCACGTGATGAGCGGCAGTTCGCTATTGTCGTTTTGTGTGGGTACATCCTCGATGTATTGCGAGGGCGAGTCGATGACCGCCACCATCTTCTGCAGGAAGAACTGTACGGTGGCGGGGCAGAGCTCGATCTCGATTTCGTTCTGGATGAAAGCGTCGAAGTGGATCGACCGCGTCTCTGGATCGATGGCGTTGATCAAGCCCTCTGCCTGGCCTTGGTCGAGCAGGGGAACAGCCGCCAATAGGTCGGTCTCGTCGAAGTCGATGGGGGACATCGCCGACGCTTCGTGGCCCGACACCAGGCTCAACCAGTCGCTGCGGGTGGTGCTGCCCGAGGCTCCGGACAAGCACACCACCTGGGTGCCGGCGGCGATGG
>JBGCER010000363.1:0-2701 GCA_045106515.1 Myxococcota bacterium
ACCGAGCCCGTGGTCTCCGCCGGTGTCTCATCGGTGAGGGAGGCGGCGATCATCCGATTGCCATCCGCCGCAATGCGGAACCCAAAGTTGTCCCCCGGCTGAAGCCCAGCCGGTGCAAAGGACTCCAGGGGAGGATCGCCACCGGCGGGAGCCAGGGCGAAGCTGGAGGGGACGAGAGCGAGAAGAGCGAGGGTGAGGGCAGGCTGCATGGAGTCTCTCGGAAGGAGCCTCGGAGGGAAGCGCGGCTTCGTTGAGCCGCACCATTCCAGTCTAGAAGCTGCCAGGAAGAACGTGGCCCGATTGGGAAAGCCTGCCGAGGAGCTCCCCCATTGGCTGCCTCCGTGGCCCTATTTGGTCTTCTGGGGGTAGAACCGGGAGATGGCACCCAGCAGGGTCGCCAGGGGCAGGGCATTGGTCAGCGGCAGGGCGCAGTAGGCACCGCAGCCCACGAGGGCCCACAGGCGCTTGGCCGGAGGCATATCCAGGTGCCTGATCAGCTGGCTCCCGCAGACGAGGCCGATGGGAATGCCGATCGCGGGGTGGAACGTGGCGAAGTCGGCCACGTCGAGGACCATGCCCGCGACGACGGGAGCCGCAGCTTCTCGGAAACGTTCGACGAGGTTGATTCGAGGACCCGTAGATCCGCGCGGTGGCAGGCGCTCCGCCTCCACCTCGACCACTTCCTCCCTGCCGGGGCCATTGGGCATCGACCCGTGGCTGGGCACCCCATCTCTGGGCACCAAGGCGGAAGGTTTTTCCAGTTCCCCTTCAGGGGCGTGATCTTCGCTCGAACTCAATTGCGAATTCCTCAAAAAGCCATTCAGGGAGGGATCCTTCCCCGCTCACGGGATCAGGAAGGGATAGGGTTCGATTGGGGAAGGAATTGGCGCGCAGCGCTGCCAGCCCCGAGCGGATCCCAGCCCAGCTCTCAGCAACGGACGAATCGCGTCCAACGTCATCAGGCTCCTGCCCAACAGGACCTACCGGAGTACCGCTCTTGAATTTGATTCGAACCACCTCGATCCTGACCTTTGTTCTGCCTCTTGTCGCCTGTGGCGGCGGTGGCGGGAAGAAAGGCGGCGGCGATCCGCTGCTGCCCCCCGCCAACCTGAGCTACGGTGCGAACGTAGCCTTCTATCTGCCAGGGGTCAGCATTCCCGATAACTCGCCATCGGTCGAGGGTACGGTCGAAAGCTATTCCGTGGCACCCGCCCTCCCGGCTGGCATCAGCCTGGATCCGGCCACCGGAATCATCAGCGGTAGCCCGACGGACCTGGACAGCCGCGCCAGTTACACCATCACAGCGACAGGGCCCCTCGGGAGCACGACTGCGGGGATCGAATTCGCGGTGGTTCAGCCGCCTCGATTCGCCTTCGCGTCAAGCACCGAGGACGACACGCTCAGCACCTACGTGATGGACCCGGCCACGGGCATCCTGAAGCTCCAGGCCGTCCGCGTGGCGCCCACGGGCGAAGAGGACCCGGGCGAGTTGATAGCCCACCCGAGCGGGAGCTACATCTACTCCGTCAACGGCGTCGGCAACATCTCCCACTACCGACTCGCCGTGGCCAGCGGCCGCTTGGACTCCCGCGGCACCATCGCCACGGGCTCGGGCCCCCACGCTGTCGCGGTGGCCCCCGGCGGTGAGTCGCTGTACGTCTTGGCTCGCGGTGAGGATGCCGTCTACATCTACGACATCGATCCCGACGGCGCTCTGACCCAGCTCGGCGCGCCCGTGGCCACCGACCTAGGCGCCGCCAGCATCACGATCTCACCCGAAGGCACCTTCGCCTACGTGGCCCAAGAAGATGCCAGCAGCGTGCGCACCTTCGCGATCGACGCCAGCACCGGCGCCCTGACCCAAGCGGGTGCGGACACGGTCTTCCCCGGGCAGAGCCCGGTGGGCGTCTCCGTGGGACCCGGTGGCATCTGGGGCTTCGTCGCCCTGACCGAGAACCGCGAGATCATTCCCGTGGGCATCGATCCGGTCTCCGGTAGCTTGGCCCCGGCCCTGTCGGGCGCCACGACCGAGCGTGCCCCGGGCATCGTCGCGGTGCACCCCACCGAGCAGTTTCTGTATGCCGCTACCGGTGACACGGGTGAAGTCGAAGTCTTGACCTTCGATCCGATCACGGAAAGCCTCGTAGCCACTCTTGAAGTGGACCTCGGCAGCCAGCCTGGCGAGATCACCTTCGACGCCTCCGGCCTCTACGCCCTCATCAGCCTGCCCGATGAGAACCGCCTGGCCGTGTTCGAAGTCGACCTGACGACCGGCAACCTGAGCAACGAGCTGAGCGTGCCCTCCCGCCGCGGCAGCGAGGCCCTGGCCTTGACCATCGGCTCCGCCGCGGTCGAGCGCATCCCGGAGTTCCTCTACGTCGCTGGCGAAGACTCCAACGTCGTTCTGGCTGGGAGCGCCGCCCCCGAGAACGGTGGCTTGACCCCGCTGGGCGTTTCCGTTCCCGCTGGCTCGCGCCCCCGCAGCGTGGCCTTCGATCCCCTGGGTCGCTTCGCCTTCGCAGCTGGCGCTGGTTCGCGCACCATCAATACCTACTTGATGGAGAACGACGGCACCCTAACGGACAGCGGCATCTCGCTGCTGCTGGACGACTCGCCCCGCGGTATGGGCATCGACCCCACCGGTCGCTACCTCTACGCTGCCGCCCGCAACACGGCGACCCTGCGCTCCTACTCGATCGCC
>JBGCER010000364.1:0-16716 GCA_045106515.1 Myxococcota bacterium
CGAACCGAAGTGCGACGCCCACGGCCAAGCGGAATGGCTCGCCATAAAGCTAGTCGAGCACCGTCCCGGTTCCGCGAGCCGTCATCAAGCTGACGCTCTCGGTGGTCTCGCATGGGCTCCCCCCGAGGGACTCACACACAGGCCCGATGCGGTTGGCCTGCACCCGCTGAAACGGAATGGAGAGTTCGCCTTCAAAACGACCTTGTGCGCCCAGCGTCAGAATCGCCTTGGCGCCGACCGTCGAGATCCCATCATCCACATCGATGACGCTCCGTTCGCCATCGGCATCCACGATCTGCAAGCGCTCCAGGCGCTGGCTCTCGGCGCCCACGTAGACCGAATACTCACCATCTCCCAAGACCCAAGGGCCCGAGCCAGCCTGGGCCGCCGTCCCCCACAGCGCGGCGGTCAGCACACCCGCCAAGGCGGAGGTTCTGCAGACAGCGGCAATGGCGGCGTTAGGTTTCAATGCATCTCCGTGGATCCGCCCCAGACAGTACCTCAAAATGCGGCGTCAGGGCGTTCATAGGGCTCCCGTGTTCGTCGGATGCCGCAGCTTCTGGAGCGGTTCATCGAGGTGCTGCGTAGGGCGGACAGGAATTGTCCTCGCGAGTAGATACGAATCATCCCCAAAGGGGGCTCAGTGGGATCGATAAAAATTGTGCTGGGGCGCTCCAGGTGGAGGCGCCGAGCCGTTCTGCCGGCCGAGGCGCTGTCGGGCATCGACGGGTGGGGCCGCCCCACTTTCCTCTACATTGCACCGACCGCCGCAAAACGAAGAGCCGTGGAGCGCGAATTCGTCGCCTTTCGCCCCAATAGCCTCCCTTGCTTTGCCCCTTCTGTTCGCGTGTTCGACGAGTTCATCGACGATCTCTGGGCTCGCCACGGCGATGGCCGCGCCCTCCTGTCCAACGGCGCTGCCATCACCATCGCCCTACGAATCCTCCAAGAAATTCAGCAGGAATGCCCTTGGCTTTCAAGCCTTGGCCTCGACGAAAGCCTCGCCGCTGCGCTGGTCAACCTGCACGACCGGGTCACCCACAGCGGCGCACCCTTGCCCACAGACCTGCCGCACCACGTAGAGATCGAGCTGGCACTTCGACAGTTCGGTCAGGCCCTTTCACAGCTATCCACCCACGTCAGCCGCCCCGATGCGCTGGTCCACCTGGTGGCGCGACTCGACCCGCCTCCCCCAGCCCTAACGCAGCAGTTAAGATCGTTCCGAACTGTAATTATCGATGACACCCTCCAGCCATCCCCCTTGGAGCAGGCGGTCCTGATCGGGTTGTGTCGGGCCTTGGCCGCCGCCGGGTCCCACGTAGTGATCGCCCTTGAAACCGGGCGGGATCTTGGCGGCGACGAAGCTGGGCTCTTCTTCGAATACGACGATGTGCACCGCGTCGCCTACGCGCTGCGCCCCTTCCAAGCCACCCGAGGTCTCCGGCAGACCCTGTTCTCGGAGCTCATCGCATCGGGCGAAGCCACCATTGCAGTGGCCCTTCGGGGGGCCCTGATCGAGGTCGAACCAGGCTCTCCGGTGGCGGATCCAGAGCCTCCGGACCTGTCGGACTACCTCTACGGGCCCCGACCCATTCCGGTCGACGATGCCGCCCAAGCGCGGGCGCTCCTGCGTGACACGGTGCAGATCTGCACCTACGCGGATCCATCGGAAGAGGCCCGGGCGGTCGCCCACCAGCTCAAAAAGGTGCTGCAGAGCGGCGTACCGGCGTCTCGGTGCATGATTGCCGTGCCGGGCCTCAGCGGACAAATGGAGTTTCTGCGCCAGGTATTTGCCGACTATGGTCTGCCGACCGCCCTGCGCGCATCCACGCCGTTGGCGCACACGCCTCTGGCCTCGGTCATCCGCCGAGTGGCCCGCGTTGGCGCACAGGACTTCCCGCTCACAGACAGCTTCGCGCTGCTCCGCTCAACCCTGGTTCAACTCGACCTTCCGGACCGCGCCAGCCGGCTTCGGCAGGTTGAAGGGTGGTGTCTGGGAGCCGGCATCCAAGGCGGGCTACCGCTTGAATGGGAGCCGGAGTTGGTCCAGTGGTTCGCTCGGACCCGACGCGACAGCGAGGCGCCGAGCGACCTGCAGCAGACCCTCGCCCATCTTCAAGCCCCGCTAGAGCCTCTCGGTGCGCTGTCGGGCTCCTACCCCAGCACCCGGGACTGGGTCGACGCCCTCACTCAGGCCTTGGTGGCGTTGGGCGTGGTCGACCGCGCACGAGGCCGCGCTCTCGATGCTTGGGCCTCGTGGGTGCAGTGCCTCGATGAGTGGGTGGCGGACCAGCAAATCGAAGGCGCGCTGCCGGTAGAGGGCGGCCAGATGCTCGAAGCGCTCGATCGCCTGCTCGACCGCGCGAGCCTGCGGCCCGACCCACCGCGGCTCGATCAAGTCGAAGTGATTGATATCGACGATATATTGGGTCTAACCCCAGACTACCTGTGGATCGTGGGGCTGACACAAGACCGGTTCCCCGCAGCCGACTCCGATGACTTCTTGGTGCCCCGCCGCTTCAGCCAGACGCTTCACACCTCCAGGCGCGCCGAGCGCGGCCGCTACCTATTCTCCAGCGTCCTGAGAAACGCGCTCGACGACAAGTATATGAAGCGCCTCTTCCTCTCGTGGCCCCAGGTCGTCGGCGCCCGCCCCTCGCCGGCATCCACCCTGCTGCAAGATCTGCTCGACCTGCCCACCCGAGCCCTAGATCCGCAAGGTCAGGTGCTCACCCTCGGCGAACTCATCGACCTGCAACCCGCGCTCGATCCACAGCCACTCTCGCCTCTATCCGTGCAGCGGGCTGCCGCCGCGGTCGCCGAATGGGCGACGCTCCTCGACGAACGCACGCAGGCCGTATTGGCCCAGCAGCAGATCGTTCACTCGGCCCGCCAAGCTGCTGAACCGGGCCCCCATGAAGGCGTGTTTTCCGAGACAGCGGGACGGACCCGCACCGCAGGCCAGCGCATCGCCGTCACCGCGCTAGAGGCGTTCGTCAAGTGCCCAGCCAAGTATTGGTACCAGCGAATATTGGACCTTCGAACTCCGGACCCAGCCACCGAAGACATCGCTGCCAACCGCTCTGGCACCGCGCTGCACACCACCTTTGAGACGTTCCTAAACGGCCGACTCGGGACCGCGCTCACGGGAGACCCCGAGAGTCTCGCCGCAGAGCTGCACGCCCACGCCACCGCTCAGCTCGATGTCCTGGTGGAGCAGGGGGGGGCTGCGCCAGCGCTCTTGCAGCATCTGCGCACCGAATGGCTCGCGGGCCTCGTCGATGATCAGCCCCATGGCATCCTCCGGGTCTGGCTCGATCACGAGCTCAGCGCCGCCGCCCACCGCAAGCCCGTGGCGGTCGAAGCCGACCACACGCTGCCCATGGGCAACAGCACGCTCTACGCCCGCATCGATCGCGTCGACGAGACGCACAGCGGCGTGCTCGTCGTGGACTACAAAAGCGGCAGTGCGCCCTCAGTGAGCGACGTGGAAGAAGGCGTCGCCCTACAACCGATCATCTACGCCGCCGCCCTCGAACACAGCCATAAGGGAGGCGGCGAGCTCGCCGTCGCCAGCACCTACCAAACCCTGAAGAGCGCCGCCGAGGTCAAGCTCACGGGGAGCGTCGGCGACGCCGCTGTTCTCGACGATGTGGGCGTGTCCAAACGCTCCCGTTTGCCGCTGACCGCCGCCGAGCGACAGCGCTACCTTCGCCACGCCACAGACGCCGTTCGACGCCTATCCGCCGGCGTAGCCCACACCACGCTCATCGATCCCAAGACCGCAGGGTGTCACTACTGCGACTTTGCTCGAATCTGCCGTTCAGACCCCAACCGCACCGCAGATCGCCTCGCCACCGACGCCGACCTCCAGCGGCCCATGCCCCCCCGGGGTGACGCATGAACTTGGACTGCACAGGACCGCGCCCTCGCCTGGACCTGGATGATCCCGCGCTTCGGCTGACCGATGCCCAACGCCGCGCCATGGCCATCGACCGGGAGTTGGTGGTGACTGCGGGCGCGGGCGCGGGAAAGACCTTCACCCTTTCCCTTCGATATCTTGCTTTGCTTCTGGAATTAGCAAGCCTCTCTGTCCAGCAAGACCCCCATCGGCCCCGCCCGGACATCGAAGCCGTGCTGGTGCTCACGTTCACAGAGAAGGCCGCGGGGGAAATGGCCTCGCGCTGCTACCGGCGCTTACTCACGTTGTCGGCGTCGATTCGGCAAGGCGGCAGCGCCTACGGCGCCCTGGGTGACGCCTATGGCCCCGCCTACCCGACCCGTCTGGCCGCGGCGATCGACCACCTGGTCGACCACTTCGACAGGGCCCGGATCGGCACCTTCCACGGCTTCTGCGCGCGAGTGCTCACCGAGTTTCCAAGCGAGTGTGAGACCCCAACCGGCTTCGACGTCATGGACGAAGCGGACTCTGTCGCCCTGCTCGCCCGGTGCGTGGACCAGACCCTCTTCGACGCCTACCGCAGCGATCGTACCGATGTGCAGGGGCTCATCGCAGCTCTCGGCACGCACCGCAGCCTGCGAGACGCGCTGATGAGCGCCCTGCGCAACCGCGACGTGCTGGAGCCGATCTTGGCCCGGCATCGCGCGGGCGCCGTGAGCTTTCCCGAGCTCTACGACCTGCTGCCCATCTCCATCAATCAGATGCACACGTGGCTCAAAACAAAGGGCCAACCATCCCTGCAGGCCATTTTAGATGCTGTCGCCCCCACCGTTGGAGGCGCCCACCTCACCAAGGCGATCCGACCGGCGCTCGACGCCGCCAGCGCGGCCCTCGTCGACCCCACCCCTGCGGCCATCGCCCACGCCTATGGCCTGGCCACGCGGTCGGTCACCACCGGAAAGAAGCTACGCTCCATAGCGCACTCTACCTTCATGGGAGCCAAGGGTTCCGTGTGGAAGGGCCAGCCCGCTGACGCCTACACCGCGGCCAAAGAGCGCCTGCTCGCCATTGCAGAGGACCTGGAAGACTGGCCTGAGCGCTCCAAGATCGCCGAGGCGCTACCCGGACCCATCGACCAGGCCATGCTGCCAGCCCTGACGACCTTCGCTGGGCTGGCCCACGACGCCACGCAGCTCTTGGTCGAGCAGATGAAACAGGCGCGAGCGGTGGACTTCAGCGCGATGCAGGAGCGCGCCGTCACCGCAGTTCTCACCCATGCGCACCTGCGAGCGGAGCTCTGCCAGCGCCACCGCTACCTGATGGTCGATGAATTCCAAGACACCGACGAGCGCCAGTGGTCCATGGTGCGCGCCCTGGGACGGCCCGATGATGTGCCCAGCGACCGGATCTTCATCGTGGGCGATGCAAAGCAGGCGATTTATCGCTTTCGAGGCGGAGATGTTACGGTTTTCCGAACCGCCACCTCCGACTTGGGGGTGCAGCCCCTGGTCTTCCCCGACAATTTTCGGAGCCGAACCGGCCTCATCGATTGGTTCAACCACTTCTTCGCCGCCCTGATGGGACCTGCATCCGAGCACAGACCGGCCTATGAAGCTGGATACAGCACGTTGACCGCAGGCCGGGGTGAACCGGGCGGCAGCGTGCGCTGGGCGACCTACACACCGGGCCAAACGGCCGCCGAGAGCGCGGTCCTCGAAGCCCAGGCCACCGCCCGGGTCATCGCGAGCCAGGTCCTCGCGGGCACCCACGCCTATACGGAACTCGACGCCGGAAACACCACCAAGCACCCCACCCCACCCATCGCCGTGCTGCTCCAGAGTCGCACCCGCCTCGCCGACTTCGAGGCCGCATTTCGCCAGCACAAGATCCCCTTTATGGTCAGTAAGGGAGCCGGCTTTTGGTCCATGCCCGAGGTTGTCGACTCGGTCAATCTGCTCCACGCCATCGCCACCGACGACCCCACATCCATCGTGGGTGTTCTGCGCTCTCCACTCTTTGCGGTGTCCGACGCGGAGCTCGACCGCCTCCACGCGGGCCACTGGGGCGAGTGGACCGGCTTCGCTGCCTTCGCGACCCTGGAGCTGGCGCCCGAAGCGCCGCCCGCTCTCCATCGCGCACAAGCCACCTGGCGAGGCCTCAAAGCGGCGCGCGATGAGCACAGCGTATCGGCGCTTCTCGCCCATGCGCTCGAGCGCACCTGTGCGGTTCATGCCTTCGCCCTGCGCGACGGGTCGGGACAGACCGAAGCGAACGCCCAGCGGCTCATCGAGCTGTGCAGCACCCTCAACGAGCGCGGCCTCGACGAAGCGGTGGAGTTCCTCCGGGCCCAGGTCGACAATGACACGCGCGAAGCCCAAGCCTCGATTCCGCCCTCGTCCGCGCGGGTCGTGATCATGACCGTGCACGCGTCCAAAGGGCTGGAGTTTCCTGTTGTGGTGGTGCCCCAGTGCAGCAGAAGCCTGCCCAGTAATACCCAGCCCCTGCGGTTTGGCCGACTGCGCGGCGACTGGCACATCGGCACCGCCGCCCTCGACCCCCAGAGCCCCGTCCGCACCCGAGCCTCGGGAGGCCTGGTCAAGCTGCTTGGGCTCACCGATCGCCAGGAGTCTCTCGCCGAGTCCATCCGCATGCTCTACGTCTCCGCGACCCGAGCCGAAGATCACCTAATTCTCATCGGAGAAGCTCCAAAAGAGTCCGCAGACCTTATGGCCCCCAAGACCTGGACGGAGATGCTGGCGAGCGTCTTCGATCCCGAGTCCAGCTCCCCTCTCCTACAGATCTGCGACGCCG
The DNA here is from genome assembly GCA_045106515.1 of Myxococcota bacterium. Taxonomy (GTDB): domain Bacteria; phylum Myxococcota_A; class UBA796; order UBA796; genus REDI01. The sequence goes on from JBGCER010000364.1 coordinate 6,713, forward strand.
AGGCGTGGGCCCAGCTTCCGACGCCCACACCCGCGCCGGCCCCGGGGCCGGGTCAGCCCGATGCCGACGCCGCTGCGTCGCTACAATTGGAGCCCGCCCCACCCCAGATCGAGGTCTCGCCATCCAGCTTGGACCGATTCTCGCACAACCCAGCCGACTGGTACCGCAGAGAGCGACTGGGTATCCCCGACGCCACCCCCGCCGCCGCCGCCACACCCCTTCGCCTCGCCGGGGCCCGGGGCGAGGTCATCCACGGCCTGCTCGAAGATGACGCGGCCCACGACCCCGACGTCGCAAAAGCCCGATGGCGAAACCGGGCGGCCCAAGAGGGCGCCACTGCCGCGCAGATCGAAGAGAGCTGGCCCGCCGTGGCCCAGCATCTTGAGCGAGCTAGCGCCGATCCACAGGTTCAGGAACGCCTGATGGCGCCGGGCATGGCGGAAGTCCGGTTTCGCCTCGCCCACGCTGGGGTGGTGTTGGTCGGACAGATCGATCGCCTCTTCCGAGACCCCAGCGGACGCTGGGTGGTGCTCGACTGGAAGAGCGAACGGGTTCAAGGCACCTGCGAAGAGGCCGCCCAGCGACACTCTCGCCAGCTCATGGCGTACGCGTGGGCCGCAGACCGGATCTTGCGCGCCCACGGAGAGGCCGGCGTCCATCGCTCAGAGGTCTACTTCACCGACCGCGGCGAGCTCGTGGCGTTGCCCAACTACACCGCAGACGACTACCGGAGCTTCGAGGTGGAACTTGAGCGCGTCGGGGAGTTCGCAGCGCTCACCTGGCCACAGGTGCAGAGCCTGAGCTAGTCGATGTCCGGCTCTTCTTTGCCGTACATATCCAGGTCTCGGTAGGCCTGGTCTGGCGTCTTCAAGCCCTCCCGGCGAAACGCGATCTTGACCCGTTCGGTGACGTCACTCATGAGGGCCTTTTCATAGCGAGCATCAAAAACGTAGGCTTTAAGCGCAATAATCGTAACGAATCGCGCGCCCAAGAAGGCGTCTCGCAGCACCGTCGTCAGCGGCTTTTGCAGATAGGCGTTCCGGCTGGTGGCCCCGGCTTCGGTCACGATCCTGCGGGCCTTCTGGAAGTCCTCAGACGCACCCAAATAGAAGGGAATAACCACCATACAGTCCAACGCGCCCGCATTGGCAGAGGCGACGCTATCGGTGAGGAAGGCGCTATTGGGGATGGTGACCAGGTTGTCGTCCAAGGTCACCAATCGCACCGAGCGAAAGCCGATCTCGGTGACTTCACCGTAGTGGTCGCCAAACGAGATCCGGTCGCCCACCTGGAAGGGCTCGTCGATGAGCAGGAGCACCCCGGCCATCAATGACGCGAGCACGTCCTTAAAGGCAAAGCCGACGGCCAGACCCACCGTGCCCGCCACCGCGAAGAGCGCCTCGCTTCGCAGGTCCAAGGTCATGGCGAGCGCGGCCGCGCCACCGAAGACGATCAGCACCAGCCGGCCGATGGCGGCGATCTTCTTTAGCAAAAGCCGGCGGTCGGTGAACCGCTCACCCATGTCGTCCAATACCCGCCGCAAGAAGTGCTGAGCGACAAAGACGCCGATCAGCAAAGGCAGCGCGATAGGCAGCATATTGATGTTGACGAACTGGATGTACTGGCCGATGTCCACCGGGGCTTCCGTACTCGCAGAAGCCCCATCCTCGGCCGCCGTGCTGGCGGCGACGTCGCTGGCGGGCGCCGGGGCTGGAGGTGGCTCCACGGGCGTCGGAACAGGGCCCGACACGTCCAAATCCTGCAGTGGATCAGGCGTTGGGTCCATCAGGTGCCTCCCCAGTGAAGGAAGTGCTTACGGCGCAGCGTCATGGTGATGGAGGGCATCCACAAGCGAGCCAGGTGCAAACCCCGCTCCCCTCGTTCCAGGATCCCGCGACTCAGGAGCTGGCGCACAATCGCGCGGACCTGGACCAGCCGCATATTCAAGACCTCCGCCAGGTCGCTCTCCCCCACCTCGCCTTGGGTACGAATGGCGGCCAAGACAAAGAGCTGATCATCACCCAAGTCATTTCGTGGGGCGACCCGAATGTCTCGGCTGACGGCCACCTGAAGGCTTGGCAGGTCGCCCTGGATCTTAGGGGGGTGAAGCGTGAGGCAACCCAGCCACATCTCTAGGGCGACCGCCGGGTTTCCGCCCGACGCCTTCTCCAGCAACCGGTAGTACGATTCCTCGGCTCGACGGTACTCAATGTCCGCATCACCAGCCAGGGCACCCGTGCTGACCAAGAGATCGAAGTCCAGGGTATATCCCGACTTCTGGGCCAGGCTCTCGGTCAGGCGATGCAGAGCATCTGCATCGAGCGGCGCGATGTCCACGACGCTTCGAACCAACTGGGTGTTCAGCGAGCTACCCAGTCGCTCCAAATACCGCCAAGAAGGCCGATAGAACGCCATGACCCAGAAGCGTTCTCGGCCGTCGGCGTGAAAGACCTCCATCAGCGCCCGTACGGCATTAAAGCCTCCGACGGTGCGCAAGAAGGCCAAGTGCAGTCCGGTGACGATCAACACAGAGGGCTCAAGGCAGGCGCCGAGGGCTTCGACGGCTGCATCCACATCATCGGGCACGTCGGAGAGCTGGAACTCCTTGGCGAGCCACGCCAGCGCGTCCCGCTCCGTCACCAACCGGTGGTCGATATCGACCCAGCGAACGGGCAGGTCTCCGGCACCGCCGCCGTCTTGCCAGCCCCGGAGCAGCACGCCTCGCCCCTCGCCGCTATCTCCCAGCACAGCGACCAAGCCCTGACGTTTTTCCGCCTTCCAAGAAGATAAGGCCTTGGTCAACGCGGCCCGCGAGGTGGGGCGATCTTCGAGCGCGCGGGTCGAGGCCCGCAAGACCAAGGCCGCCCGCACCTCGTCGGCCAGGGCCGTGTTTTCCTCTTCGGCCGCGTCATCGGAGCGACCGAGCCGGTAGCGGTCAAACGCGGCAAACCATCGGGCCACAAAGCCTTGTCGAGCGATGCGGAAGGCCAGAGCCCGCAGGCCCACCACGGTCACGAAGGTCAGGCCTCCGATGGCTTGGGGTGCGCCCAGCAGAACCGTCGGCGGATCGGCGCCCAATAGCTGGGTAATCCAGGACTCTCGCCCATGCGCTTTCACCCGAGCGCGCACGATGGGTGCCCACAAGTACAGAAGGCCGATCACCAAGATGAAGAAGGCCGCGAACAACACCCAAGAGACGAGCACGTCTGTGGCCCATGCGGAGAGCACATCGCGAGTGAACGCATGGAGGACCCGGTACACCGCGAAGAAGAGCCCCAGGGCAAAGACCGAGCGCCAGCCCAAGCGCCACGCTTTGGTGGCAAAGCGGAACATCGCGGGCCGATAGGTGGGCCGCTCGGCGACCAAGAGCTCATACAGCGCCAATTCAAGACGAAGAAGCTGAACTTCGAAGACCAAGAGCAGAAGAACTGATAGCTCGGGAAGCCCGTCGGGAACCACACCAAATAGGGCCCAAGCAGCCACGACATCGACGAAGGTGACCAGCGCCCGACGGACCGGACTGCGGAGCGGCTGCAGCTCTTGGGATCGGAGTCCCCACCGGGTCGTGATCCGCTGCATCACGCCTGCGACCAAACTGTCGGCGTATCGGCGGGCCACAAACCACACCAAGCCCGACAGCAGGAACCACGCGCTGCCCAGAAGCAGGTTCGTGAGCACCCCAACGTTCAGCAAGGCCAGAGGATTGTGTTGGGCCGCACGCACGCGCTCGCGTTGGGTGGCCAAATACGTGGGCCCCAGCAGGGAGACCTCGTCGATGGCCTCGGTGAACAGGCCCTCGTTGTCGAGTCGACGCTGGTCGACGCTCACCCACCCAGACAAGCCACGGCGAAGCTCCGAGGCCTCTCGCAACTGAACGAGAGCGCTCTCGCGACCGCCTCGCAACAGGTCGATCAGCGTCCTGGCGGTCTCCCCTTCTTGGGCCCGCGCGTCCGCCCACGCTGTGATGGCGGCGAAACGCGATGCGCGAACCGCTGGGTCGCGCACATCGGGTAGAGCCGCGCGTTGCAAGGAGATCTCTTGATCTTCCGAGGCCGCTTTTGCCGCCGCTTTGCTGACCATCCGCTCTGCGCGGATGAGGTCCTGATCGAGGGTGCTCGCCAACGTTCGAGACGTGGACACGAGCGTCCGAAGATCGGCATATGAACGGTCGAGTCCACTGGGACGAGGCGAGCCGCTCGTCACCGTCGCCAAGGCCGACCGCGCCTCGGAGAGGGTCTTTGCGGAAGAGTCCCGAACGTCCGAGAGCATCTGCTCATGCACCTGCAGATACGAGGCGAGCTCTTGGAGTCGCAGCTCCGAAGGCGCCCTCTTCTCGATGAGTAACGCCGTCTTTTCTGCGGCAGCGTCATGGACCTCTCGGGCCGCCGCCGCCTCATCGGCCGTCGAGCTGGTGGGCTCGGCAGGGGCGGACTTAATGTGTTCCAGCCGCTGCCCGGCGAGCTCCCACCGCGACAATGCCAAGGGCCTGAGCGCGGGAGGCGCCCGGTCCATGGCGCTCGCCGCCGCCGCAAGCACCGCCTCCGCCGCAGCGAGCTCATCGGCGGACCGGGTCGGTTCGCTATCGGTGATGGCGGCGATGGCGTCGCGCACCTCCTGCATCCGGCGCTGATTCGCGGGCCGGGTCAGATCGTCCAATGCTCGGCGCTCAGCGCTCGGCAAAAACTGCCGCACCCAGGCCAGGCGCTCCAAGGCTGGCCCGGCGAGGGTCGCGGAGCCCAAGCGCTCCACGTCTGGCTGCCAGTCTGGAAGGGGTCGGCCGGTGAGGCGATGCTCTCGAAGAGCGCGTGCAAGGCCCAAATACCGGTCTCGTTCCAGGGTCGCGTACACCCCCGCCGCGAGCTGTGCCTCACTCGCGGGGTCAGCTTCGTCCAGACCGCGCATGGTGTCGATTTGACGCTCTAGCGGGGCCAAGGTCGCGGCTAGAGCCGACTTCGACATCCAAGGTTGTTCCTTGATCCACGCTCGGGCGGATACGAGTACGCTCCGCTCGGCCCCGTCGGCGCGGTCCTCGGCGGCGTGGGTCTGAGTCAGCAGCCGTTTGGCGGTGGTGGCGGCCCTCGACGAGGGCAGCAACGTCGCCGCCTCGCCCGCCCGGACCTCGGCTCGATGGTCCAGCGCGCGCAGATGCGCCATCACCGATGCCGGGTCGTGCAGTGAATCCGGGTCGATCTCCGGGAGCGCCGATCCCAGCGTGGCCCGTCCCCGCTGCGCGGCTTCCAAGCTCGCCAAGCGGACACGCGCCCGCTCCAGCCGAGCACGAAGCTGGGGCACGGCCTCTTGAAGCAGCCACCCATCGACCGCTTCGGCTCCGGGGGGAGCGGTGAGCCAGACGCTATCTTCCGTGGCCGACGCTCGACCGGACATCCCGCCGATGATCGCGCAGATCACAACCAGCATGGCCGGCGATGCCCATCGGGTCGCCACAGTTCGATAAGGCTCGTGAGGTGGGGTCACTCGGCGGAACATACCACCGCTGTGTGCGCGAGGTACTGTGCCATCGTGTTCGACCTCTATCTCGATACTCTCGCTGCCCTGACGCGCACACGAAGGCTCATCCCGATCCTGATCGTGTGCGTGCCCTTGCTGATCGCACAGCACTTCTTCAGCTACGACGGCAACGCCGACGCGCTGGCGGTGTTGATGATCGGGATCTTCGTGGCGGTGGGCCCTTTCTCGTACCGGGCGATCTTCGGCGTTCCGGGCTTTCGGGGATCGCTCCGCTCCTTTGGCGTGCTGCATTGGCAGCCTTGGGCGCGCTTGCTCGCCTTCGGAGTCCTAGGCGGACTGCCGGCCCTACTGGGGCTGATCGCCCCCCGACTCTTGGGCATCCCCTACTCTTTTCTAACGTATTCAGTGAATCTCGGCGTTGCAGCCGCTCTATTTTGGGTGGGATCATGGGGTTTAGCTCGGGATATTCAGCAGGAACAGTCCCTGGAGCAGGCTGAGCGCCGCGCCGAGGCCCTCATGCTCGAAGCCGAACACGCTCGACTACTCGCGCTAGAAGCTCATCTAGATCCTCACTTTTTGTTCAATACGCTCAACGCCATCGCCGAGTGGGTCCGCGAAGATCCGGCCGAAGCTGAGGCCGCAATTCTCAAGCTCTCCGAGGTGCTCCGCGAGATCATGGAGGGCGTCAAACGCACCCAGTGGCCCCTGAGCCGAGAGCTGGACTTGGTCCGCTCAGTCTGGGCCCTGCACGCCGTCCGCGATCCGGACCGATACCAGAGCCTCATGAGCGTGCCCGACCCGGTCCCTGCCGTTCAAGTGCCTCCGATGGTCTTACTGCCCTTGGCCGAGAACGCCGTAAAGCACGGTCCCGCCAAGGGTCATGAAGGGGTGCTCCGGCTCTCGGTGCGCCCCGCGGGCCAAGGCGTCGAGATCGAGCTGCACAACCCCGGGCCGTACACCGGCCCTCGGGATGGTGGCGAGGGCGTGCCCATGGTTCGAAAGCGGCTATCCCTGGCCTACGGGGACACGGCCCAGCTCGTGCTTGAGTCAGACGACACCGGCACTCTGACCCGCCTGACCCTGCCCGCACTCACACTCACTGGAGCCCGCTGATGTTGCGAGTCCTTGTGGCTGACGATGAACTTCTGGCCCGAAAACGCCTGCACCGTCTCCTCGGCGATATGGACGACGTCGAGGTTGTTGGCGATGCGAGCGATGGCGCCCAGGTGCTCAAGCGCGTGGCCCAAGGCGACGTGGACTGCGTCTTGCTCGACATCCAAATGCCGCACCTCACCGGACTGGATGCGCTGCAGCTCCTACCCGCAGGAGGCGCGAGCGTCGTCTTCGTCACGGCCCACGCCGAGCACGCGGTCGAGGCCTTCGACGGCGACGCCGTGGACTACGTGCTCAAGCCCGTCCAAGCCGAGCGGCTCGCCCGAGCCCTCGACCGCGTCCGGGCCCGCCGCGACAGCCCCTCGGATCCCGCGCTCTCAGACGCCCCGAGCGACGCCCATGAACGCCTGGCCGTCACCACCGCAAAGGGGTTGCTTCTCCTGTCTCCAACCGAGATCACCCACGCCCTCATCGAGGGGGAAACGGTCGAAATTCATGGCGACCGCGGAGTGATCTACACCGAGCTGCGGCTGGCCGAGCTGGAGCGGCGCCTGCCCACGCCCCCGTTCGAGCGGTTGCACCGTCGGTCCTTGGTGAACATGGACCGGATCGCTCGTCTAGAGCCCCTGTCCAGCGGTGGATACCTGGCCCACACCGACCTGGGCGCAGTGGTCGATGTCAGCCGAAAAGCCGCCAGGACCCTGCGTAAGCGGTTTGGGCTCTCCTGATGTTGCGCGCCGCTCTCGTCAGCGTGCTTTTGGCGTGGGACGGGTGCGTGCCCCAGCCACCCCCACCTCAACCCATTCCCGTCGCCGAGCCGATCGTCAATGATGCGGTCACCTGGGAGTCCAAGGAGCTGCGTCGCGCGGAACAGGCGGCGATCAAGAGCGCGCTGAAGCAGGTTCTGCCCGAGGCCGGCGGCGGCCGACTCATCCGGATCCGGTGCTCCGTGCGCCCCTGTGTGGTGGCGGTCTATGGGAATGCCGCCCAAAAGGGCCGCGACCGAGTGATCGCGGATCTGGTGCCTCTGGGCTTCTCGGTCAAACCCAAGGGTCGAGCCGGACCTGCGGGCAAAGGCTACAAATGGCTATGGGTCTTTCCGCTGGCGACCGGCGGTCTGGGCCCAGCGACCGAAGCGGCGAGCGAACCACAGATCAAGCGGGTCTGGGCCGAGGCCCTTCATGTGTTGAGGCCTGGCTCTGAGGGGTAGCCCCACCCTGAGGTAGCCTGCCCCCAACATTGGAGCTCTCGTGAGACGACCCCTGCTGATGACCTTCGCCGCCGGCGCAGTCTTAACCGTCGCGGCCTGCGGCAAGAAGGGCGCGGATATGGACTCGCCGCCGACCACGAACGTTGCGCCAGTGCCGCCCACGGCCCCTGAAAAGCCTGACGTCGCGGTCGAGACGAGCAATCCGCCCTCACCTGGGGTCGGCGACCCGGTCGAGGTCCCCCCTGCGCCTCCGAAGTCTCCCATCGGCACCAAGCTCGATGCTGCCGATCCTCCGATCTACGGCAATCCTCCGCCCCCTCAGCCCATCACGGTTCAGCACCGACAGGCGCTGAAGCGCATCGCCACGGGCAACGCGGACAGCCCCGCCTTCGCCGATGTCAAGAGCCCACACCCCGAAGGTGCGACCAACCCGCCGAGCCCAGTGCTCTTGGTGACGCCCAAGGGCGACTGCTATAAAACCTGGGAGGGAGGTATGATACCCGCCGGCCCCGACCGAGTGCAGGATGTGGAGGTCAACGACTGGACCACGAAGGTCAAGTGCCCGGTGGACCGCGCAGAGCCGCTTTACACCACGTGGATTCAGGCCGGCGAGCCCGTCTACGTACCCAAGTAGCGCTTCAGGGGCGGCTCGCCCCGACCAGATACCCGCCTTGACGCTGGGTAAATCCGAGTCGGAACAGCAGGATCACGGCCACGCAGAACAGCGCTGTCGCGAGGCCGATCCACACGCCGACCGCTCCCATGTCGAAGCCGAACAGCAGGACGGCCCCCAATGGCAGCCCGACTAAGTAGTAGCCAACGATGTTGGCGATGGCGGGAACCGTGGTGTCCCCCGCCCCCCTGAGCACGCCAAAGGCCACAACCTGAGTCCCGTCGAACAAGGCGAAGCCAGCGGCCACAGGCATGAGCAGGGTCGCCAGAGCCAGGGCCTCCTCGCCTTGCAAAAACCAGCTCGAAAGCCAGCCAGGAAGCGTAAGAAAGGCTGAGGCAAAGAGCACCATCGACGCAGCGCCGATCCCCACAGACAGCCACCCAGCGCGGCCCCACGCATGGCCCGCGCCCAGGAGGTTGCCCACCCGGGTCGCGGCCGCCGAAGAGATGCCCAGCGGGACCATAAAGGCCAACGAGGCCAGGGTCAGCGCCACCGTATGAGCCGCCAAGGCCGTCTCTCCCAAGGTTCCGACCATGAAGGTGGAGATCGAAAACCCCCACCCTTCGAGCCCCACCTGCAGACCGATGGGAAGGCAAACCCCCATGCGCGGGAGCAAGGCCTTGAAATCCAGCGCATCCGTCCGGCGCGGCGCCCCTCGACGCAGCGTGGGAATGCACAGGCCGATGAGCACGATCATCATCAAGGTGGTGGACCCAACCGTGGCCCACGCCGTGCCCGAGGGGCCCAAGGTGGGCCCGCCAAACCATCCAAAAAGCAGCCACCCATTGAGCGCCACATTGGCGATATTCCCGACCACGATCGCAACCGTGCCCTGCCACATCCGGCCCGCACCCTGCAAAAACTGGCGAATGACGCTGAACAAGGCAAAGGGAATCACAGACAAGGCGCGAATCCAGATGTATGGCGTCGCCGCCTCGACAATGGCGGGTTCTTGGCCCACTAAGAGCAATAGCGGCCCGGACAAGAGCTGAAGGCCCATGATGGGGATGCACAAGGCGACCAGAAGCGCGGCACCGCGGGCCAAGGCCGCTCCGGCTCGCTCGGGTTGTTGGGCGCCGAACGCCTGTGCGAACAGCGGGTCCAGCCCGATCGCTACGCCAAGCAAGGGAAACATGAAGGCAAAAGAGTAGGTATGACCAAGCGAAACAGCTGCTAGAGGCTGATCGCCCAGCTGGCCCACCATGTAGACGTCCGTCACGCCCATGAGCATAGAGCCCAAGTGAGCCAAAGCGACCGGCCAAGCCAGGATCAGCAATCTGCCCAGCTCTCCCATCACCGACGAGGATGGCTGGGCGACGGTGCTATCGGTGACGGTCACCCAGGCTCCATGGGGCTTCAGGGGCGGCCGACCCCTACCCCGATCACCCCGACCAGCGCCGCTCCGGCCCAAACAATGGGCGAAGTCCACCCCACAACGCCAGGACCGGCATCGGCCAACAACGCCCCCAGGCCCGGCACGCCGAAGAGGCCTGCCACGCCCAGCGCCGCAGGCCAAGGTGTTCGACCCGACCACGCAAA
>JBGCER010000365.1:0-7166 GCA_045106515.1 Myxococcota bacterium
TCGGTGTCATCGGTGTCGTCGGTGTCCGTGTCATCGGTATCGCCGGTGTCAGCGATATCGGTGTCGTCCGATTCTGTGTCGATGGGCGCAGGGTCGGCCGTGCACCCGAACAACAACAAGGACAGGGAGACAAAACGCATCAAGGACCTCGGGCAACGCCGGCTCCTACCTCGCACGCACCTCGACGGCCAGGATCGCTCGCGCACCTGTCACCTGCTGGCTACCCCTTCGCCGGAGGTGCCTGTGTCGCTCGCAATCGCCACTTGGAACGTGAACAGCCTGCGCGTCCGCTTGGACCATCTAGCGCAGTGGACCACAGACAACCCCGACGTGGACGTGATCTGCCTCCAAGAGACCAAGGTCGAAGACCACCTCTTTCCCCATGACGCGTGCGCCTCCATGGGGTGGATCCATCGTGCCGTTCACGGACAGAAGACGTACAACGGGGTGGCGATCCTCTCAAAGAGGCCGCTTGAGGAGGTGCAGCTTGGCTTCGCGGTGGGGGAACCCGACGAGCAGGCCCGCCTGATTCGCGCCACCGTCGACGGGGTGCGGGTCTTTGGGTGCTACATTCCCAATGGCAACTCGGTCGGAAGCCCAAAGTTCAGTTATAAGCTGGCATGGCTCAAACGCCTTCGCGCCGAGCTCGCCGCGGACACCGCTCCGGACCGCCAGGTGCTGGTGTGTGGGGACTTCAACATCGCCCCCCACGAAGACGACGTGTGGGACCCGTGGGCCGCAGAGAACAGCATCCTGTTCCATCCCCTTGAACACAAAGCCCTCAACAAGGTCACGTCGTGGGGCCTAGTCGACAGCCTCCGCCAGGTTCACCCCAAAGGCAACCACTTCTCCTGGTGGGACTTCCGCGGCGGCGGCTTTCGCCGAAACCAGGGGTTCCGCATCGACCATCTGTGGGTCACCCACTCGCTCGCCAACCGCTTGACCGACGTGCGCACGGATCGCGACGTGCGTGGATGGGACCGTCCGAGCGACCATGTACCCGTGACCGCCTGTTTCAAAGACGCCGAACCAAGCTAGAGTCCGTCATGCCCTTCGTGCGGGTTGGCCCGCTCCCACCATGGATGCCCGAGCGCGACCTCCTCGGTTCCGCTGAGTGGCTCCGCCAGCCAGACGGCAGCGTCACCGCTTCGCTGACGCGCGAGCAGGCCGCGGACGTACAGGCACGGCTTCGTGGCCTCGCCTTCGCCGGACTCGACCTCGCGGTCCAGGTTCGACCTGCGCTCAAGCGTCCACTGGTTCGGGCAGGCCGCCTTCGGGAGGCGCGGGCCCGTCGGAACACCACGCCCGGTTTCGAACATCCGATGGCCCGACTAGACGAAGAGGGTCGAAGAAGCCTGACTCCGGAGTCCTTGGCTCTAGACCTTGGCCACCGGGCTCGCGGCCGCTCAGTCCTCGATCTGACGTGCGGCGCGGGAGGCAACGCCATTGGCTTTGCCAGGGCGGGATGCGCGGTAACCGCGGTAGAGCTGAGTCCCGAGCGCCTCGCAGACGCGAGGTTTAACGCCAACCTCTACAAGGTCGCCTCCAAGATCACCTTCAAGCAGGGCGACGCCCTGCAAGCCATCCAAGCCCATACGGCCTCATTGGTCTTCATCGATCCGCCGTGGGCCGGCTGGGATCACCGGCGCACCACCCTCGACGACTTGCCATTGCTCGGGGCCTTGCTCGAACGCATGCCGACGAACCAGTCATGGTGGGCCAAAGTCCCGCCGTCCTTCGACGTCGAAGGGCTCCAGGTGAGCGTGGAGCCGTGGTTCGGCCGCGCATCCGGAGACCGCCACCGCGTAAAGTTCCTCCTACTCCAAGGAGGCCAGTGAGCGATCGAGACCGAACGCCGTCAGGATGGTGGGCCCTGCTGTGGCTCGCGCTGTGGACGGTCATGGCCGTGTGGTGGCTAGAGCCGCCGCGAGTCGTCACCGCCACCGCCGACGCTACAGCCTTCTCGGCAGAGCGCGCCTTTGCAGTCCTACAGGGACTCATCGGTGATGTGGGTCCTCACGCCGTCGGCACCCCCCAAGCCCGGATCGTCGAAGGCCGCATCGTGCGGCAGCTCCGGGGACTCGGACTGCATCCCGAAGTGACGCCCCGAACCTTGTGTGCCAGCAATCGCTGCGTGCGAGTTCGCAACATCATCGCCCACGTGCCCGGCGCCGACCCCGAGGCCGATCTGGTGTTGTTGTCCGCACATTATGATTCGGTCCGTTCCGGTCTGGGTGCGAGTGACGATGGCTCGGGTGTGGCCGCAGTTTTGGAGATTGTTCGCGCTCTTCGCGCAGATGCTCCTACCCAACGTGGCGTGCTGGTGCTGCTCAACGAAGGCGAAGAGCTCGGCTTGCTCGGCGCCCAAGCCTTCGCCACACAGAGCCCGTGGGCCCAGAGGATCGCGGCGGTCGTCAACATCGAAGCGCGCGGCACGACCGGGCAGTCCTACCTGTTTGAAATTTCGGGTTCTACAAGGACCATCGCAGAGGCGTATGCGCCGGTCGCCACCTCTCCGACCGTGTCGTCCACCTACGTCGAGGTCTATCGCCAGCTCCCCAATCGGACCGATGTCACCATCTACGAGGAGCAAGAGTGGCCGGCTGCGAACCTGGCCTATTTAGGAGGTGGTGGTCGGTACCACACCCCGCTCGACAACCTGGAGAACCTCGATCGAAGATCGCTGCAGCACCATGGAGACCAGGGGCTGAGCCTCGTGAAAGGCCTGACTGCTGCGGCGTTCCCAGACGAACCGCCCGGCGATGATGTGATGTTTGATCTCTTGGGCCTGACGATCCTGCGCTGGCCAGCGGTGTGGGCCATCCCCCTCGCGGTCCTCTCGACCCTGCTCGGGCTCGGCGGCGTCGTGGGTCTTTTCCTGCGGCGATGGCTCTCCCCGTGGAAGCTCCTAGGCGCTGTGGGCGGCATCGTGCTGTGGATGGTCGTCACCCTCTCGATCGCCTACGGCGCCGACGCGGCCCTGACCTCCATGGGCGCCACGTGGCATACGGTGGAGCTGCCGTTCAGGGTTGGAATCTGGTCGATCTGCGTCGCCACGGCGGCCATTGCCGGCATGGGCGCTCCCTTCCTTGGCCCACGAGCCGTCTGGAGCGCGCTGGTGCTGCTCCAGGGGGCGGCGGCCATCACCGTCGCCGTCGCCTTGCCAGGCGCCTCCTACCTGACGCTGCTGCCCTCGATAGGTCTGATCCTGCCTGTGGCCGGCCGAGCCCTAAGAGCCGATGCCCGCACACAATTTGCCCTCGATGTCATCGCCACGGCCCCTGCCACGGTCGTTCTGGTGTTGGCCGTCGCCCTCGAGACGGCCCTCGGACTGAGCGCCATCGCCGTCGCCGCTCCGCTCACACTCGCAATGATGCCTATTCTACCTTGGTTTTCTAGTGGTACACGGTGGAAGCAGGGCCCTGGCTGGCGAGGAGCCGCCGCAGCGACCGCCGTCGCTGGGATCGCCCTTGGGGTATGCCTCGCCCTGCCCGTCGCGACCGCGCGCGCCCCCCAAGCCATGGAGGTCTTGGCCTACGATGATGGTCGACAGCTCACGTGGACCGCTCGCAGCCGGGCGTGGCCGCGACCCGCGTCGCTCCCTGCAAGCTGGAGCGAGACGCCCAGCGTCACGGCGAGCGGCCGAGGCCCATCGACCGGCCAAGGCACATCCAGCATAAAGACGGTTCGCACGGACAAAGGCACCCACGTCACGGTCTACACCGAAGCCAACGTGGATGAGATCCGACTCCAATGGTCCGCCGGGGTGACCGCAGCCATGGTGGAGGGTCAGCCAGCAGATCCGAGCCGACCGTTCACGTGGCTGGGCGCGGCGACGGGCGGCCTGGACGTTCGCCTCAGCCACGGCGCTGGCGTGCCCATCGATCTGCGCGTCGAGGGTGTCCGAAGCGGACTCCCCGAAGGCGTGCCTGCGGTGCCGGACCACTGGGTTCCGATCCACAATGGATGGCGAACACACCTGGCCAAGACCCACAGGATCGCCGAGTAGCTACTCTACGATCAAGGCACCGCGCTGACTCATCGGCTCATAGGAGGAGGTGCCGGGCAGGCTGGGGAGGCGCGCCAGCTCATTGGGGAGCGTCCAGGTCTGCCCATCCACATTCATCACCGTCACCGACCACACCCCACTCGGGATCCGATCCAGCGCCTGTCGCACCGACTCGGCGTCGTCCAAATCCGGCTGCACCGGCTCCACCGCGACGCCGTCCACCGCGCCTTGGGCGAACGGCAGCCAGAGGTAGTCCACCTGGGTCAGCGGTGTGGGCGTGTTCAGCGGAACCGTGCCGAACCAGACATCATTGGGGAATAGCGGAGCTTCCATCGCCCATTCGCCCACTGTGGATGGCACGAGGAAGCCGTCGTCGTCGAGCGTTCCAAGGTACTGCAAGAACACCCGTGGCCATGCGTCCATCGCTGCGTCGCCGTACACGGGGTGGGGATCTGGCTGGCCATCGCCATTCCGGTCGAACACCGTGACCCAGAACGAGGTATCGCAGCTATCCGTGCCATCATAGGGGCCTTCTAACTCTACAAATGGAGACACCCCGGCGCCCTCAGGTCGCCCGACCTGAATCTCTGTGGAGGCGAGGCTGAACACGGCCCGCCCGTCCTCCTGCACCTGGGGCTTGTCCACAATGGGGCTTCCCCCTTGAAATACAAAGGCCGGGCGCTCTCGCACCGACTCCCTGGCCACCACGATAGTGACGCCGGAGACCGTGGTGTCACGGGCGACGGAAACAGGGGCTAATTCCTGCGAAATCAGGTCCTTGATGTGAGCGCCAGAGAAATCCCCGCAGGTGGCGCCGCCGGTGACCGTCGAAAAGGGCGGCAAGGGGTAGAAGTCTCCATCCACGTCGACCAAGGCTGTCACGAGCACATCGCCATCGTCCACACCCTGCAAGTCCAGGTCAAACGGGGCTTCGAGCAGGCCACCGCCAGGCACGCGGAACTCGTTCGCTGGCACTACGCCAAAGGTCTCGGGCCGGCCCGTTCACACTGGTGGCGGCGGATTGTCCGCCCGGTAGATCAGGACCATCGTGTCCGCTGCCTGATCCAGGCCCGTGACGACGATGGTGCCGGTCACCCTCGCGGACGCCCCTTCGGCGTTGGGGTCGACGGGCGCGTCATAGGCGCAGGCACCGAGCACAAGTGTGAAGAGGAGAGTGCGCATCAAAACCTCAGAACCGGTACGACACCGAGCCAAAGGCCCGGGGTTGAAGAAGCTGTCCTTCTGGGTGCTCTCTCGCTGCCTCGACCAGGAACGCCGCCAGGTTCCATCCCACCACCGACAGCTCAAGCTCCTCATCGGCAAAGGGCCGCACCGCAACACGAGCCGTGACCAAGGCACGGAGCGGGATGGGCCCATCGACGTTGCGGATCTGGCCCGCTTCATCGAACTGGCGCAACGACCACGTCTGGGAGCTCACCACATGCGCCGCGGCCGACACGTCCACCCGGTATGGACTGCGATACTGCACGCCGACGTTGGCCTTGACCAGCGATGGCGTCTTGTCCTGCACCAGGTCTTCTCCAGGCGCCTGCCGAAGTAAGGCTTGCACAGCGATGTTGGCGAACACGTCGAGTCCATCGGTGGGGTAGAGCTTGCCATCGGCTTCGATTCCAAAGCCGTGGTAGCGCTCGGGCAGATTCACCCAACCGGTCTGGCCCGCGACAAAGGCCCCAGACGGGTCCAGCCCCTCGACCACCGGGGACACGGGCGACAGGCCGATCAACTGGCTCACGCGGTTGTAGTACACCGCCACATCCGCTTGATGGTACAGCGTCGACTCATCATGGTATCCAGCTTCTACCGTAATAATTCGCTCCGGCACGAGACTCCGCGAGCCCACATCCCGAATCACAATGCCGTCCACATCGGTGGGGATCACCGTGTCCATGTAGGACTCAACCAGGGTGGGAACACGGAAGGCCGTGCCTCCAGAGACCCGCACGGCGCGCTTCTCATCGACCCGCACAATGGCAGCCAGCCGAGGCGAGAGCGTCTTGTCCAGGCTGATCAGCGGATGCCGGTCGGCTCGTAGGCTGCCCACAACTCTGAGCGCGCCAAACACCGCCTCTTCATTGATGAAGGCGTTGAGGTGATCCTCATCGATGTTGTCGCTGTCTAGGTATTGGAAGTTGTCGATGCCTTTTCGCCGGTAGCCCACGCCGCCATTGACGCGATGCTGGACCGGCCCGGTCTCAAAGGTGCCGAAGCCTTCCACCTCGGCGTCGATAGTCTGAGCCACAAACTCGGCGTTGAGGATGCGCGCATCGGCAGGACTCGCCAACCACGGACCCGTGCGACCGCTGACCCGGTTCCAGAACACCCGAGCGTGCACTGGCCCAAAGGTGCCGTCCGCCCTGACGAAGGTGTTGGTGGTGTCCCGGGCAAAATTGCCCAGGGCGCCGATATTGTAGATTTCAGCCCGCCCATCTACGTAGCCACCGGACAGGGATAGGAAGCTCTCTTTGCCCAATCGACGGTCGAGTCGACCGTGGGCGCGAACCGACTGCGACCCCCGATCTTGGTCCTCGAAGAACGGGGTAAAAGAACCTTCTCCAGTGGCTTCTTCAAGTTTAGCCCATCGGCCATGCTGACGATAGCCCGCCGAGAGTCGATAGGCCGTGTCCCCGGATCGCCCAGAGGTCATGGCCGCACCCCGGACGAAGCCGGGGGACCCCACGGAGAGCGTGCCCAAGGTTTCTGGCGTCTCTCCTGGAGTTTTGGTGATGATGTTCACAACGCCGGTCACCGCATTCGCGCCATAGACCGCCGAGCCCGGTCCTCGAATGACCTCGATCCGCTCGATCTCTTCGAGCACCACAGGGAACGAGTCCCACTGGGTGGTTCCGATGAAGTCCCAATAGACGCTTCGGCCATCGATCAGCACCAGCACCTTATTGTTGAGCTCACGATTAAAGCCGCGAATGGAAATCTCTGGCTGGCCCGAGGCCATGCTCATCACATCGACGCCAACCACCCGCCGCAGCAGGTCCGTCACATCGGTCGCTCCGCTCATGCGCACATCGTCGGCCGTGAGCACCGAGAGCGTCGAGGGCGAGTCCAGAGGCGCCTGACCATACCGAGACGCGGTGACCACCACCCGCTCATAGGCGTCGCCCTCGAAGCCCGAAGGGGCGTC
>JBGCER010000366.1:0-12286 GCA_045106515.1 Myxococcota bacterium
GGATGTCCGCCGGGGGGGTGGGGTTGCGTCGTCCCATGAGCCTGCCCTTTCGAAGCGTGGCACCGGCGCCCAAGCCCGCCGGCGCCAAGCGCCGACGCAGCATGAAAAAGAAGCCGGGTCCATCCCCGTTGGCTGAGGTCCTTCGCAAGGGCCAAGACCTTCTCTTTGGGGCCCGTTCCCAGGAGGCGGCGCCGAGCGAGTCCATGGCCGATGACGAGGGGATGATGGCGGACGAGGACGCGCTCATGCCCGCCGCTCCGCCGCCCGTCCAGCGAACGGCCGGTATTCTCGCCCGAGTGGTTCGATTTGCCGACGGGGTTCTTATCGTCGAGTTCACCGTCGAGGTCGACACCCCGTGGCAGGCCCAGACGGTGGTCGCCCACGGCTCCGATGGCCGGTCGACGTCCCTGTCCATGACAGCCCCGACGACCCGCGCTGGCCAGGTCTCGGCCGGAGCGACGATCCGCCTCGCGCTCAGCCTCGCGGAGGGGTCTGCGCTACCTTCGACGCTCGTCGTGACCGGTCCCAACGGCACGCTGACCTTGCACCTGGACGCTCGCTAATGGACTTGGACGTTCACCTCGCAGCCATCGCCGCCGGCGATGCCGAGGCCTTCGGGTCCTGGCTCGCTGGCGCCGAGCCCGCGGTGCGACGTCCGCTTCGGTCGTTTGCCCATGTGGTCGACACCGAGGCGGTGCTACAAGAAGCGCTGCTTCGGGTCTGGCAGATCGCCCCGAAGTTCCAGCCCGACGGCCGCCCCAATGCGCTGGTGCGCTTCGCCAGCCGGGTGGCCCGAAACTTGGCGCTGGATCACGCCCGCCGAGCCCGCCTTCGACCCATGGAGCTCGATGGCCTAGAACGGGCGGCACACGCCGAGGATTCCACGGTGGCGTCTCCGCCCGATCCGCTGCTTCGCGAGCTGATTCAGCGCTGCTTCGACAAGCTGCCCGGCAAACCCGCAGCCGCCTTGCAAGGGCGTCTGGACGGGGGACGCCACGATCGCGATCTGGCCGAGGCGCTGCAGATGCGCCTGAACACCTTTCTCAAGAACGTAGGCCGCGCCAAGACGTTGCTCGCCGAGTGCCTACGCAAGAACGGCGTCGCCTTGGAGGGCCCATGACCGACGATCTTCTTGTGGAGCAGGTGTGCAGCGCCCATCGCGACCGCGACCCACAGGGCCGCATCCGGTGGTCGCCTGCGTGGCACGACTTGGGGGCCGAGGACCGAGCCGACGCGTTCGAACGTACGGTTCAGAGCCGGGCGCTGGAGGCTGCGCTGGATGCGGACGGCCGGAGCTCGACGGTGCGGGCGGTGTTGTCTCGACTAAAGATCTAGTCGTGACCGGGTGCCTCTAGCCCCCATCCCTCACGACGCACTCCACTGGATCCGACCTCCCTGCGGTTCGTGCGGAGCGGTCATGAGGGATGGGGGCTAGTCCTCGGGGACCGGCGGCATCACTTGATCAAAGGTCGCGGTCAAGACGGCGGTCTCGGTGCAGCGGTCAGCCACCGGCACGTCATCGATACTGACCAGTTCGCAGTCTGCCGCGTCGGTCACGACGCCCCGCACGAACGTGGTGGTTCGGATCACCCCATCGGGCCCGTCGGGCTCGAGCAACCAGCTGATCCGACTGACCAGACACTGACCTGGGTTCTCCTGATCGATGAGCTCCACGTCGGTGGACCCGGTCCAGCCGGAGTCATCGTCTCCATCGGGAGTGGTCGAGCTGAACTGCACGAGGCCCGGCACCGAGCTGAAGTCTTGGCCCGCGGCGCATCCCTCCACATCCGCGCACGGGTAGGCGAAGAGGTGAGGCCCCTGCAGCAGGTTGTTGGCGGAGACGACGCCGAAGTGGCTGAAGAGGATGTTGTTGATCGGGCCCCGGTCGCACTCGGGCTCCAAGGGAGTCCAGCTATCGATGGTGTAGACGCCTTCGAGCTCCGTAGCGGGGGGACCTTCGAACAGTGAACATCCCATCAGGCAGGCCAGGGGGAGTGTGAAAAACAAGGTTCGCATTTTGACTCTCGTGGGCGAGGGAGGAAGGCGCGTCTGTTGCCAGAGGGCACAGACTCGGGAGCACGGCGGCCGCCATCGCGGCACCGATGCTCCAATTTCACTCGCGATTGCCCCCGGATCGACTCCGGTGCGTGCCCTGCAATATCTGACCTTAATACAGACTTATCTGTCAGACTGGCCCTGGCGGCTCCGCTTGCCTTCGTCGCGTCAGCCCCGCGGTCGCACACGCCAGCAGGGCCGCCTCCAGTAGGGCCGCTTCGTCCTCGGTCGATGTACCGGTCCGCGGCACCAGGTTGTTGGTTCGTGCCGCTCCACGAAGCAACACCGCCATCATCCGAGCCCGGGTGCGGATCTGGGTCGGCGTGCCCACAATGAAGTGCTCCAGCTGAATGGACACCATGTCGATGATCTGATTCCAGATCTGGACGGCTTCTTCTTTGTGCCAGGCAAATGGGATGTTTGCGTGGACGTGGTCCACCACATGCCGCTCTTCGAACGGCAGCTCAGTTCCGAGCCGCACGCACTCGCGGATCGCGCTCTCTAGGGTATTGACCACGCCCAGACGTGCGGCGATCGCCTCGCGGATTCGGACGTGCCCCACTCGTGCCAGCTCGGCGTAGATGGCTTCCTTGCCTGGAAAGTACCGGTAGAGCGAAGCGATCCCAACGCCCGCCCGGTCGGCGATGGCGTTGACCGACGCGTCGACGGGAAGCTGTCGGGCCGCTTCGAGGATCGCCTCTACGATGGCGCGGGAGTCGCTCCGAGCTGGGGCAGGACGGGGAGGTGGGTGCAGATCTACGGGCTTTTTGGCCATAAAGTCGACGTATCCTCGTTTAGGGCTGAATCGGACCAAAGCCGATGCCCACTCGGGGCGGGAAGGTCTCGCCGACGAATCGGCCATTCAGCTCGATCCCCGTGTTGACGCTCGTGCTTGATAGCCGCTCTTGGGTCCAGACATCGGTGTTTGCAAACGGGCCCGCGCCGTAGCCAGGATCGTAGATCTTGCCGCCGGCTTGAAGCAGGATGTGGGAGCCGAAGATGCGCGGGGAGTGCTCGCCTCCTTGGGCTTCGAGCGGGGCGTCCGGCCAGGCCGTGAGGAAGATCAGCGCGCCTTCCGGCTCCCGATCCCCGAAGTATTTGCTGTGGTCCAGCACGGTGTCGTCGCCGGCGGGGGTCGTGTTGAGCACCCCATCCGAACCGGGCCCGATGCACGCGACGTTGGGCTCACCCTGGCCTTCGGGAATCAACTGGATATCCGCCCCAGACGCCGAAGACTCAGAGATGCCATCCTCGCCGGTTGTGATGCCGAAGAAGTGCACGTCGTCGTCACCGCTGGCTGTGCTGGCCTCATCAATCTTGGCGATAGGGATGGCCATCAGCATGTTGTCGTAGGTCGCGGAGTAGCCGTTGCCCACCTCGATGGGCTCGGTGTAGTAGTCGTCGGTGAGCCCGTCTTGGGGCGGGGTCTGGAGCAGCCCGTCGGCCCCGGTGAGCAAGAAGGAGTCGTAGATGATGTCGTCGCCTTCGAGGGTGATCGAGGCGGGGTCAGTGGCGACGTAGTAGGCGCGCCCATTGGACAGCCCACGGCCCATCGGCACCACCGGTGCCCAGTTTGGAGCCAGGTCTTCGGCGGGGGTGTCCGCCACGCCATTGGGTCCAGAGACGGCCCAACCCCAGCTCCACTCGCCGTCGTCTCCGCCGAAGCTCGGGTAGGCGGGCGCTGGTCGATCGACGGCCACCGTGTGTGGGCGGCCATGACCGACGGCGATCGGCTGCTCATCATCGCCAACCGCGGCGGTGTCGCAGAGGCCATCGGGACCGGTGCCGACAAAGTGGGTCCCCCTGAGGTGCGTCCATGAGCCCACCTGCATGACGACGCTCGGGCGCTTGGGGGCGATGGTCACCTGTCGGGCCGCGATACCGTGAAAGGCCAAGGTGTGGCCCATGAGCTGGACCCAGGAGTGACACTCTCCGTGTTGGGATAGGAGCAGGCCTTGTACCCAAGCGCTGGCATCGCGAGCCTCGTAGTAGAAGAGCCGGGCATCATCTCGGGCACGTCGCACGTCATTGGTGGCGAACGCCGCCCAGATGGCGTCGAGGGCCTCTTCTTCGGTGGTGGTGCCAACCGCCGCACACGACATCTGCAGGGCGGTGTGGTTCAGGGTGGCGTGGGGGCTAGGCTCGGCGCGGGAGATGTAGAGATCGTGTTGGGGCTGCTCGCTAAAGAGGAGCTCTTCCGTACCCTTTGGGTCGGCGATGGTCCAGTCGATCACCAGCTCGCCGCAGTAGGGCCCGTCGGGCAGCGCGTCCGAGGTGAAGTCGATCTCCTGCTCGCCGGGGCCGGGGACGACGGCGCCACGCCACACCAGCTCGGTGCCGTCTGGGAGCCGTCCGGTGGCGGTGAGCACCAGGTTCTCGTCCAGCTCTTGGTCCACGCTCACCACCGCGGTCAGACGAGGTTCGGCGCCGTTGTTGAACGCGAGGGGCGCGCCGCGCTCCCGGTAGTCGTCCGGCGTGGACGGCGCGAGGTGAGGATTGCTCGTCATAAAGCGCTCGTCGGCGGCCCAGTCGTCTCCGGTGACGATCCCGTAGCCATCGAGCTGAACGGCCAGCTTATCGGGCCCGCCGAAGCGGATGCTCACGAGCTCGACCTGGGGCGAGGGGCCCGCGGCGCACGCGGTTAGCGCCAAGATGGCGGTGGGGGCCAGTGTGGTCTGACCGAATACAACAATGCGTTTGAACATGATTTCTCCCCGCGCCGTGGCCCATAGTAGACGTACCCAATGGGGGTGGCTACCGCTGTTTGTGGTGGCTCTACGGTGTTGGCTTCGCCACAATCGGTCACGTGGCCACGTCCGGTGCGACCTGCGGCCGGGCCTGGCATCCGATGTGCTGCTCCAAGGGGGCCTCATGCGTGCATTCTTCCTTCTGCCTCTGCTGGCTTGCTCGGCCTCCGCAGCGCCTGTGGTTTCGGCGAGCCAGGCTGGCTCTGGATTCTGGGAGCACTGGGGCGATGGTAAAGGCGAGCTGGCTGGGTACGCGGTTGTGCAGCCTCGGTACGGCGAGCTGCACGAGGGTCAAGCGGTGCTCGTCTTCGTTACAGAGACGCTGAATTCCAAGAGCCTCATCAAGGCGGACGATCCTGGACGGGCCGACCTGCCGGTTCTCAAGCTCAACACGGCGCTCGACTTCAAAACCGGCGTGTACGACTACAATGTGATGACCAGCACCTTCGTGCCGCTGGACGGGAGTCAGGGCCGCGGCTCAGTTTCAAAAATGAGCTTTAGCAGCCAGGAATGGTGTGGTCATGTCTACGATCAGGTCAAGGTGCGCGACGGCTCGATGACCCACACCTGGCACAGCTACTTCGAGTCCGAGGGCGAAGGAGAGGGGGTGTCCGACGTGCCGGCTGGCGCCGTGTATGTCGATGCGATGCCGATCTTGTCCCGGGACTTGGCGGGCCCGCTGGTGGCTCCGGGCCAGGCCCGCGACGTGCCGGTCTGGCCTCGGGCCCAACACAGCCGGTTTCGCCATGTGGAACCGACCTGGCGTCCCGGCCGCCTGAGCCGCGAGGCGTCCACCAAGACGATCACCGTGCCCGCTGGGGACTTCGAAGTGCGACGCACCACCCTAGAGGTGGACGGCCTGACCGGTTCCTGGGATGTGGAGGTGGCAGCGCCTCATCGCTTGGTCGCCTGGAGCTGGAGCGATGGGGAACGTGGCGAGCTCGTCGGGGTCGAGCGTCAGGCGTATTGGAACTTCAACGGTCCTAATAGTGGCGCGCTTCGCAAGACGCTGGGGCTGGAGCCGTAGGGGCCCGCTCCGTCCAAGATCGGCGTGTAGGCGTAGACGGGGCCTCCGCCGAACGCGTGGCTTCCCCCCTTAAAACACCCCACCTGCCGCATCTCGGTCTACATACTCCGCCTTCACCCCAAATACCTGCTCGATCGTCTGTCCCGCGTCATCCGTCCACAGGTGCGGTTTTTCATCGCCCAAGAACAGCGTGTCGAAGACGATACGCTGCATTCCTTCTGCGTCCTTGCCCACTCGGCCCACTCTGGACATAGACCTGGAGGCGCCGGTGTCGAGCGCCATGCTCATCCCGCCGTGGTCTCCGCGATTCGAGACCTTCAACTTATGGGTATCGGTCCCGAACGAAAGCTTCGTCGGCTCCGGATCGGTCCACACCATCATGCCGACCTGGGCCGCTGACGTCTTGCCGGTCCCCATCTCACTAACGATGGCCTCTCGGTGGGAGAGCAAACACGCGCCTGTCGCGGTCGGGTCCGACACGCCTGTCTTGGGCAAGACCGCGTGCCACATGGACTCGTGGGGGCCTTCGGTGACGTGGGGCGGAATCGAGGGATGCCAGGCTGGATAGGGCTCTTTCATCGTGGTGATTTGCGCTGTGCCCACCCAGAGTTCCCGCGCGGTTCGGGGCTCAGGGATGATGCCGACGTAGTAATGGCGGTCTTTGATGACGATGTCATCACCGTCGCATTTAAGGCTCGTAACGTCGGTTCTGCTCTCACCGTAGCACCCGGCCAAAGCCAGCATGATCGCAACTAAGCGCATGGGCACCTCCCACGGCTGTGTACCATTGCCGGCGTCGTTGTACGGAGCCCATCGAGCCGTCGGCAGCCCGACCTACCAGGCCATGCGCACGTCGATCCGCGTGTCGTGGGTCTCGCCGTCGCTCCAGTCCGAGCCTTCCACAACCATGTCGAACTCGCCATGACGCGCCGGCGCCATGCCGGACTCCCAAGCGAACCCGAACTCCTCGCCTCGCACGTAGAGATCGCCATTCCCTCGGATGGTCTGCAGGGGCACGTCGCGGCCGAAGGTGAGCTCGTGTTCGACATTGGCGATGTCGCAGAAGCCCTTCACGTTGATGTCGACCTCGGGGTACGTCCCGTCCACATCGCCGACGAGCTCGCCTGAGCAGCTTCCCTCGGGCGTAGTCAGGCGAAAGCACCCCTTTGCGTCTTCACACTGATCGAGCCACACCTTGGACTCCAGATCCGGCTGGCCAGCGACGTCGCCCCCGTCGGCACCAGGACCGTCGGGGATGGCGATGGTGCCCGCACAGGCGGTGAGGACGGGCAGAGCGAACGCGAGGTGGCGCATGAGGTCTCCTTTGCTGACGTACTGTCAGGTTATTGTTGGGCTGACGGAGTGTCAAGGAAAAACGGCGAAGACTTGTGCTCGGCCGTGCGAACGCGGTTCCTCCACACGCTGTGCGTTCCGTCCGTGAGTCGATCGAGCCGTGAGCCGATGGAGCCGTGAGCCGTGTTGCAGCTCTCCGAACTGGCCAAACACCTTTAGGGAGACCGACAACCGGTCAGCGAAGCTCACGGCCTCCGCGGCTCACGGCCTCCACGGCTCACGGATCCCGGCGTTCTCCGCACTCAAAGACCAAGGCTGTGCCGTTCGTGGTTCCGAGGTTCACCAGATGTTATAACGGATACATGAAGAGCAGCCTCACCGTGCGCAAGATCGGAAACTCCCTTGGAGTCATCCTCGGCAAACAGGCCTTGGCGGAGCTCGGAGTCGCTGAGGGAGACCGCCTATTCGTGGTGCGCACGCCCGAGGGCATACGCCTGACGCCCTATGATCCCGAGTTCGCCGAAGCCTTGGAGGCAGGGCGCGACTACATGGGCCGTCACCGCAATGCGCTGCGCGAACTCGCCAAGTAATGCAGCCCCGTTGGTTGACGAAGGGGGTCGTGCGCGCACTGCATAGTGAGTTGCTCACCGAGTTTGGCGGGCGTGGGGGCGTACGAGATGAAGGCTTGTTGGAGAGTGCCCTCGCTCGTCCACAGAGTCTGTTGGCATCCCAACGTGAGGTGGGCTTGCCCCGGCTCGCCGCCGCCTATGGTTTTGGCTTGGCCCGAAATCACGCGTTCCTGGATGGAAATAAGCGCATTTCGGTTGTGTCGATAGCGGTGTTTTTATCCCTCAACGGATTGCGGTTCGATCCGGACGAACTGGATGAAGTTCGGACCATCGTGGCGCTGGCGGCCGGTGAGCTGGATGAAGAAGCCCTCGCCAGATGGATCGGGACAAACTCCGTTAAATCGCAGCACGGGCGCTGATGTGAGCGCGGGCGATCCACTCCCGGCGCAGCCCGAGATCCCAAGGTGCAGTGGAGTGCGTCATGAGGGATGGGGGCTAGCGAGTTGCACAAGGGTGTGAAACTCGCCTTGCTCGCCAAAGGCATCCACGCCCGCGGGCAGCTCTGCTCGCATCCGCTCATTGAAGATCTCGCCGAGTTCGAGTTCGAGTTTGTCGGCGTCGAAGGCGGTGATTCTGCAGGTGGCTCCGGAGGCCGAGAGGTCGGCTTCGAGCTGCGCATAGGGAACGTTCCACAAGGGAAAGGCGAGCTCGGCGCCGACCTGGTCCGCCAAGGGCCCCAGGTGGGTCTCTCGCCAGGCTCGAATGCTGTGCAGGTGAAGGTCGCCGGAAGCGATGCGCACGATGGGCACCCTGCGTCGGAGCAGTCCCAGCCCGAGTCGAACCCGTTCCCCGTAGTCGCTGCCGCCGCCCAGCGGCACGAGCACGAGCGCCAAATCCAGCTGCTCGGCTTGTTCGACGATCGCCTCGATGGGCACCTGCTGGTGGGCCACAATGCGGCTTCGAGCGTCGAAGGTGGTGAAGAGCACAACGGGTCGCAGCGCTTCGGCCTGCATGGCCCGCAGCGCCAGGTAGCTGTCTTTGCCGCCGCTCCAGAACAGAACGTCCACCGCTTGGGTGGGGGATGGACCGATCAGGTATGGGTCGCGGGCAGCGGCGCGGCCCGTGCTCACGGCCTCCAAGCCGAAGGGGCAATGCCGACAGCCGCAGCCGCAGCAGCTGCCGCGGCGCTCGTGGGACAGCGCGGTGAACACGTCGTAGCCAGTCTTGGGGTCGGTGTAGGTGTCGCGTCCGGCGGCCACGGCGACCAGGTGCAGGGCGTCGACATCGGGAGGCTGGGGCATGGCGGGTCTCGTGTGGGTCAGCAGTGCATACGCGCGATGGGTATGCCCTGTGCGGTGTCAGGGTAGGTTCTCGATCGGCTTTTTGCGTCCCGCGGATGACGCTGTCCTGGCGTGGGGCTGGTAGTCTCAGCAAAAGGGGCCTCCCATGCGTCTGCGCGACATTCGACTACAGCTCGCTCTCACTGCCGCCCTCGCGGCCGGCACGTCGGCGGCGTGCCGGAGTCAGACGGGCTCCGCGCCCGAGGTTCCGGTGACCCCCGACACCCCAGCCACTCCGTCCATCCCCGCTGTGGACGAGGCCTCGCCGATTTCGGGGGATCTAAAGGCGCAGTGTGCAGCGCCGATCCTCCAAGGCTTCACGCCCGCCGAGCCGGTCGACTTCCTGGCGATCCGCACGTCGAGCGACATGCGAGATCCGAGGACCGAAGACGGGGCGACCCTCGGCACGGCCTGCTCTGGTGCTTCGAATAAAGATACTTGTATCTCGACTTTGGCCGCTTCTGTGCCCGGTTCGACCGGCTATGGCTACTGCGGCATGGGCTGCTCGGACACGGGCTTGGTCTACACCCGAGGCGACACGGTCGGCCTCGTGGACTCGCCGCAGGAAGCAGCCGCGTTCTTTGGCACCATCGACACGGTCGCCGAGGTCCTGCACCTGGTTCGCACCCACGATCATGAGCCCAACTGCACGACGCTACAAGCCACTGCGAAGGCCGGCTATCAGATCGAGGCCACCTTTCAGACGAGCGACTGCCCATTCACCGATGAGCGCCGCTTGCTGAGCGTGGCGGCCGACGGCACGCTCACCCAACTCAAGATGCTGGAGCGCACAGTTGGCGGCGGATGCGCTGGCCGTCGACCGGACGGTCTCCTATCGAACGCCGAGTGCCTAGACGATCCCGTCGCCGAGCAGCTCGGCGTGCTCGCTCACTTGGAGGCGGCGGCGGTGGTGGCCTTCGAGCGCCTCGCGCTAGATTTAGAGCGCATCGGCGCGCCGGCTGCCTTTGCGGAGCGCGCCCGTGAGGCTGCCGAAGATGAGGTTCGCCATGCGGAACAGATGGCCGCTCAAGCCCGCGCCAGAGGCGTGGAGCCGCAACCCGTCTGCGCCGGTCCTCACGACTCCAGCCGCTCTCTATTGGCCCTCGCCATCGAAAACGCCGTCGAAGGCTGTGTACGGGAAACCTATGGCGTGGTCGACGCGCTACATCGCGCCCAATCGGCTGAAAGTCCGGCCTTGAGACTCCTCTTTTCTGAGATCGCCAAGGATGAAGCTCGCCACGCAGAGCTGTCTTGGGACCTGCACCGGTGGATGATGTCGAGGCTGTGCATCGCCGATCGCCAGACGGTGCTCACCGCCATGGCCGACGCTCACTCAGACCTTCGCGACGAGCTCGAAGCCCAGGCCAGCAGTCGGGTCCAGCAGGTGTTGGGGGCTCCTGGACCGACGGCGGCGATGGCGATGGCGGAGAGTCTGCGCAGCCGCTTGGGTTGAGGCGGGTGTGCGGTAGTCTCGGATGAATGGCGCGGAGGCCCGAATGGCACCGACCGCTCTAGAGATTGCCTATGACGCGTTTTATGGAGATCAGCGTTCCGACGCTGTACCGTTCCTGGTGAGCGATGCGGTGCGCGTGTTGACGGGCGAAAGCGCCGGTTCGGTGGGGGCTCTGATTTGTGTCGTGGCGATTGATCCACTGGTATATCTATTTGAAGCTGGGGATACGGGAGAATCGTTCAATGTGGCCGCCGCCGATCTGGAGCGGATTGAATAGGGCTGTGGGTCATTCCCCACCTACCGCAACGGCACCGTCGCGGTCTCCCAGCTGACGCCGCCCCGGTTGTCTCGAACCACGACCCAGAGCTGGATGGGCTCGTCGCCGGGGCCTGCGGTCCACTCCACGCTCGCTTGCCCCTCGATGACCGGGCTCGCTGATCGGCCCAGCGCTCCCCCTGTGGTGTACCAGTGTGCGGTGAGGGTCTCGGTCTCGTCGACGAGATCGGCGATGTCGACGTCGTAGCGAACGAAGGGCTCGGCGGCTTTGTCATCAGTGCGCAGCACCAGGGTGTGAGCGACGCCCGCTTCCGTCTCGGGTGGGGCGTCAAAGTCGATGATCCCTGGGTGTTGGTTGGTGCGGTAGCGGTCCTGGAAGGCGTCGAATACGGCGCGGGTCACGCCGGGAAGGTCGCAGCGAAGGCGCACAAACCCAAAGGCCTCTGCCTCGTCGGTGCCTGCGTGCACAGGCAGGTAGTACCCGCCGGTGGGGTCGGGATCTGCGGGCCTTCGGGGAGGTTCGTCCCCGGTGGTCGGAGGCGGATTGGGTCCGAACCGGGCGCAGGCGTCGGTGGGCACGGGGGTCTGGGCCGGGATTGGCGTGCGGTCTTCGCCGGTGAGGCATGCAGCCGTGACCGCGGTCCGCTCGTCCACAGCGCGAGGTTGTAAGCACCAAGCCCACTCAGGGACGGTGTCGGGTGTGGCATCTTCGGGCGCTGCGATGAGCGCGCGCCACCGCACCGGATCGCCGGGGCGGGCCTCTGCGGGCTCGGAGCGCACGGCTAGAATCCTGGGTTCGTCCACCACGGCCGTGGGGTCGTCAAAGGCGGGTAGACAGGCGGTGGCCATGCACCAGAGCAGGGCACGTCTCATAGGCGGGCCTCCACGCCCATGACCGCCAGGATCGGCAGACCCAGGATGGCGGATCGTTGACTATAGTCGGCGTTATAATACAGCTCTTCAACGTTCTTCCGATTGGTGACGTTCTGCACGTCGAGCCACAGCTTGAGCTGGGAGCGTCGGGGGTAGAGGGTGAGGGCGGCCCGCGCAGACAGGGCCAGGAATACGGGCAGGCGGTCACTGTTTTGGGGCCCGAACACGGGGTCGAACCGCTGACCGCGGGCGTCGAAGACCGCTCCGTTGACCGGGGTGCGAGGGGCACCGCTCGCAACCTCTAGGCGGCTGCCTAGGGACCATCCCGAGGGATGTTCGCCCACGAGGCTCGCCTGGAGGCTGTGCGGCTGTTCCCGGTCAAAGGGGCGTGGCCTCTCGGCCTCTCGGGGCCCCTGGCGGCGCGCTCTGAGCCAGGTGTAGGCCACCCGACCGCTGATCCCGTGGCGGCTCCCAGCCACGGTCGCTTGCACGCCACGTGATTGGCCTCGACCCGCCGACGTCAGCAGAGAGGCCACCGGGGGGGTGGGGTCATCGTCCCGTACGGCGAGGTTTCGATGTTCCAGGAGGAACGCAGCGACTTCACCTTCCAGCCACCCGGCGGGCCGGACGCGCACACCCACGACCCCGTGCCA
>JBGCER010000367.1:0-17175 GCA_045106515.1 Myxococcota bacterium
CCCGAAATCATCGCCTACCGCCAAGACGTGGACATGCTGGGCCTGATGGATAGCGACGACGCGCGGATCTGGGTCGGCAATGACTGGGAAAAGAGCCAGCTCCCCCTGACGGTCGGCTCGCTATTCCACCACCCACGCCACGCCGGGGCCGTCCACGACGCAGCCGTAGCGGCGGAGCTCGAAGCCCAAGTCTACGTCCCTGAGTTGGACATCGCCCCCGCCACCGAGCAGAGCGTGACGGACTTCACCCTTGAGATGTTCGCGCGCTAACGCCACAAAGGCCGGACCGACCCATTTGGCGGCCATGGCCTCGGACACCTTCCGAGGGTGGCCGTCGGGGTGCCAGGCCTTGCCCAGCACCGTGAACGGGAAGCACGGGCGTCGGTAGAGCGCTGCGGGGATCTTGTCTTGGATCTTGGCGTGAAACGCGGGAAGCTCGGACCAGCGCACCGTGCAGCGCACGTGGTGGGCCGGGTGGTAGCCCAAGTTGCCCGTGAGCACGTTGTAGCCGGTGTGCAGGATGTTCCAGGCCGCCTGGAGCTCATCGTCAGTGTCGAGCCCTGCGTGGTGGTAGTAGGTGTGCCACGCGGTGACGTACAGGCCCACCACCATGGGCATCACGAAGATGGCCAAGGCGTTGACCGGGTTCCACACCATCGCCAACACCACCACCAACACGGTGATGGTCGCCCAGAGCACGAACTGCTGGCGTTTGGACGCCGCCGACTGCTTGGCCTTGGCCCAGATCCGAAAGTAGGACGTGGCCCACACCGAGGTGCTGTACTCCAGCCAGCCCATGGCCCGCCCCGACAAGGTCTTCCAGCGCGACTCGTCTTTGGTCTGGTCCATGTAGTTGACGTGGTGGCCGGCATTGTGATGCAGCTCCCACGCCATGGGCAAAGCGCCGGTCTGCAAGCCGTACACCACCTCTAGGGCGCGGTTCGCATACTTGTGCTTGAACGTTGCCACATGCTGGTGATGGTGGTTCCACGCGCAGATACACGCCTTGGGAAGCAGGTTCACCACCGCCCACGGCACGGCCACCCACCACGGGGCCACAAGGAACACCACAACGTCCGCCACGAAGGAGAGCAGGACGATGGTGACCGGGAGAATGTCAGCGTTATACCTGAACATATCGACTCCAGATCCGGACCCAACCGAGCGCGACATCCGCGGCCCGGCTCAAGGAGGTAGCACGTTGCCTGGCACCCTCACACAGCCGGCGCACGAGGCTCACTCGGCCCGAGCCGCCAGGGCTTCCCACTGCTCATAGAGCTTGGCGATCCGAGGCGGTAGAGCCAGCGACTTGGCGGACAGCGCCGCCGCTTCCTTGGCCCTGTCCGACCACAGCTTCGGGTCGGTGAGCTGGGTCTCGATGCTGGAAAGCTCGGCTTCAAGGGCCTCGATTTGCGCCGGAAGCTCCTTGAGGCTCTTCTTCTCTTGAAAAGACAGCCGAGCCCGCGTCGCCGTCGACCCAGAGGTCGGCGCAGCGGCGCGCTCGGTGGCGGCCTGCTTGCGAGCGATCTCCGCCCTGCGCTCCATCTCCCGGCGCACCTGCTGCCGCTCGGCATAGGTGCCGACGCTGCCATCGCCATGGAACGCCAAGAGCCGAGTGCAGACCCGGTCCAGGAAGGCACGGTCGTGAGTGATGACCACGCACGCGCCATCGAAGGAGAGCAGCGCCTCTTCCAGCACCCGGAGGGTCTGAAGGTCCAAGTCGTTGGTGGGCTCGTCCAGCAACAGCAGATTGCAGCCTTCAAGCAGCATCTTGGCCAGCAAGAGGCGAGCGCGCTCCCCGCCGGACAGGGTCTCGACCCGCTGGTCCAGCATCTCTCGGCGGAACAGGAACTTGCCCAGATATCCCGCGACGTGGACCTGCTGATCGCCCACGATCACGTGGTCATTTCCGCCGGCTGCGGACTCGTGCACCGTGTCATTGTCCCGTAGGCCGGTGCGGTGCTGGTCCAAGACCGCCACCTTGAACCGCGGCGCCTTGTGTACCGTGCCTTTGTCCGCTTCCTCCACCTGGCACAAGATCCGAAGCAAGGCCGATTTTCCCGCACCGTTCGGCCCCAAAATTCCCAGGCGGTCTCCGGCCATCAGGTTGAACGACAGGTCGTCGAAGAGGACACGATCCCCGTACGCTTTGCGCAAGCCGTGCAGCTCCAGAACGGAGCGGCCCGTCTTGAGGCCCGTCGAGAAATTGAGCTGCATGCTCTTTTCTCGTGCCATCCCCGGCATGGCCTTGAGCGCATCCAGACGCTGGAGGCGGCCCTTCTGCTTGGTCGACCGAGCTGCTGGCGACCGGGAGGCCCACTCCGCCTCCCTGGCGATGAGGGACAAGCGTTGATCGTCCTTGCGCCGAAGGTTGGCCTGCCGCTCTGCCCGGGCGATCAGATAGTCCGCATAGCTGCCGTTGTACGACACCGTCACGCCATTTTCGACCTCGACGATCCGATCCGCCACGGCCTCTAGAAGGTACCGGTCGTGAGTGACGAGCAATACGGCGCCAGAGTAGTTTTGAAGCCACGATTGCAGCCACTCAATGGTCTCGGAGTCCAGGTGATTTGTGGGCTCATCGAGGATCAACAGCTCCGGCCGCGACAGCAGCGCCCGGGCGAGCGCGACCCGACGACGTTCCCCACCGGAAAGCCTGGAGAGTTCCGCATCTCTCGGCGGCGTGCCGAGACGATCGAGCATGGCGTCGACTTCGTGCAGACGCTCCCACCCCACGAGATCCAGCTCCCCTTGTAGGCGGGCGGCCTCGTCCATCCGATCTTCTTCGAGGGCGGTCTGCCAATCCTCGAGCAGCTGGGTATGCCACGACAGGGCCTCATCGGCGGCCTCGCCGACCGTGCTGCCCGGCAATCGAGGATCCTGGTTGAGCAGCGCCAGGCGCCCGTTCACCACCACTTCGCCGTGGTCGGCGCCATCGGCGCCGCCCAAAATACTCAATAGAGTAGACTTGCCCGAGCCGTTGGCCCCCACGAGGCCCACGCGGTCTTTGGCCGCCACCTCTAGGTCACAGCCCTTGAGAATTAAGCGGTCCCCAAAAGCTTTTTCGATTCCACTGGCCTGCAGCACGTGCACGGCATCTCCTGGCTGGTGCGCGACGGGTAGCACGGCGGATCCATCCAGACCCCCTACCGATTTCCTTGCAGCGATCTGGACTGCGTTGTAAAGGCCCGCGCATAGACCCTCATGCTCTGTATGTTGACGAGGGTCGCCCGTTCTGTCCCCCTTGGAGGTCTGATGTTCCGCCCCGCACTTTTGATCGCGGCCCTCGCCATCCCTACCACCTCGTTGGCTGTTGAGTCTGGGGAGTCCAACTCCGAGACCGTGGTCTTCGAGGGCGACAAGCGACTATTCTCCGGCGTGGAAGAGGCATACGGGTTCGGTCTGTTCGACGAAGCGGTCGGTATTTACGCCAAAGTCGACGTGTCGACGGACATGAACTTCGTCATGGAAGGCCTGTCGGACTTGTCCTGGCCCGAAATCCTCGAAAACACCTGGGACCAGACGGAGCGTGGCGGACAGATCACCCTGCGCAGCAAGGGCCGAATCTGGATCGAGCTCACCGGTGAAATCGCCGGAATCAGCCTGGGTTACGAGATCTGGGGAGAAGAGATCGACTGGATCGAGACCTTCGAGCTTCGCTCCATCCTTCTCGACGGCACCCGCCAAGGCAAGAGCGTGGAGCTCAAGGCTCGCGGCGCCGATGTGGTCGACATCGAAGAAGAGTTCGAAGTCTTCGACAAGAGCCTCATCATCACCACCCGCGGCCAGATCCGCCCCTTGCTGACCGCTACCGTGAACGCCCACGCCATCGAGGTCGGAGAGGGCGCCATCACCAGCACCAGCGACCGCACGGTCATCGAGCCCCCCGACGTCAACGACGGCTTCACCGAGTTCGACGCCGTCTGGACCGGCGACCTGGCCGGCGAGATGGGTGTGGAGTTCGTGCCCACCATCAGCGTACGCGCCGGTCGCTTTAGCTTCGGCCCGCTGAGCTACCCCATCGATGTGGGCGTCTTCAACGACACCGTGCAGCTCAAGTCCGACCGCAGCGCGGTCAACCACGACCTCCCGGCCGCACGAGCGGGCTCCCGCACGGTGGACTTTGGTCAGGTGACCCTAGGCGAGAAGTCGACCCGCGACTTCACCCTGTCCAACATCGGAAATGTCGAGCTTGCCGGCACGGCCAGGGTCGAGGGTGACGGCTTCGTCATGCCCAACGAGACCATCTTGGTGGCACGCACCAACGGTGGCGCAGACACCACCCAGACCCTGAGCATCGACTTCCTGCCCACCGCGGAAGGCACGTTCAGCGGCACCCTCATCTTGGACACCAACGACCCGGTTCAGCCCGAGATTCTCATCCCCATGGCCGGCGCTGGCGCGACGCTTCCCGAAGACCCCGGCACCGGCGACCCCAACGATCCCAACGGCGGAGACGTGGTGAACCTGCCCACCAGCGGCTGTGGCTGCAATAGCACCACTCCCGCAGGCAGCTTCGCAGCGTTCGGCTTGCTCGGCCTCGTCGGACTCATCAGCCGCCGTCGCCGCTAGTCGATCACCGCGATGACCCCGAAGAGCACGGGGAGCGACAGCAGGGCCGTGACCACACCCGCCGCGCCAATGCCGGCGATGGTGTGCCACCAGGCTCTGCCGTAGGCCACTCCGATGCCCCGCACCAGGCTGAACGTCGCCACCGCAGGTGTGCCTGCGAGGGCGCCCATCACCGCGCCGAGCAGGCACAACAGGCCGATCCCATCGCCAGTGATGGTCCGACCCGCCAGCAGATCACCGAGGGGAAAGAGGCAAAACGCGCCCACCGCTCCGGCGCTGCCGGCCCACAGGACGCCCGCGCACGCCGACACGACCGTGGCTGCGGCGAGCTTCGCCCTCAACTCGGGTCCCCGAAGCCCTTCGTGAACCATCCGGCCCGGCGGATCGATCACCCCCATCAAGACGCCTCCGCCCACGCCTACGACCTCGGAGGCGATGACAAAGAAGGCGAAGCCACCCCCCAGGAACAGGGCCGACACGCCCGGTCCCAGCCCGCCCAAGATCAGCCCCAAGACCGACCAAGCGGCGACGCCACCCGCGAGCCGCTGCGCCCCATCAAGGCGGGCCTGAGCGAATGGATCGTCTTCGGAGCCGTTCAACGGTAGTCCGCCGCAAAGAAGAGTAGCAAGGCCCCAATTTGAGCCTTGGACGTTGCGGTACTGCAGCAGCCAGAGGCCTTGCCCCAGCTGCTGCCACCTCGGTAGATATCGCCATCATCCTCGATCTTTCCGATGCGGCTGCCTCGAACGTAGATGTCGCCGTCGGACTCCACCTTGCCGATCCGCGACCCACCCATGTAGATGTCGCCATCGGACTCCACTTTGCCCGCACGGCTTCCGCCCACGTAGATGTCCCCGTCGGCCTCGATCTTTCCGCGACGGCTTCCGCCTACATACACGTCGCCATCGGACTCCAGCCGCGCCCAAGACGAGCCGCCCTTCCGCACGTCGGTGTCCGCGAGCGAAGGGACCGCCACCCCAGCCAATGCCAAAACGAGCCAAGGAATCCATGAGCGTCGCACACACACCTCCACAACTCTCGGCCTAGCGCACCGATGGAACTTACGCCGTTTCGGGTACATCCTGATACGATGGCCAGCAAGTGGAGGGCTGCGTGACGACGCCTAGCGAACGACTCATCGAGACCATCCGCGAGAGCATTATCGGAGACGATGAGGTGCTTGAAGGGCCGTACGGGCCCCGGCGGGTCACCTATGCGGACTACACCGCCTCTGGCCGATGTCTCTCGTTTATCGAGGACTATCTGCGCGACGAGGTCATGCCGACCTACGCAAATACGCACACGGAAGCCTCATCGACCGGCCGTCAGACCACCAAGCTTCGCGAAGAGGCCCGACGGATCATCCACGAAGCCGTGGGCGGTGGGGACGATGACGTGGTGATCTTCTGCGGCTCGGGCGCCACCGGAGCCATCCACAAGTTGGTGGACGTGCTCAATATTCGCGTTCCAAACGGTCTCGACGACACCTACGCCCTGTCCGACCACATTCCCAAAAGCCAGCGCCCCGTCGTGTTCATCGGTCCCTACGAGCACCACAGCAATGAGCTGTGCTGGCGGGAGTCCATCGCCGACGTCATCACCATCCCCGAAGATGAAGACGGCCGGATCTGCCTGGATTCTCTGCGGCAGAGCTTGGAGACGTACGCCGAACGGCCCCTCAAGATCGGCAGTTTCTCCGCCGCATCGAACGTGACCGGCATCGGCAGCAAAACCGCCGAGATCGCGACCCTGCTCCACGAGCACGGGGCCCTGTCCTTCTGGGACTTCGCGGCCGCCGGGCCCTATGTTCAGATCGACATGAACGAGCAGAGCGACGAAAACGCCGGACCCCTGGCCTACAAAGACGCCGTCTTCCTCTCCCCGCACAAGTTCATCGGCGGTCCCGGCACGCCGGGCTTACTGATCGCCAAGCGGCACCTGTTCACCAACCGCGTCCCTGCTGTGCCCGGCGGCGGCACTGTGAACTACGTCAATGAAGACACCCACAGCTACATCGACGACCCAGAGCACCGCGAAGAAGGCGGCACCCCAGACATCTTGGGGTCCATCCGCTGCGGTCTGGTCTTTCAGCTCAAGGAATCGGTCGGCCACAGCGAAATCCAGCGAAGAGAGAGGGATTTCACCCAGCGAGCCATCGATTCCTGGGGAAGCAGCCCCAACCTAAGCATCCTGGGCAATAGCGAGCTGTGGCGCCTGTCCATCGTGAGCTTCGTGGTCGGCCACAAGGGCAAGTATTTGCACCACAACTTCGTGGTGGCCCTGCTCAACGACCTCTTCGGGATCCAGAGCCGGGGCGGCTGCTCCTGCGCCGGCCCTTACGGCCACCGCCTCCTGGGCATTAACCTTGTCCAAGGCCAACAATACCTCGACAAAATCCTTCAAGGCTGCGAGGGCTTACGCCCAGGCTGGGTGCGGGTCAACTTCAACTACTTCATCGACGAGACGACCTTCGACTTCATCGTCCAGGCCGTACACTTCATCGCCAAACACGGGTGGCGGTTCTTGCCGGACTACACCTTCGACATGGACTCGGGACAGTGGACCCATCGCGATGGCAAAGGCCCCACCCGCACGAGCTTGCGGGAAGTGAGCTACCGCCGGGGCCACATGGAGTATCCCTCCCGGCACGCCAAGGAGCCCGCGTGGATGGTGGAGCGATACCTTGAGCAGGCCGCGGAGCTCCGCGAGCAGCTGATCGCCAAGTACCCGTCCATGACGCCACCGACGGAGCTTCGAAACGCCTCGGTCGAGGCCCTACGCTGGTTCCTGCTCCCGGAAGAGGTCTTGGCAGAGGTGCGCGGCCAACCTTCTGAAGGCCCTCCTTCCCCCCTGAATATTCGAGACGGCCAACACCTTTGGAAGCCGCCGACCATGGGTCAATCTTAGCGTGCGGTACCTGTCCATGATCTTGCTGGCCCTGCTCGCCTACGCCCCGAGCGCCAACGCCCAAAATATGCCGCTGACGCCCGACGCAATTACCGTGGGTAGCGTCGTGAACGGCACGAGCGGTGGCGTCATCGTGGGCCCGCCTGAGGAGCTGCGGTCCCGCCTCCTCCTGGTGTTGGGAGAGCGCGGCATTAACGCCCTGCCCCCGGAGTCTCAGGACGGCGCGTCCATCGACCCTGGCCGTAGTCGCTACGTGCTCAATGGCACGGTCGTGGCGCAGTCTTGCCAACGCGAATCGCACTGGACCGGATGCCGGTGGCGCGTCCAGTGGTCCGTGTTGGACCGGGCCTACGATCGCATCGCTGTCGAGACCACCACCGCCGCAGAAGCCGGTGTGAACCAAAGTAACGCCACGTCTGACATGTATACAGAGATCGTGGCTCGGTCGCTGATCCCCCTCGCTCGCTCACCGGAGCTGAAGGCCATCTTGACCGAGGGAAGCGCAGAACCCCTCTCAGATGACGAGCGTTGGAAAGCGCCGGTGCAAGCCCGCAGATGCGCCGCCAAGCCCACCGCTTTTCCCGCGGGCATTCAGTCGGTTCGCCCCTCTCTCTTCAGCTATGAAACGGCTCGCGGGCGGGGCACGGGCGCGCTCATCTCCCCCGATGGGCTCGGCATCGCCAGCGGCCTCGTCTTGGCGGGCCAAGACAGCGTCACCGTGCAGTTCGCCGACGCCACCGAGCACACCGCCACCGTGGTTCGGCTCGACACCCGGTCGGATCTGGCGGTGGTGTCGATCCCCGAGCGGACGGACACCTGCGTTGTCCTGGATGTGCAAGCCCAGCCTCTGGGCACAGCGGTGCACGGCTTGGGCACCCGCGATGGTGGGCCGGAGTGGGGTCTTCGCTCGGGCACGCTGATGGGCGTGCAGGCCACCCCCGCTGGCATGCAACTCCAGACCGATGCGGCGATTTCGGACCTGGCCTCGGGCTCCCCCATCTTGGGACCCGACTCGCAGATGGTTGGGATCGGTCTCGGCTCTCGTGCCCCGGTGGCCTCGGTCAGCCTCATGCAGACGCTGCGAATGCAGTGGTCCGAGGCTCCGGCGCTCCTGAGCACCGTCGACCGTGAGCCCGCTCAACCCGGTCCCATCACCCTGGACCTGGGCGACGACGGCGGTCCATTAGAACCGCCCTTCGGACCCAATGGCACGTTCCAGGCTTGGGCGGACGTGCCGGGCGCCCCGCAGATCTACGGAGGCGCCATCATGGTCGGCGTGGGCACCCTCATCGCAGTGCCGAGCGCCATCGCGTGGGGCAATGAAGAGGGTGGCTTCAACACCGACCCGACCCGGCGGGCCACCTATGGTGCGCTCACCGGCATCGGGCTCGCGACCGCCATCGGAGGCGGGTTCCTGCTCAACAAGGGATTGCAGAAGAACCGCGAGCGCGGCGCGACCGTCATCGCCACCGGGTCTGGTGCGGCGGTCATCGGCACCTTCTAGCGCGGGTTCCCGGTCTGGCTAAACGGACCGGAACACGCGATAGAGCCATATAAAGCTCGGTACGAGCAAGAGTGACCCAGCGCCGAAGACCGCCAGGGTCGTCCACAGCACCTCGGCAGGCGCCGCCGCATTCCACACGGTGAGGTCCGGCTGCAGGAGCACGGGGAACATGGCCCCACCCCAGCCCAACACCACCGCGCTCACCGTTGCAGCCGCAAAGAGCCGGGCCAGCGCGAAACGCGACAGCCACATGGACGCCATGCTGCACAGGGCCAACACCGATACGCCCCCCATGAAGCCCCAAACCAGCGGGCTCGACGAGACGAGCGTCCACAAGGGCGGCGCGCCTTGGGGCATCAGGGCCAAGACCACGCCGGCCATCACCCCCGACACCAGACCCGCGACGAGTGCGCGGCGCTGAAAGTCCGTTCGAACCGGCGCATATTCGGCGATGTTCGTGAGGTAAGTGGCCGCCAACCAGCCAAACAAGACCAAGGTGTACACACCCGTGGCCAGCGGGAAGGCCGCAGCCCAACTCGACACAAAGTCCGTCTGGACCCGGCCCGTCTCGGGGTCCATCGGCAAAGCACCCGATGATATCGCACCAATACACAGGCCAAAGGTGATGGGCGTGATCAGACTCGCGACCGAGAACACCCAACTCCAGGACAGCTGACTGCGCAGATCTTGAGGACCGTACGAGCGAAACACAAAGGCGGAGCCCCGCAAGACGATGCCAAAGAGCGTCAGGGTCAGCGGAACGTGCAGCGCTGTCCCCACCCCTGCGAACACGCGGGGAAAGCAAGTCCACAGCAGGACCAGCACCACGATCAGCCAGACATGATTGGCTTCCCAGATCGGTCCCAATGCGCGGGAAATGGTGTCGCGCTGAACGCGAGCGCGGGGCCCCATGGCGAGCAGATCCCAGAGCCCTCCCCCGAAGTCGGCTCCTCCTGTCAGGGAGTAGACCACCAGGGCCAGCAAGATCAGACCGGCGATGATCAGCTCAGGCGCCATCGTCACCTCGACTCGGCAAGGCACCCATCTGGCGAAGCTCCTCATTGGACGGACTGGCCAGCACCAAACGGCGCAAAAGCACGACGCACATGACGCCTAAGAATAGGTACAACGCCATAAAACTCAGGAACGGCACCATGAGGCCTGGCATGGGCGTGACCGCGTCAGCCGTGCGCACCAGCTCGTGGATAATCCAGGGTTGGCGACCGACTTCGGTCACGATCCACCCCGTTTCAATCGCGATCATGCCCATGGGACCCGACACCACCACCGCCCAGAGCAGCGCCCGCATACGGGGAATTCTCCTCTTCCAAGCGGCATAGCCCAGTACGAACACACCCAAGGCTGCCAGCCAAGACCCTATGGCGATCATGATCTGGAACGAAAAGTGCACGATCGCAACCGGTGGGCGGTTCTCTTCGGGGACGTCCGACAGGCCCAACACCTCGCCATTGGGGTCGCCCGTCGCGAGAAGCGAGAGCAAGTACGGGATCTCAATTCCATAGTGGGTCTCTTCGGCCTGCTCATCCGGGATACCGCCGATTAAAAAGGCAGCCCCTTCCGTCGTTTCCCAGTGCGCCTCCATCGCGGCAAGCTTGACCGGCTGGTAGTGCCCCACCGCCTCGCCAGCCAAGTGGCCGGTCGCCGGCATGATCAACCCCGTCACGGCCGCGACGACGATGGCGATCCCAAAGGCCTTTCGATGAAACTGGCTCTCAGGATCGTTGAGGAGGCCGTGGGCATGGACCGCAGCCACCGCGATGCCGAGGGCCAAAAAGGCGGCGATGGTCATGTGCAGCGCTTGGCTCGGAAACATCGGATTAAACATGGCGACCAGTGGGTCGACCGTGGCCACATTGCCCGCCTCATCCAGGGTGTACCCCCACGGCTGAGGCGAGTTCATCCACGCATTGGTGGCGGTGACAAAGACACCGGACAGGGTTCCGCAGACCGTCACCATGACGCCGCTGGCCACGTGGGCCCACTTGGGCACGCGGTCCCACCCGTACAGGTACACGCCCAAGAAGATGGCCTCCAAGAAGAATGCGAAGCCTTCCAGCGAAAACGGCATCCCGATAATGGGACCTGCAAACTCCATAAACGACGGCCAGAGCAGACCCAATTCGAACGAGAGCACCGTGCCACTCACCGCCCCAACCGCGAACAAGATCGCCACGCCCTTGGACCAGCGCTTCGCGAGCACGTCATAGGTCCGATCGCCGGTCCGCCAGCCGAGGACCTCGGCGATGACCATGAGCAGAGGCATGCCGATCCCGACCGCCGCGAACACGATATGGAAGCCCAGGGATAGCGCCATCTGCGAGCGAGCAATCAGCAGGTCGTCCATGCAGTCACTCCGATGCATTGATCCTAGTGCATAGGGGCCACGTACCTAGGGCCTGCAACGTGCAAACGCGCCACACCCGGTGGCAGTTCGAGGTGTCCATGCGAGCCCTTCTCCCCTTGATGATCGCCTGTGGCACCGCCTCAGCCGAACCCGACGCGCCCCCGGTCCCCCTCGATGGGGTGGTGCTGTCCGGCGCCACAATCGTGGGGCAAGATCGCGCGACCATCGCCATCCGCGGCGGCCGCTTTGTGGAGCCCGAAGACGGCATGTCGGTGGTGGACCTCAGCGACCGGTGGATCGTGCCCGCCTTCATCGACAGCCATGTGCATGTGGCCTACGACCCTCGCGGCGACGAACTCGTTCGTGGCGGCATCGTCGGGGGGGTGGACTGGGCAGCCCCGCTAGCGGCCCTCTCGTCGACCCAAGCGCCCACGATCGTGTGGAGCGGGCCCATGATCACGGCACCAGGCGGCTACCCCTTGGATTCCTGGGGTGCAGATGGCTACGGCATCGCGGTCGAAACTCCGGAAGAGGCCCGGTCTGCCGTCGACGAGGTCTACGAAGCCGGCGCACGCGTGGTCAAGATCCCAATGGGCGCGAGCACAGCGGACCTGTCCGATGAGGTGATCTCCGCCACCATCGAGCGCGCCCACGAGAAGAACATGCCCGTCGGTGTCCACGCGCTGTCCGACCGCGACGCATTGCGCGCTGCCCAACTCGGAGCCGACATCCTGGTTCACGCGCCCAATCGTACGTTGAGCGACGAGACCGTGCAGGCGTGGAGCACCCGCGCCTTCGTCCCGACGATCAGCGCCTTTGGCGGCTCGGAGTCCACACGGCAGCTGGCGACCGCCGGTGCCGAGCCCCTGTACGGAACGGACTTTGGCAATACCCGGGTTGCGGGGATCAGCCAACGGGAGCTGTCCGGCATGGTCCAGGCCGGCCTCACCCCACAGCAGATCCTCACCAGCGGCACCCAGGCCCCGGCCACACGCTTTGGGATGACCGATCTTGGGGCGATCGAAGTGGGCAAAGAGGCGAGCTTGCTGATCGTGGACGTCGACCCGCTGCTCGATCCGCTCACTCTAGCAAATGCATCGATTATCCTGCATAAAGGCGCAGTCGTTACCGGAGAACTACCGGCGACAACGCCCTAGCGAACGCCGGTCTAGGCCTTGGCGACGGCTCGATCCCAAGCGGCCCGGGTGGCTGCGATCTCGGCCGCATCTCCCATGGGCTCAAAGCGACGATCGGTCTGCCAAGAGGAGCTCACCTCCTCGACCGACCCCCAAACCCCGGTGGCGAGGCCCGCCAAGAGCGCCGAGCCCAAGCCCGTGGTCTCGCGCACGACGGGCCGCACGCAAGACACACCCAACAGGTCGGCCTGTCGCTGCATCAACAGGTTGTTCCCCGAGGCTCCGCCATCGACCCGAAGCTCCGTCAGCGGTTGTTCCAAGTCCTTGGCCATAGCCTGCAAGATGTCGACGAGCTGGAGAGCCACGCCATCGAGCACCGCTCGGGCCAAGTGGGCTCGGGTCGTCCCTCGGGTGATTCCGGTCATCAGCCCCGTGGCCTTAGGTCGCCAATGGGGGGCCCCAAGACCCGTGAGCGCCGGCACGAACACGACTCCGCCAGAGTCGGGCACCGATGCGGCCAGAGACTCGATCTCCGCCGCGTGCTCGATAAAGCCCAGGCCGTCTCGGATCCACTGCACGGCCGCGCCCGCGATAAATGCGCTTCCTTCCAAGGCATAAGTGGTCTTGCCCCCCAGGCGCCACGCCACGGTCGTGAGCATTCCATGCTGGCTGGCAACGGGCGTTGACCCTGTGTTCAAGAGCACAAAGGCGCCCGTGCCATAGGTGCACTTGGCCAGCCCCGCTTCATAGGCAGCCTGCCCAAACAATGCCCCTTGCTGATCGCCGATGAGCCCCGCCACCGGGATGCCGTCGGGCAAGATGGACAGGCCACGGGTGTGGCCGACGACTCCGGAGCTGTCGACGATCTTGGGCAAGCACGCCAAGGGCACGTCGAGGGTCTCGCACAGGCCTGGATCCCAGTCGCCGGTCTCCAGATCCATCATCAAGGTGCGACTGGCGTTCGACGGGTCGGTGACGTGCTCACCCGTCAACCGCCACGCCAGCCACGAGTCGATGGTGCCGAACTTGATGGCCCCGGCCTCCGCCCGCGCCCGCGCCCCCGGAACGTGATCGAGGAGCCACGCCGCCTTGGTGCCCGAGAAGTAGGGGTCGAGCACAAGACCCGTCTTTGTCCGAA
This sequence comes from Myxococcota bacterium, assembly GCA_045106515.1. Taxonomy (GTDB): domain Bacteria; phylum Myxococcota_A; class UBA796; order UBA796; genus REDI01. Next base: position 13,623 of record JBGCER010000367.1, read on the forward strand.
ACAGCTCTTCCAAACCTTGTTCCCGAAGCGCCTCACACCGGTCCGCGGTCCGGCGGTCCTGCCACACCAACGCGCGGTGAATGGCTTCGCCCGTGCTCGGATCCCAAAACAAACTGGTCTCGCGCTGATTGGTAATGCCGATGGCGGCGATCCGGTCCGCGCCCACGCCTGCGGCGTGTAGAGCGCCTCGAATGGCACCTTCCACCGAGGTCCAGATCTCTTCAACGTCGTGCTCCACCCAGCCCGGCTTCGGGTAGTGGTTCGGGAACTCCACATTGCGGCTCGCCAATACCCGCACGTTTCGATCGACGATCATGGCCGTCGTGCCGGTGGTGCCTTGATCGATCGCCAATACGAGGTCCGCCACGTCCACTCCTGCGCGGCGCCCAACCACATCGTGCGCCGCGACCACCAGCCTACACCGCACAGCCCACCGATGGACACGCCCCTGTCAGCGGGCCCCTTCTGAACGGAACTCCACGCGACGGTTCTGGGCGCGGCCCTCTTCGGTGGCGTTGTCGGCGATGGGCCGGGTTGGGCCATAGCCACGGGCCACCAGGCGCTCCGGCGCGACGCCCCGAGCGATGAGGCCCAACACGACGGCTTCTGCGCGCCGGCGGGACAAGTCCAGATTGGAGGCCACGCCGCCGGTCGGATCCGTGTGGCCTTCCACTTCGATGCGCACCAGCTCCGGATGGGCGCGCAGCGTGGCCGCCACCTCATCGAGGGTGGCATAGGAGTCCGGCTTCACCGTCGCCTGGCCCAGATCGAAGTGCAGCGTATCTCCGATGGACACGTCCGATCCCAGGAGCTGCACCCGAGACTGGGCAAGATCTAACTCCACTTTCTGAGCCTCACCCCCGGGCACAAGCCGAAGGTCCGCGCCGCGAGTGCCCAGGTCCGGGGCGCTCGCCAGCACCGTCCAGAGACCCGGTCTCAGGTCTACAGACACGGTGCCGTCCGTCGACGTTTGCAGGTCTGGGACCCGCTCAGGGCCCTGAACACTGACGGCCGCGTTGGCCACAGGCCCCTGTGGGCCACGAACGCGGACCTCGATCGGCACCGGAGTCCACCGAAGAGGCAAGATCCGCTCCGTCACGCCCGCCACCACTTCGAACTCGGGGAAGGTGGCCGCCTCAAACTGCGGGGCCGTGACGCTCAGTTGGTGCGCGCCCGCCGACACGTCCGCCAGCACCACCAGGCCGCCGCGACCGGTCTGCACGGTCGTGCCATCGTCGAGCTGCACCGCCGCGTTGGGCACGGGCCGACCCTCTGGATCTTGCACCCGCACCAACACCTCGGCACGCCCCGACACGATGGGCGTGAGCGGCACGCTGAGATCCGTCAGCCCCGCTGTCTCCGGCACGTTGATGATGCGCTGTTCCGGGGCGTACTTGGGCGAGCTGGCCAACAACTGCCACTGACCCGGCTCCAACTCAAACACGCGCTGGCCGCGACCGTCCACCGGCGTAGCTGGCACAAAACGAGAGCCGCCCAGACGCAGGGTCGCATCGGTCACCGGCTCCCCCTCCCCCGTCACCGCGATCCGCACAGCCCCCACACCCCAATCCATGGAAATATCAGTTTGTTCTGTGTTTTCCCGAATGTCCACCGAGAGCGAGACCGGCGAGAGAGCCGGGGCCTGCACGTCCAGGGCTCGGGAGCCCACCGCCAGCTCCTCGAGCGTCAGCGTGCCCGATGTCGACGTGGTTCCGAGCTCCACGCCATCGAGTGCGACTCGCGCGCCTTGCACCGGCGTGCCGTCGGGACCCAATACCCGAAGGGACAGCTGACCTGCGCCGGATTCTCCAGGATTGAGGACCGCATCGACCACATGTAGGGTGCGACTATTCGCGCGGATGTCCACCCCCTGCTGCTGAGAGCCCCACTCGGATGAGTTGACCAGGACCTGCCACAGGCCAGGTTCAAGGTTGAGAATGTGCGTGCCATCCTCGCCCAGAGGCGTGACCGGGACGAGGCTGGCGCCATCGAAACGCGCCGAAGCATCCGTGACCAGCCCGGTGGGTGAGCGCGCCACAATGAGGGTGCTTCCTTCTTTCCAGTCCGCCAGCACCGTCGCCTCTTGCAAGCCGCCGGTGAGCCGTACCGGCACCGCCATGGTGCGTAGGTAGTCACCGCTGACTTTGACCCACCGCGAGCCCTCCATCAGGCCCTCGATCACAAGCTCGCCACCGGTGCCTGTGCGCCCGTACGACACATCATCGAGCGCCACGACCGCGTCGGCCACCGGTCGGTTGTCTGCATCCACCACCCGCAACGTCAGGTCCGTCGTGCCGTCTTCCGGAGGTTGCAGAACCACTTCTACGATTTGCAGCCCCGTGTCGCGCTCGGCGATGTTCACACCACGCTGTTGTAGGCCGTGTTCCGGTGAGCTGATCAGGAGCTGCCACGCGCCAGGACGAAGGACAAAGGTCCGTTTTCCACCATCACCGAGACGGAAGGGTCCCAGTCGATCGGCTCCGACGAAGCGTACGGAGGCATCGGTCACAGCACCCTGATCGGGATCGCGAACCACCACCTGCACCGCCCCGCGCTGCCGCTGCATGAGCAGGTCGACAGCGGTACCATCGGGCGAGGGGACGATCCCGGACACCGAGATCTCACGGAAGGTGTCTGCGCGGGCGTCGATGAGAACCGGGGCCTCACCGAGGCCCTGTAGGACGAGGTCACCGCCGCTGCCGGTCCGACCGGCGGGTCGCCCGTTCACATCGACGGTGGCATCGGGGATGGGGGAGCCATCCGGCGCGCGAAGGGCCACGGTCACCGTGCCCACCCCAAGGTCCGGCAATAAGATGAAGGACAGGTCCTGCCGCTTTTGCCCATCCGCCAAAACCACCGACCGACGCTGGGTTCCATACCCTGGATGCGTGACCACCATGACCCATCGCCCCGGGGGCAGCGGCAGGTCCGCCACCCCTTGCTGGGACAACTGCACTGAGTCAACCCGCTCAGACACTTGGACTAAGGCGGGCAATGGTCGACCCTGCTCGTCGCGGACAGAGACGCCCACCGCACCCGATACCGCGGCGACGGGTGCAGGCTGGTCCACATCCACAGGCACTTCGATCATCTGGGTCGGCCGACGGGTATGGCCAAGTCCCACCCACAGGCGAGACGCCGCCGCACCCGGGCCCCGTCTAAGCCCCACCCCCAGTCCGCCGGATAAGTACCAGCCTTCGAAGAGCGAGCCCCGACCGCTGACCACAGCCTCGGAAGACCACGGTAGTGACGGGTCCTGCACGATGGAGGTGCGCGTGGAGAGCAGGCGTCCTTCGCCTCGAAGCCCCAGGTTCACGCCGAAGCGCCGGTCCAAGTCCAAGCCGAGGCTCGCCCCACCCTGCCAGCCCGGCCCGCTCCGAATATTGGCTTCTGAACTGAATGATCGCACATCCAAGCCGCCCCAGCCAAGGCCGAGCACCCGCCCAGAGCGAGCCTCGGCAATCACCGAAGTCCCTATTGAAGGCCCTAAATCTCCCAAGTATCGCGCGCTGGTACCGCTGGGAATCGTGACCCACGGGGCTACCGCGATCGC
>JBGCER010000368.1:0-8104 GCA_045106515.1 Myxococcota bacterium
GCACCAACTACGACAAAGAGCTGATCGCCCAAGGCGTCGGCAACATGATCTTGGGCGCCATCGGTGGACTGCCCCTGACCGGCGTCATCGTGCGTAGCTCCGCCAACGTTCAGGCCGGCGCGACCACTCGCTGGTCCGGGGTCATGCACGGTATCTGGCTCCTCATCGCCATCGCCCTGCTCCCCTGGCTGCTGGTCTACATCCCGGTCTCCTGCCTGGCCGCCATCTTGGTCTACATCGGCTACAAGCTCGTCAAGGTCGACGTCATCAAGTCGCTCTGGGCCCGTGGCAAGAGCGAGGTGGCCATCTACGCCATCACCGTGACGGCCATTGTGGTGACCAACCTGCTCGAAGGGCTGCTGATCGGCCTCGCCCTGTCCGTCCTACGCCTCGCTTGGGTCTCCTCGCGCCTGGAAGTCGACGTTCAAGACAAGGGCAACGGCGTTCTCTCGGTGGATTTGAAGGGGGCCGCGACCTTCGTGGTCCTGCCCAAGCTCGCCCGGGCTCTGGAAGCCCTGCCCCGTAACGCCGAGGTGCATTTGCACCTGGAGCACGTCTCTTACGTCGACCACGCCTGCTTCGAGCTCATCCGGGATTGGGAGCGGCAACGAGAGTCCGCCGGCGGAACGCTCATCCTGGAGTGGGCCGAGCTCGAACGACGCAGCGGCGGTGGCATCGCCGGCGGCAAAGCCATCGGCGAGCCCCGCGAGCAATTCATCGAACAACGCGACCCACCGGCGCCACGCCCCACCGCGCCCTAGTACAGCGAGCGCAGCCCCAGCACATCACCGCGGCCCAGGGTGCGGATCGACACATCGCATGTGTCGGCGTTGGGGGCCATGGTCTGGGCACATCCACTATGGCCGAGCCCGAACGTGTGTCCCGCCTCATGGGTCGACACGGCGCGCAGCGAGTGCCGGTTGGCGCAGCTGGCGGGCACCGTATCGCCCGTGAACCAGTCGCGTCCGCGGTGGTAGGTCATGTCCGCCTCGACGATGGCGTCTCCAGACGTCCTCACGCACGCGGCGGCGAGGAGGCTGGGTCCAAGAAGCCCCCAGCCGACCGTGTTGACGCCGTCTGCCAGTCGATTGGAGTTGCACCCAAGCATGCCCGCGGAGAACACGGGCGCAGGCCGCCGGGTGGTCTCCCCCCGATACCGCGCCGTCGCGCTCACCTGGTCCGATAGGCCGCAATCGTTGCGCGACCGCACGATGCCGTTGATCCCGTTCTTGAACGCGTCGATAGACCGGTTCCGACCCTTGGGGCTATTGCTGTGGTTGTAGCGCCAGTCGTAGCGAGTGCGCCAGCGCGCCTTGTTAGAGAACGTAGTTTTGAACGATTGATCCGTGCAGGCGTCTAGGCAGGAACCGCCGCTCGCCGACGCGGTAGCCCCGTGCGCAGCGTGGTCCGGGAAACTCAAGGTCACCTCGCCCTGAGCGTCGGAATCGAGCACGACCGTGAGCGAGCTGTAGTCGGTATAGATCACGTCGATAGCGATGGACTCGCCCGGAGGCGGCACCTCCAGGTTGATCCCATAGTCCACGTCCACCACCGCTCCTGTCGCCAGCCTGCCCAGGTCGATCACCTCTCCGACGGCCGCGTGGTGGGCCGCGGCGTGCGACTCCCCGTCGTCCATGGGCTCTCGCCATACTCATCAAACGCAGGGTCCCCCTGCTCGTCGAGGGACACGCCAACCGGATCATTGGAGTCTGCACAGCCAAAGGCTGCAATGGAAAACGCAAGGGGCAGCAGACGGGTCGAAAGGCGCATGGGATCACTCCTGTCAGCGGTACCGCTTCATGCGGCAGCGCTCATGGGTACGCGGGTCAGCGCAAGATGGATCACCGGCCATGAGATAGGCCCCAAGTCGCATATCTCACGCCGTCAGGCCCACGATTGAGAGCCCCGGCCAGCTGTTCTGCTGTTCTGCTGGCGAGCCCGCCAGCACCCAATAATTACTCCTCTTTGCCGCGGATGTTCGATGACCACCACCGACGATGACCTCTTCCGGCACGAACGCACGACGAAGGTGCGCCGTCACGCCAGCGGTGTCTTCGCCTGGGCCGTACTCGGCCTTGTGCTGGGCGGGCTCGCAGCGGGTGTGCCCCTCCTGTACGGGGACAAGCCAGCGTTCCTCTTCGTGACCATCTGCCAGGTCCTCGGTGCTGGAGGGGGCGCGGCGCTTGGGTTCTTGGACCTGCCGCGCAGCCTTGTGCCCCGCGATTGCGGAGGTCGAGCGCTGATGCACGGCATTTTTGCGAGCGTCAGCCTCACCGTGCCCGTGGGCGCGCTCTGGGCGGGGCTCGTCGGAGCCATCGCGTCATTGGGTTCGATGCTCCAGCAAACCACCTCCCTCTCGTCCGAAGAATGGGTCTTCGCCGGCATAATCATCGCCTCCGTGTCCTTTATGGCGGTCACCGCAGTCACACCTGGCGTGTTCGTTTTTACGGTGATCCGTGCGGTCCAAGCTCGTGACGAGCCGGCGTTTTGGCATCTTCCAAGCCAGCTTTTACCCGCCGGGATGCTGACCGCTATGATGTCGACGCACGAGTTCACCGTGCTTTTCTTGATGCTTGGAAGCTGAAGCTTTTGGTCAGAGGCGGTGAATGAAGCGGCTGTGCGAGCTCTCCCACCCCGCAGTCGAGACCGCAACCAACCGGGAGTCGGCCCTGCGACACCCCTGTGCGTAAATACGGGGGACGTCCCAGACTTGATGGACGGCGCCGTCTTGGTCACGGCCATCGATCTGGCGGGCAATGAATCCGATGCGGTGCGGGTCCAGGGCAACCAAGTCGCCAGCGGCTGTAGCAGCCTCGCCGCCACCGCTCCGCTTGGCCTATTCGGTTCGATGGCCCTGGCACTTGGGCTGATCGGCCTTCGCCGACGTCGGCTCGGCTAGCCGGCCGGACCCGGGGTCGTGGCTGCAACACACCGCATCGCAGCCACGACCGCCTTGGTATATTGGGCGCCTGGGAGTTCCCATGCGCGCCGCTCTCCTCATCGCGCTCGTCGCCTGCACATCGAGCGATCCCGTCATCGATGATGACCCCATCGACTCCGACGACGACACCGCCGATACCGACACAGACTCGGACACCGACACAGACTCAGATTCCGATACAGACTGGGGCCCGCCGCCGGACCTGCCTCGCACCATCGGACCCTTCCGCCTCGTCGGCAATCCATCCCATCCGGTACTCGCCTTCTACGTCGTCTCTGACGGCCCCGGCACCTGGCTCGACCTCACCATCGAGCCCGACGATGCCGAGCTCAGCCGCCCTCACGAGGCCCTGGTCCGGGTGTTCGACCCCAATGAAGAGCTGGTGGTGTGGCAGCTACAGTCCATCGCTCCGGGCGAGGACGCGGTCATCACCGAGTCCCCCAGCGAAGCGCTTCTGGATGGACCAGTGCCCCTGTACACGCCCGGGGTGTATGAGGTCCGGGTCTCGACCAACTGGTACAATTCCAAGGTTAGCCTGCACCTACAAGATGACGTTGGCTATGGACTTTCCTTCCAAAACGGCACCTTTGCCGTCGATTGGTGCCCCCCGGATACCGCGTGCGAGGGGCCCGACCACCCCGGCGATATGTGGGTGTGGGCGCCCATTCACCCGACGGCTCCCCTGTACGCCGAGCTGTGGTCCAAGGACTCGGCGGTGGCGATGCCCACCTTGCTCGATGAGACCGGCGCGGCAGTGCCCGCGGTCGACGTCGGTCCCCGCTCGCGATTCATCATCCCGCCCGACGCCGAGGCTCAGGGGGCGCTCTGGCGACTCCAGACCCCCGGCAATGCGTGGCGCTTCCACGCAGCGGGCATCCCCTTTATCACCGCGGACTCTCCGGAATCCGCCGAAGCCATCCACGCCTCTGTCCAGCGGGTCGAAGGCGGCACCTACGACGGCTTCTTGGTCTCGCATCGGTTCCAGGCCGAAGCCCTGCAGCTCCTGGACGAGGTCCTCGCACCTCACAATATTGGCGATGCCACCGAACTTTTTGCCACCAACCACGACGGGGAGTCCGTCGCGTCGTACCCCGCCGCTCAGGCCCCGTGCAGCACGCCCAGCAACCCGAACGACGTGTACCGAAACCGGGCCCTGCTCGCCGGTTATGATGGCAACCTCACCATGGCGCGGTGGGCGTTGGGCACTCTGCCCGCCGACGATTCGGGCGAGCCCATCCAAGACGTGGACCGCACCAGCCCTTGGGCCGGGGCCATCGGCACGCCCATCTTTGGTGTGCAAACCTGCAACCTCGACAGCGACTGCGTCAACGGCAACCCCTGCGATGCAGGCACCTGCGGCGCCCCCTTCGATCCCAGGGTCGATCGCTGGGACGTCATGCGCGTCATCGGCTTCACCCGACTGCACGGCTCGACCGCAGGAGGGCCCGCCACCGGCATCTCCATCCAGTCTCGGGTGCCTCTGAACCTGGCGGCGGCTGCAACGCGGCACAGCCCGTGCAACCCATACGGCCCCGCCACCCCTGACGGACCGGTCACCCACCCCGAGCTGATCTACCGGGCCGCCGCCGCCTCGCTGACCGATCTATTGGGCATCACCGAAGACGAGCGCTGGCGAAACAACAACACGATCGCCACCCCCTACCCCGGCCACCCCGCCTTCGACCACGGCCGAAAGCTCCCCGCCTTCGCCGAATTAGGCCCACACCTCCCCCAGGTCATGACCCAGGCCTACGGCGATAGCACCCTCGGCCGTGAGGTTCAGCGCGTGTGGGCCAAGGGCCTGCGCCGGGTCATCGACCGCACCTACCTCGACCCCCTGGTGAGCACGCGCAACCAGTCCGCTCACGACCTCACCGCCATCGAGGAGTTCCAAATCGGGGCGAGCGAGCAGCCCTATGCCGACCTGTACCGCGATCTGTCTCGACGCTGGGCCAAGCGGTTTGCCGAGTCTGCTCACGACTCGGGTTGGCTCGCGGAATCGCTGGGACCGAGCGCCAGTTACACCGGAATCACCCACTCCCATATGGGCATTTATTACCACCTCACCCAGGCCGACTCCGACGGCCCCGACGAGGGGCTCGGCGCCGCGCTGAACAAGAGCTACGACTTCTTCAATCACACCGTCGCGGTCGAGCCCGACGGCCAAATCTGGGGCGGCTTCAACTTTAACCACCGCATCGGTGTTGGCTTCCAAAGAGAACAATGGGGAGGGGCGAAGGGCATCGCCGAGAGCCTGCCCGCCGTGTCCATCTGGGCCGATCGGACCTACGACATCGGCGAGCCCTCCATGAGCGCCGCCCGAGCCGGACTCACCGCAAACGCGGCGGGATTCGACACCCACAGCCGAGCGATCCATCGTCGCTACCTACAAAGTCAGCCGGTGCGAAGCATCACCCTCGACGCCGATGCCCGCGACCCCTCCGCCGTCTTCCCTGCGGAAGAGCCCGACTTGTTTACCCGCTACGAAGAGCACGCCCGGGAGCTGCTCGCCGTGAATCGGCCCGGCTACTACGCCGCCATCTACGTGGGCACTCCCGCACCCAGCGAGTTCTACATTCGGGCGGGATGGGCCAAGACCCGGCGCCCCCTGACCAAACCCCGCACCGACACTGGCGCGGAGACGATCTTTGAAGATCTGCCCGCCAACACCACAATTCCCATGAGCAACGGCGCCTCGATCAGCGCCTACACCTACAGCCCGATGCACGGCGGCGGCCTGACCCTGCTCTCCACCCCCGAGTACGGCAGCGCGGTCCTGGCCACCAACTGGAGCCCGATCACCCATCACGGCCTCATGGCCACTGTCGACGAGGGCGGCGAGAGCCTGCGCTATTGGGAATCGTACTTCGACACGACCACCGACCCGACGGACCCGGACTGCGCCAACCGATTCGACCGCACCCAACATCGCGAACTGCCCGACGGGTTCAGCGTGTACGGCCGAGTCGAGAATACGCACATCTGCTATGCCCGCCACTACGACTTCGACGACGACCGCGTCGAGGTCGCGCTACACCTGCGCAGCGACGGCAGCGGGGCCCCGACCCCAACGCGCGTGTGGGAGAACATCCCCCTGGCCACCTGCAGCCGGTCCGCCTGTGACGGCAGCGCCGGACCCAAAAACGCCAAGTCGTCGGGCGCCCAGATCCGCGCATCGGCAGCGGGGTCCGCCCTCGACGGCGCCCACACCCTCCGGAAGTTCGGCGTATACAGCGACGACGGGCGGGGCGTGACCGTAGAACTCGAAACCGAACGCCCGGTGTGGTTCAACCAACACGGACTACGGGACACCTACTACTCGGTCGAGCTGCAAGTCGGCCGGGCCGAGATCGAACTCACGGTTCCGACAGCGGGCGAAGAGGTGCTTCGATACTCCTTTGTCCCGTAGCGCTAGGCCCACTCCAGTCCTGCGGCGCCGGCCGATTGGCAACAGGGCTCCCAGCAGCGCGGCGGCCCCTGGAAGCCAGATTGCGTCGTAGGATTGGCACGCGGCGGCTCGAACGTTGTTGAGCGCGATGATGACCTTATGTTGGAGTGACCCATGCGAACCAGCCTCCTCGCCCTGCTATGGCTGGGCGCCTGTACCGCGACGAGCGATGATTCGGGTGAGGACTCCGATACCGGGACGGACACCGAGAGCATGGATGACACCGACGATACCGACGATACCGACGATACCGACGATACCGACGATACCGATGATACCGATGACACCGACGATACCGATGACACCGACGAGCCCGATGTTCCCCAGCACTACGACGACATCAAGCCTGGCCATTGGGGCATCGTCTCGCGCGCACCCGACGACCCAGCGTGCCTGACCGAAGACCCTCGGGTCGGCTGCCTCGTCGTCGACATCGACCCCTGCCCCACCCGAGACTGTTCCTTCAGCGCAAACCTGGGACAACGCTCGGTGATCGACGCCTGGAATGGCGGCGCGTTCGGCGAGACCCACGGCGCCTTGGGCACCTACTTCTTGTGGGGCGGCGGCCACGAAGGCTACTACGGAAACGAGGTCTACCGCTTCGACGTTCAGGATCGCCTGTGGCGACGGAACGACCCAAACACCAACTTCGATGGGTATAACGCAACATACGGAGAGTTCGCGGACGGCCGCCCGATGGTGCCGCACACCTACTCGCTGTCCAACTTCGCGCCGAGCCTTGGGAGAGAGGGCTCATTTATCGCCTTCAACGCGGCATCGGTCCCCGGCGTCGGCGGTGCTCACCGGAGCTGGGCTCACGCGTACGACCCGCTCACCGACACGTGGACCCGCCACGACGAGGCGCTGACGGCGATCACAGGCGCAGGATCGGCCTACGACCCCACGCGCGACCTCTTCTGGCTCGTTCCCGGCAACGTGTCCTCGATCAAGAATCTCCAATCCCACGACCCTTCAGCCCCCGCTGGCTCCCAGGTCAAGACCTACGCCGACGCCCGCTTCAGCATCGACATCAACCAAGCGGTCGCGCCTGAGTTGGACTTGTTGGTCGTCTTCGACTTCCGCAGCTCGAACACCGCGTCTGCCATCGACCTGTCCGACCCGAACAGCGGCTTTACCAAGCTGACGACGAGCGGTGACAAGACCATCGAGTCCCATGGCCAGCTGGGCGTGCAGTGGGTGTCGAAAATGCGCGGCGGAAAAGGAGCCTTTGTCGCCTTTAGTGGCCGAGGCAGCTCCAGCGTCTTCGTGCTCTCTCCACCCCACGGCGATTGGAAAACCGAGACCTGGACGTGGACCGAAGAGGTGGGGCTAGGCGCCACCCCGCAATCCATGAGAAACGGCATTTCAGGACGAATATACAATCGATGGCAGTGGGCGCCATCCGTTGGTGTCTTCCTCTTGACCCAACGCACCGACGGCCCCATGTACGCCTACAAGCCCATCCTTGACTAGTGACCGCTCCGCACCCGCCCCACATGGCGAGGCGGTAGGCCAAGCCTGACGATACGGTGTGTGGCAGAGAGGGGTGAGGATTGCCCCCAAGGGGAATCTCGATGCGCATCTCCACGCACATGCAGTCATTGGCAGCGTTTGCCGTGGTCGCTGCCCCACTGACTGTAGAGGCTCCGGCCCATGCAGCCCAGTTCACCAAGCAGGTCGGCGCCGGAGTGGCTCTGTCGATCGCCCTCGGTGAT
>JBGCER010000369.1:0-3148 GCA_045106515.1 Myxococcota bacterium
GGTTGGCGCGGCCCTCGATTTGCAGCCCGTGGGACGCAAAGCGCAAGGCCGACACGGTCACCCCATCCGCCGCCAAGCTGGTCACAACAGCCGCGAGGCTCACATCGCCGCGCACCCTCAGCTGCACCGCCGCACGCGAAGCACTCGCCCGGACAAAGTCCAAGCTCTGCTCTCCAAGACTCGCCACGATCCGCCCCGCAACCGGGGCAGAAAAGGAGCCCAACACCTGCACCGCTTCGTGCACGTCAAGGCCGTCGATGACGCCTGAACGCCAGTCGCCGACGATCCGCTCCCATGGCACACCCTGGACCTGTTCCACCGCCGCCTGCTCCGCGGCCACCTCCGGCTCCAAGCCCCGGTCCACGAGCTCGCCCAACCAGCGAGCGAGATCGGATGACACCCCGAGCACCCGGTCCAGCACCGCTTCATCACGCAGGATTGCGCGGATCATATCGCCGACCAGCCTCCGCTCCCGGCTGTGCAGCGCACGCGCCTGACGAAGTCCGGTCGACAGGGCGGAACGCGCACCGAGAGGGGCCGCACGGACGCCCGCCAAGATCTCCAGACCCAGGCCCCGCACCCGTCCAGGACCCGCAGCTTTCACCAAGAGTCGAGGGTCGACGGGGTCTACCACTTCCACCAGGAGCTGCGAGCCGGACGGATCTGCGTCTGGACGCGTTCGTAGATGGCCAAGTCCGGCTCCAACGCGCGAGCGGCTTTGAGCCAACGGCGGGCGTCTTCGACCCGACCCGCGATCGCCGCTTGTCGCGCCTTATACGCCAGCAAAACCGGCGATCGCTCGATGACGCGCGCCCCCTTTTCCAACAGGAAGTCAATCTCGGTTTCCTGCTTCTTCTTCTCGAAGGCGTAGCAGAGCTTCTCTGCGACTTCGACAGCGATATCCATGGTGCTATCACTGATTTCATCAGATCGGAACAAGCGACCGATCTCATTGAGCGCTTGGCCTTCCCGGGCCATCGTGATCAGCAGGCGGGCCCGCCGCGCGCGCAGCGTGAGTCCGCTGGGGTCCAGCTCGATGGCCTTGCCGTACGCATCGGCCGCCGCACCCTTGTAGCCCTGGTGCTCCAGCTGCTGCGCGAAGCTCGCCCAGGCCATCGCGGGCGGATCTGGGGTGCCTTCCACCCAGTAGCGGGCATCTTCGAGAGCCGGTTTCGGCTCACCGATGGCGGAGAGCAGCCACACACGCAGGGCCCAGGACTTGTTGCGCTTGCCGTCTTCATCGAGTTGGGTCGCCGCGGTGGCCAGCTTCAGCGCCATCACCCGACGCCCTTGCTTGCTGGCTTCGCGGGCCGCGTTCAGCAGCGTGGCATTGGGATCGATCAGGTCGCGCAGCTCTTGATGAACCTGCAGGTCGTCTCGACGGGCCAGGCCACATCCCTGACAAATGTCATCTTCGCGAGCTTCACCACAATTGATGCACGCGCCCGCACGGAGCGGCCGCGCAGGCACGGTCCAGTCTTCTTCCAGCTGCGGCGTACCGCACTGGCCACACAGCAGTACGTCGACGCTCACATCTCGACGGAGAGTCCGCCAATGCAGCTTACGACTCCCACATTTCGCACAGCGATCTGGATACGCCACCGGGTGCAGCCCCTGTTGTTGTCACGCTCGATCTTCATCCTAGCCGATGGTGCCGACCCGCGACGCATCGTCAACGCCCGCTGCCGGTAGCCCTCCGAGGAAACCATCGGACGATGCCGTCGGCGTCGCAGCCGGTCACGACCTGTCATCCCACTGGACCCGAAGCCTACCGGGCGGTGTCCTATGGAGCAGGGGCCCGATTCACCTCGGTTCCCTGACACGTCCTTGACAAAGGTCGACACCCAGCTCAGTTGAAGGAACACTGAACCCATCGGAGGTCGCGCGGGGCAGCGCGGCCACCATCCATCCGACGCCCGATCATCTCCTCCGCGGAAACAGAACGCGCGGCCTCGCCGCCATCCCGCATCTCGCTCTCCCACTTCTATCGCGACACGGCGCCCCAACGGGCCCGAGCGTGTGGTGAGAGCCCTCGTCCGGTCCCTCGGGTCGCGCCCCGAACACCTCCCTCGGAGGGACCCATGACCCAGCCGGACCCAAACCCGTCGAACCTCCTCGACCTCATCGCCCAAAAGCAAGACGCGGAGCGGTTCCAAACCTTGCTGTGGGAGGGCACATTCGGACAATACCTGGAGTTGGTTGCCGATAATCCGGGTGTGTCGCGCAATGCCTACCAGCGCCTGTACGACCTGGTGGAGTCGTTCGGATCCACCACCTACACCGAATACAAAAAGCCCATCGTTCGCTACCACTTCTTCGACGACCCCTTCGGCGGCGGTAAAGACGCGGTATTCGGCATTGACATTCAGCTCATGAAGCTGGTTCGGGTGCTGCGAGCGGCGGCCTTGGGGTACGGCCCAGAGCGACGCGTGCTCTTGCTGCACGGCCCCGTCGGCTCGGCAAAGTCCACGATTGCCCGACTCTTTAAAAAGGGACTGGAGTGGTACAGCATGCAGCCCCAAGGGGCCCTGTACAGCTACACCTGGGTCATCGACGGCGAGGAAACCCCCGCCCCCATGAACGAGGACCCGCTGGCTCTCATGCCCGATGAGACCAAAGAAGCGGTTCTCTCGGCGCTCAACGCCCACCCCAAGTCCGTCTACCCAGTGCGGGTCCAAGAGGAAATCAACCCCGTCTGCCGCTACCTCTACAAGCAGCTCATGAAGAGGTACGACGGGGACTTTCTCAAGCTGCAAGAGCACATCCGGGTGCGGCGGGTCGTGCTGTCGGAGAAGGACCGTGTAGGCATCGGCACCTTCCAACCGAAAGATGAGAAGAACCAAGATAGCACCGAGCTTACTGGCGACATCAACTACCGCAAGATCGCCGAGTACGGCTCAGACTCCGACCCGCGAGCGTTCAACTTCGACGGGGAGTTCTGCGTCGCCAATCGGGGCCTCATCGAGTTCGTCGAGATGCTCAAGCTCGACGTCGCCTTCCTCTACGCCCTGCTGGGTGCCTCCCAAGAAAAGAGGATCAAGCCTAAGAAGTTCGCACAGACCACCATCGATGAGGTGATCATCGGGCACACCAATGAGCCCGAGTACAAGCGCCTGCAGAACAATGAGTACATGGAGGCCCTCCGGGA
>JBGCER010000370.1:0-2608 GCA_045106515.1 Myxococcota bacterium
GCTGCGTGGCACGTCATCGTGAACACGCCGAAGGTCACCGGTTTCTTGGGCGGCAAGACCCCCAAGCCGGTCCCCGCTCCGCAGATGGCGAAGACCCTTCGGGCGACCACCGGCGAGGCTGCTCCCGGCGAGGAAGAGGTCGAAGAGGCCGTTCCCGAAATCTCCTTTGCCGTGGGCGACAACGTCCGTGTCAACTCCGGACCCTTTGCGAACTTCACCGGCGCGGTGGAGGGGGTCGACTTCGACAAGCGCAAAGTCAAAATGTCCGTCTCAATCTTCGGCCGACCGACTCCGGTTCAGGTCGACTTCTCGGAGGTGGAGACCGTTGCCCGAGCCTAGGCCTATGCCTAGCTCTCGAGGTCGCTGTCTTGCCGCTCGCACGAGGAACAACCAATGAAAAAACTCGAAGCCATCATCAAGTTGCAGTGCAAGGGCGGCGAAGCCTCCCCAGCACCGCCCATCGGACCGGCCCTCGGTTCGAAAGGCGTGAACATCATGGAATTCTGCAAGCAGTTCAACGCTCGCACGCAGAAGGACAAAGGGACGGTCATCCCGGTTGAGATTTCGGTCTTCTCCGACCGGTCGTTCTCGTTCGTCACCAAGACGCCGCCCGCCGCCGTCATGCTGCTCAAGGCTGCTGGCCTCAAGAGCGGCTCCGGCGAGCCCAACAAGAAGAAGGTTGGCAAGGTCTCGATGGCTCAAATCCGCGAGATCGCCGCATACAAGCTTGTGGACATGAACGCGTTCGACATCGACGGTGCCGCAATGAGCATCGCCGGGACCGCACGTTCCATGGGCCTCGAAGTGGAAGGCTGAAGGAGTCGTCATGGGTAAAAAGTTCGAAGCTGCATCCAAAAAGATCGACGCCGACAAGCGGTTCACGATCGGCGAAGCCTGTTCCACGGTCACCGAGCTCTCCTTCGTGAAGTTCGACGAGACCGTCGACTGCGCCGCACGACTGGGCGTCAACCCCAAGCACGCAGACCAGATGCTTCGTGCATCGGTGTCCCTGCCGCACGGCACGGGCAAGACCGTTCGCGTCGTCGTGTTCGCCAAAGGCGAGCGCGCTGTGGAGGCCCAGGAAGCCGGAGCTGACGAGGTCGGCGCGGAAGACCTGGTCGAGAAGATTCAGGGTGGATGGATGGACTTTGACTCCGCCATCGCGACGCCGGACATGATGGGTCTCGTTGGCCGCCTTGGCCGCGTGCTCGGCCCTCGTGGCCTCATGCCGAACCCCAAGGTTGGCACGGTCACCATGAACGTCGCGAACGCGGTCACCGAGCTGAAGGCCGGTCGTATCGAGTTCCGCACCGACAAGACGGGGATCATTCACGCCCCGATCGGCAAGGTGTCCTTCGGTCCTGAGAAGCTTCAGGCCAACCTCACCGCGCTCCTCGAGACGCTTCAGCGGCTCAAGCCCAGCACTGCCAAAGGCAAGTACTGGAAGAGCGTGACGATCTCTTCGTCGATGGGTCCAGGCGTGCGTCTCGACACCAGCGACGTCTTGTCCACCGTCGACCCCTAGGTCGGCGACGGACTCCAGCCGGGTTCCCCCGGATCTCAACCGGATCTCAACCGGATCTCAACCAGTTCTAAGGAAGACGCGAGAGAGAACCAGCTGCATTTCAACCGCTTGTAGACCGCAGGTGGGAGGCCGACAGCCTCCCCTAATCGTCCGGACGCGCCGGACTGCCCGCATAGAGTGGATGCACCGAGAACACACCTCCGCCTGGAGGTCGCGGGGCTCCACAGATTCCAACCCGTGACCTTCGCCCCGAATCCCTTCGGGTCGAACGGCACAAAGAACCCAAGGACCGACATGCTCACCAAACAGCAAAAATCCGAAGAGCTTCGCGGGCAGATTGAAGCCTGCTCCGCTCTCGTCCTGGTCGGGTACGAAAAACTCACGGTGGCTTCGGCCAACGAGCTGCGCGGAGCCTTCCGCGAAGCTGGCTGCACCTACCGCGTGTTCAAGAACTCCACCATCCGGTTCGCCGTCGAGGGCACCAAGCACGAGCCGCTTACCGGCCTCCTCAAAGGCGTCAGCGCGCTGGCGTACAACGAAGAGGACCCAGGAGCACCCGCTCGTGTCGCGCGGGACTTCGCCAAGGACAATGAAAACTTCGCCGTCAAAGGCGGGGTGTCCGACGGAGACCTTCTCGACATCAACGGCGTGAACGTTCTTGCCGACCTTCCCGGTCCGCAAGAGCTCAAGGCTATGTTGCTTCGGCTGTTCAACACGCCGGCGACGAACATGGTTCGGGTGCTCAACGCAGCCGCAACCGACCTGCTCAACGTTCTCAACGCACGCAAAGACGACATCGCCTCCTAGCTAGGCGAGACCGTCTTTTTCCCGGCCATCCTGGCTGGAGCTGCTTCTACCCGTTTTTCAACACTGCTCGTTCATACGAGACACTTTCGAATACAGGAACAACATCATGTCCGATGTCACCAAAGACCAAGTCGACGAATTCCTCAGCAACCTCCCCGTCATGGAGATTGCCGCACTCGTCAAAGACCTCGAGGAGAAGTGGGGCGTTTCCGCCGCTGCTCCCGTGGCAATGATGGCTGGCCCCGCCGACGGCGGCGGTGCAGCTGAAGAGAAGAC
>JBGCER010000371.1:0-2507 GCA_045106515.1 Myxococcota bacterium
CTCGCATATTCGTGGCCAGGGTGCTCATGGACAACGCCGTCAGCAGCGTGATGGCATTGGCGATGACCACGATGGCGATGGCGCCCAGCAGGCCGGCATTGCCCACCACCCAGCCCATTCTGAGGTAGAGCATCAGCCCGAGGATCGTCAGGATCGTCGGGGTGAAAACACCGATAAAGGTGCCGAGCTTGGGCATACCGCCGCTCGGTGGAGCCGGGTTTGGAGCGGCGGCTTCAGCCATGGGCAGGACTCAAGGCGCCGCGCCTTCGATCTCGGTCCGTTTGAAGCCGGTGCCGTCCCAACGAACCTCCGTCGTGGGCCAGTAGTGAAGATCCATCTTCATGGTGCGCACCTCCGTCCGCCCATCCAAACGCTCTAGCCCGACCCGGACCGCCTGACGGTCGGACAAGCCTCTCACGACCTCGACGAAGCTGTCCATATCTGTGATCGGTGTGCCATCGATCTCGACGATGTGGCGGGTGGGACGGATCTGTGAGTCGTACGCGGGTGTGCCGTACCAAATCCACGTTCCATAGACGCCTGCTGTCTCTTTTCCTTGCTGGAAGGCCACCTCTAGGTGGGGCTCATGAACGATCAGGCCCGCCCACTGCACCAGCCGATCGGTCCCATTCCCATTCACCGCCACCGTCGGCACGGTCAGAGCCATCTCTTTGCCATCGCGGAGCACCGTCAGGTTCAGCTCGGCTCGGTCGGTGAGCGCTTCGACTTGGCTGAGCCGGGTCCGCGTTTGCCCGTTGATCTCCAAGACCAGGTCGCCATTCTTGAGCAGGCTCTGTGCCGGTGTCGCCCCAAAAACACGTTCGACCGCCAATACCTTTCGCTCTTGGGGGTCTGCTCGCAAGATGCGGGCGGCCCACGCGTCAGACAGCCCACGCTCTCGGGCGTCGGCCAACCCGAGGGGTCGCAACTCGGCGCCCAAGGCTCGATAGTCGGGATCCTCACCGCGGCGCAGAGGCTCGATGACGCGACTCAAGAACACGCTGGGCATGGCCCGGAAGCGGGCCTCGCCGCGGCGTTGGTCCATAAAAGAGAGCCAAGCGGCCACCACCCTGCCCTTCTTGTCCGCCATCACCCCACCCATCGACGAGAGAGTGTCGGTGAGTGAGAAGCCCTCGACGTTGAAGTCGCGGAATCGAGGCGTGCGGCTCGCGCCGAGCGTGAGCGCCCCCGTCTTGGCGACTTGAGTTTGGTACTCCACAAGCTCGCCGCCCGAGGACAGGCCGATCTGCCAGATCCGATCGCCGGATTCGACGGTACGCTCGACAAATTCTGCGCTCCGAACGTCAGAATCTCCCAGGAGACTGGGGTCGTAGGACAGCACCGCGAGGTTGTGTACCGGGTGCAGGTAGCGAACCTGGGCGGGCACGCGGAGCTGGCCGGCGAAGGTGAGCTCGATGTCTCCGATGCGCACGGGCACCGTGTCTCGGTCGCACACGACCAAGCCGCGCTCGGCATCGACGATGATCCCGACGCCTCGGTAGTTTGCCGCCTTGATCCCCGTCGTTGGGTACGGCACGTCAAAGTCCACTTGCACGAGCGAGTGGGCCAACGCCTTGCCGGGCCGGGTCTGGGCGGGTGGAAAGGTCACTGTCCCAGATGAGGCTGTGGCGGTCTTGGACGGCTCTGGCACGTCTTCGCACGGCCAAACCCCTGTCTTGGGGTCGCGCGTGCACCGGCGCATGGCGTGCCACTTTCGGTCCATCGTCACGACCGCTTCATCGGTCCGCTGTGGGTCGCTGACGGGGTAGTAGCGAAGGCGCACAGAGTCCCCGTCCGCCTTGGTCGACAGCTCTTTTTGCAGCGCATCCAGGTCCGGCACGTCCACACCATCGACGGATGTGAGCACGGTCTGACTGGGCAAGCCACCCCTCGAAAACGAATAGCCAGCCTGGGTGACGTAGACGCCTTCGACAGGCAAGTGGTGATTTCGAGCCTGCATATAGGAGACGGGAGTAAAGACGCCGCGGCCGGCCTCTAGGTAGGTATCCGGGCTGATGGCGTGCAGGTCATCGACGGTGAGCTCCACGTCCATCGCCTTCCCGCCGCGCTCCAAACCGAGGGAGATGGACTTCCCGACAGAGTCATCGAGCACACGCTCAATGCCGATGAAGCTCGCCACGGGCTTGCCCTGGAGCGAGACCAGCACATCGCCGGGTCGGAGCACGCCTTCAGCCGGTCCGCCGGGCACAAAGTCGCTGACCACGAGCATGCCGATGGCGTCTGGGAAGGCCGATCGCGCGGCAGACTCGGCGCCGTCGCTCACCCCCAGCCGACGAACCTCGTCGTAGGGGGTGTAGCTGAACGTCGCTTGGAGGGTTCCTCGGGGTGGGATCTCCCCCGCCTCGATGAACGGAATCGCCCGAACAATGCGATCGAGCGGCAGATAGAAGGCGCTGGCCGTACTCGTCCGTGACCCGGCATTGAGAGCGATGACGTCGCCGGACTGCACCACGACCGGACTACCGGAGCTGCCGCCAGACGTATTG
>JBGCER010000372.1:0-2643 GCA_045106515.1 Myxococcota bacterium
GCGTCCCAGCTTGCATCGGGCCCGAGCCAGGTGGCGGGGTTGTACGCATCGCCGAGGGTGTTGGGGTCTTGCCGGTGGCCGGGTTCGGCATCATCGATGAGGTCGTACAGGCGAGCCCAGCGCTCGGCGTGGGTGGGCAAGGCGGCGAGGGCCGCGTGCAGCTCCACCTCGCCAGGCAGAGCGGGGCTCTGGGGTGGATCTTCGGGCCGCAGGACCTTGGTCTCCGGGCGTCTTCCGGCCGGATGATAGGGTACTAAGCGGGTTGTGAGCGATATCCACTCGTGCCCATCGCCGCCGCTCGCTTCCACCTGGCCGCGGAGCAGGGTGGCGAGCCAGACCTTGAACCACCGCTCGCCGTCCAACGTCGGGGGGCGCGGGAGGCTCAGGTACGAGACGGCGCCCAAGACGACCAGGGAGAGTCCGGCGATGGTCGCGGTGACGGGGTCGGTCACGTTCGAATCAGCGCCGCTTTCGTGTGGGGACCCGGACAGGGACGGGGACCGGCACAGGTTGTGGGCTCAGAGCGTCTTGCACAGCGCGCAGCCATTCCTGGAGCCTCTTGCCGATCCCGGCCAGTTGCTTTGCTGCACTCATGACGCCTCCTGTATCTAACGTAGATCCAGTGTCGGCACATGACCACCCCCATCATCACAGCCTGACCGGCCGAGACATGGGACGACACCCTGAGATCCCCATCGGCCCGCGACTGGCACGAAATGAGGCGTCTGGGTGGATCCACTGACGGGTGACTTGCATCACACTCGGTGGGCGGGGCTAAGACTCGCTGGCGAGCAGTCCGGACAGGCGCGCGCGCTCATCGGCGAAGCGCCCGGCGTCGGCGTCGCTGAGCCGGCGTCTCTGCAAGCCGTGCACATCCACAGGGTCGACGGTCTTGCCGGCCTTTTCGAGTTCATAGTGCAGGTGGGGTGCGGTGCTCTTGCCGGTGTTGCCGGTGGCTCCGATTCGTTCGCCTGCTGCCACCCGCTGGCCGACCTTGACGCCGGTCTGGTTGAGGTGCAAGAACCTGGCGAATGTGCCGTCGGCCCACTTGACCTCGACCGCGTTGCCATTGTTGGTCCAGTTCCAGTTGGTCCGGGTCACTTCGCCGGCGCGAGGGGTGTAGACCGGCGTGTCGACGGCGGCCTTGAAGTCCATGCCTGCGTGGGTGGGGCGGTCTTTGATCAGCGAGGTGATCTGCTCATACTGGCCTTTGAGGGGACCCCCGACGAGCTGGTTGGGCACCTCGGTGCCGTCGGCGGACCAGTACGAGGCATAGGCGTCGCCGGTGGCCTGGAAACGGTAGGCGGTCAGCGTTTTACCCAGCTTCTTAGAAGTGTACCGAGCGGCCTCGATCACGGGGAGGTCATTGGCCGTCGACCACGCCACCGCCACGCTGTCCCCTTTCTGGAGATCTCGGCGCAGGTCCAGGTCCCACACAAAAAGGCGGGCGGTGGATGCCGACACGGCATCGGAACCTTCGCCGACAGCTTTGTGGAAGGTATACGCTAGGTTTCGCTCGACACGGGCGTTTGCCGCCCGAATGCCGGGAGGCAGCGCGGGGGTCTGTACGGCGGGTTCGGGCTCTTCCTCGGCGTCTGGGGTGGGGGCGGTCTCCACCACATCGGTGGAGTCCGAAGCCGGGCTCACGACCGCGGCGGTGATGTTGCTGGCGTCATCGACCGCGGGGGCTTCAGGGGCACTGCCGCTGGGCAAGAGCAAGGCCACGCCCAGAACGACGTTGAGCAGGACGCTGCCGCTGGCCAATGCGATGAGCGCCCACGGGCGTCCGTCGGGGGGGGCGATGAGTTCCATGGCGATGTCCGGGGCGAGGGGCGTTGCGGGGAGGGGGGACCCAGGGGGGAGGCGGGTCGGGGGGAGATGGAAGGGTAACACGGCGTTGTTCGCCGTGGGAGACGGGCTATTCGATGGGTCTGTGGAGGCGTGGTGCAGATCGAGGCCCTGGTGCGGATCGACCGCCTGTACACCGAGCTCAAGCGGCGGTCCGAGGTCGGGCCCGTCATCGCTCTGCTCGAAGCCGAGGGCCTGCATTCCCTGCTCGATGCGACGCCTTCTGTGGTGGGCCTACAACGCAGGTGGAACCGCTGGTATTCGGGCGAGGACACGGTGCGGTCCGCATTGGAAGCCCGCGAGGTTCCGCTCACGCCGCGTGAGCGGGGAAGGTTGGCGTCAGAAGCGCGATTTCGGTCCTTGCTCGCGGTTGTGGGCGGGCGTCCCGGCGCGGACTCGACGCCCGATGACGTGCTGACGTGGATGCAGAATCGGAACCTGTCGTGGCTGGCGGAGGCACCCATCGGCGCCAACCTGCCGTCGTGGCCCGCCCTTCAAGACGAGGCGCCGGCCCTGGAGCACTGGACTTGGGCCGATGTGTTCGACCTGCCTCGGTCGGGATCGGCGGCGCCGCTCTCCGGGGGCTCCACCGAAGTGTCGCGCTCCCTCCTTGAGACCCTCGGTCGCGTCTTGGCGCACCACTATGTGCTCCAGCTCGACGAAGCGGCGATGCTCGCGGGTGTGGACGACCGTCCGGCGGAGCTCCCTGCGGCCTTCTCCTCGTTCTGGACCGACGCCGCCGAACAGCTCACCCGACTGGCTTCCGGCCTGGACGAGGCGGTGGGGCCCCTGAGT
>JBGCER010000373.1:0-16646 GCA_045106515.1 Myxococcota bacterium
CTCCGGTGGTGCCGCCAAGGCCGTCCACAGGGTCAGCACAAGAGGGGACGTGGATGACGCTGCTGAGCCTGTGAGTTCGTCGGTGTGCTCGACCTGACCGCCGGACGTGGTGACGGCCCATCGGTCGAGAAGACCCGTTCCATCTGCTGAATCCGGCCCAAAGTCAGGCACGACCTCGTCCAATGAATCGGGCGTTGGGCCAATGTGCATGTAGACCTGATCGACGATGGTTTGCTCGGGAAGGTGACTCTCGACCAAGGCGGCGAGCAGGTCGGCGTCCTCGGCGGCCATCTGGCCCGCTAGGGTCCGCTTGAGCCGGTGCAAGCTCGACTGTGGAAGATCGAGTCCCATCTTGGACAACATGCCGAACGCAGCGCTCAAATCGTGCTCGGAGCTGCCTCCGACGCGGCCTCGACCAAAGAGCGTCACGCTGCCGTCTACCCCCAAAAGGACCCGGTCCGGCGACACCAGCCCATGCGCGTGGCCGTGTTCATGAAGGCTTTCCAGGGCGGTAATCAGGTGATAAGCCACCCAGTGGCGCACTTCTAGGGGCACCTGCAGGTGTTTGGCCGTCACCCCCTGTGGCACCTGTTCCGCGTAGGCGCGGTGGTTGTCCACGTCGCCCTGCAGCACCACTCGCGCGACACCGGCGGCCTCGGGCAGGGGGGGCGGAGGCAAACCATCGAACAGGATCACGCGCGCCTGGGGCTCCAGCGCAGGGGCGGCGAGGCGCACAAGGCCGAAGTCAGCGCTGGGGCCAGAGGACAACACGTGCAGGGTGACGACGTTCACCTGCCAATGGTACCAGGGGCCGCGTGCTACACCGCCGTGACGCTGTTGGAGGCACATGACGCTTGCGGGCTGGCTGGTCATCGGGGTGCTGCTCTTGGCCACTTGGGTCATTGCGCGGGATCGTGTAGGCCCAGATTTGACGCTTGTAGGTGCACTTGCGGTGGTTGTTGCTGCGGGCGTGCTCGACCTTGGACAAGCGGCCCAGGGCTTTGCGAATCCGGCGCTCCTCACCATCGGTGCGCTGTTTGTCGTCGCGGCCGCGGTGCGCGAGACGGGTGCGCTCGTGTTGATCACCCGCTGGGTGTTTGGGCAGACGCGCTCTCCGCGGCTTGGGTTGCTGCGCTTGGTGCTGCCCACCGCGGTTCTGTCGGCCTTCGTCAACAATACGCCGGTCGTGGCCATGTTTATCCCTGCGACGCGATCGTTCGCCCAGCGGGTCGGCGAGAGCCCATCCCGCTTCTTGATGCCCCTGGGCTTTGCCGCGATGCTAGGTGGAACCTGCACACTCATCGGCACCAGCGCGAACCTTGTGGTGAGCGGACAGCTGGAGTCCGCGAACCAAGCGCCCCTCGGCATGCTGGAGATCGGCTGGGTGGGTCTACCTACGATGGTGGTGGGCGTCCTCTACCTGATGACCGTAGGGCACTACCTTTTGGGGCGACGACGCGCACCGGGCGAGACGTTGTCTGACGAGGGCGCCCGGGAGTACCTGGCCGAGGTCCGAGTCGCGGAGGACAGCCCCCTTGCCGGGCGAACGGTCGAGGACGCGGGCCTGCGGCATCTGCCGAAGCTCTTTCTCGCTGAGATTCATCGGGCGTCCGGAGACGTGGTGCGACCCGTCGCGCCCACCACACGGCTGCAAGTTGGCGACCTCTTGGTCCTGTCCGGCGTGGCCAGCACCGTGGCGGACCTTCGCGCATTGCCGGGCCTCCAGCCCGTCGACGAGCTCGACGTGAGCAGCCTAGACCGCCACCTATTCGAGGTTGTGGTGTCGCACAGGTCGGCGCTCCTCGGTCGGACCGTGCGAGATGTAGGCTTCCGACGCCGGTATGATGCGGCGATCTTGGCGGTGCATCGCGCCGGCGAGCGCATTCAGGACCGGATCGGCGATATCGTCCTTCAGCCGGGAGATACGCTCATGCTGTCGTCGTCTCCCGGGTTCCGAAAGACCTGGCGGGACAGCACGGACTTCTACGTGGTGAGCGCCGTCGATGAACAGGTGCCTCCCCGATACCGGGCGGCGAATGCTGCGTTAGCCGTGCTGATGCTGCTGGTGATGATCCCGGTTGGCAGTACCTTCCTGCACCAAGCGGTGCCGTCGATCCCCGAGGTACCCATCGGCGTGCTCGCGCTCCTGGCGGTGGTGGCGTTGCTCGCTTTGGGCTGCGTGACCCCTCGCCAAGCGCGGCAATCGGTGGATTATTCGATTCTGGTGGTCATCGGCAGCGCCCTTGGCTTGGCCAAGGCGCTCGAGGTGTCCGGAGCCGCCGAATCCATCGCGTCGGTCTTGGTGTCATCCACGTCCTGGTTGCCGCCGATCGGACTCTTGGCCTTGATCTATGTGGTTTGCGTCTTGTCAGCGTCCTTGCTGACGAACGCGGCAGCAGCAGCGCTGATTTTTCCGATCGCAGTCTCGGTGGCTCAGGCCGCGTCGCTAGACCCGAGGCCGTTTGCCATCGTCGTCGCGCTGGCCGCATCAGCTGGATTTGCGAGTCCAGTCGGTAGCAATGCCACGCTGCTCACCTATGGGCCCGGCGGGTATCGATACCTGGACTACACCCGCGTGGGCCTCCCGCTCAATGCGCTGTGCTTGGCGGTCGCGCTGCTCGTCGTGCCGCTCGTGTGGCCGCTGGCTCCGCTTTAGTCCCTACAATGGGGGAGCAGGAAGCACAAAGAAGGCCATGAACGCGAAGTGTGCCGTGGCTCCAGCGATCACGAATAGGTGCCAGATCTCATGGAATCCGAACCAGCCCGGAACAGGGTTGGGGCGTTCGATGGTGAAGATTAAGCTGCCAAGGATGTACGCCGCTCCGCCGCCAGCCAACAAGCCAGTTCCGAACACCCCTGTCTCTAAGTAGACCGGCCACGCGAGCACCACTCCCAGCGCGCCTAGGGCCCCATAGAGCGTGCTGCTGACCCACTTTGGCAGGTCTGGCCGTGCCGCCCGAAGGGCGATCCCCGCGGCGCCAACACCCCACGCGACACCGAAGATCACCCAAGCGGTCGGCGTGCGCAGCAGCGCCATGCAGATGGGCGTCATAGTGCCAGCAATGAGTAGGTAGATCCCCAGATAGTCCAAGGTTCGGAGTCGGCGCTCCAGCGCGGGGGACCCGTTGATGCCGTGATGCAGCGTCGACGCGATGAACAAACTGACGAGAGTCGCCCCGTAGATGGAATGGGCGACGATGTGCCAAACGGATCCAGCGATACTCGATTGCACGATGAGCCAGGCGCCACCCATCAGGGCGAAGACTGCAGAAACCAAGTGCGAAGCCGTGTTGAAACGCTCGTTGGTCACGTGCGGAGAATGATCTTTGGACAGGTCGGGGCGGGTCACGAGCGCTGCGTAACGGCCCCCCTTGCCGGAGCAACGTGTGGCGCCCATACTCCGTCCATCAACGGTCGAGGGTCTGATGGCGTCGTACGAGAAGTTCACCACCAAGAGTCGCGAGATTCTTGCAGAAGCGCAGCGCTTGGCCGGTCGGCTTGGCAACCCCGAGATTCGTCCGGGCCACCTGCTTATGGCCATGCTCGACCAAGACGGGGGCATCACGCCTTCGCTGCTCGACCACGCGGGCGCTCGTGGCGACTTGGTCTTGGACCAAACTGCCGTTTTGGTAGATGGGTACTCGAAGGTCCACGGCGGAGCCAAGGCGGGCATGTCTCGCGAGGTGCAAGGCGCCCTGGATGCCGCGGAACGCGAAGGCAAGAAGCTCGGCGATAGTCACGTTTCTACCGAAATGCTGCTCCTGGGCATCGTCAGCGGCACCTCCAAGACCGCTCAGATGCTCAGGGACAACGGCGTCACGCCGGAGAATCTTCGCACCGCCATCGAGACCATTCGCGGCGGGCGTAAAGTCAGCGGTGAAGAGGCGGAAGGAACCTACGAATCGCTAGACAAATACACTGTCGACATGACTCGCCAGGCCTCCGAAGGGAAGCTCGATCCGGTCATCGGCCGCGATGAAGAGATTCGACGGGCCCTGCAGGTCTTGTCCCGTCGTACCAAGAACAACCCCGTGCTGATCGGCGAAGCCGGCGTGGGTAAGACGGCCATCGTCGAGGGGATCGCCCAGCGCATCGCCACCGACGACGTGCCCGAGTCTCTCAAGGGCAAGAAAGTGCTCTCTCTCGACCTGCCGGCGCTGCTGGCTGGTGCGAAGTACCGAGGTGAGTTCGAGGAACGTCTCAAGTCTCTTCTCACCGAGATCGAGTCCAGCCAGGGCCGCGTGATCCTATTCATCGATGAGCTGCACACCTTGGTTGGCGCCGGTCAGACCTCAGGGTCCATGGACGCCGGGAATATGCTCAAGCCCGCTTTGGCGCGCGGCAAGCTCCGCTGCATCGGAGCCACCACCCTCGATGAGTATCGCAAGCACCTGGAGAAGGACAAGGCTCTCGAGCGTCGCTTCCAGCCGGTCTTGGTCGAGGAGCCCACGGTCGAGGGCACCATCGCCATCTTGCGTGGCATCAAAGAGAAGTATGAGAGCCACCACGAGATCCGAATCAACGACGACGCCGTCATCGCCGCCGCCGTCCTCTCGGACCGCTACATCTCCGACCGCTGCCTGCCAGACAAGGCCATCGACTTGATGGACGAAGCGGCCAGCCGCATCAAAATGGAGATCGAATCCAAGCCAGCCGACATCGATCGTCTCGAGCGACGGATTGCCGGGCTCCAGGTGGAGCTGCACAGCATTGGCAAGAGCGACGATAAGTCCGCCAAGGACGCTGTCGACAACATCCAGGCCACCATCGCGGACCTTAACGAAGAGCTCAATGAGAAGGCCGCCAAGTGGCGGGCAGAGCGAGACGCGATCGAAGAGATTGCAGACATCAAGGCCCGCCTTGACGAACTCCAGTTTGAAGGTGAAAAAGCCCAGAGAACCGGTGATTACGAGGCAGCCAGTAAGATCATCTACGGCCAGATGCCCGCGTTGCGCGAAGAGGCCGCAGAGGCTGTGGGTAGACTGGAGGAGCTTCAGAAGGACGGGGCGATCCTCTCCGAGGTCGTCAGCGACGAAGACATCGCCAAGGTCGTGGCGCGATGGACGGGCATTCCTGTGAGCAAGCTGCGTCAGTCCGAGCAGGCCAAGCTCATGAAGATGGAGGACAACCTCCACAACCGCGTCGTCGGTCAGCACGATGCCGTCGTCGCGGTCTGCGATGCGGTGCGCCGGTCGCGGGCGGGTCTACAAGATCCCAACCGGCCCATCGGTTCGTTCATGTTCCTCGGGCCCACCGGTGTCGGTAAGACCGAGCTGGCGAAGGCCCTGGCAGAGTTCTTGTTCGACGATGAAAACGCCATGGTTCGCATCGACATGTCCGAGTACATGGAGAAGCACTCCGTCGCCCGCCTGATCGGTGCGCCTCCCGGCTACGTTGGGTACGACGAAGGCGGACAACTCACCGAGTCCGTCCGACGTCGGCCTTACACGGTCGTCCTGCTCGACGAGGTCGAGAAAGCCCACCCAGACGTGTTCAACATCCTCTTGCAGCTGTTGGACGACGGCCGTCTCACCGACAGCAAGGGGCGTATCGTCGACTTCAAGAACGTCGTGGTCATCATGACCAGCAACGTCGGCAGCTCGAAGATCATGGACGCCGCCAACGCCTTCCATGTCCTAGAGGCCAAGCTTCGGGCCGATAAGAAGGGCGATGAGCTCGAAGGGGCGCTCGATGCCGCCCGCGAGGGCTACCGCAAGCAGGTACAAACCGCGGTCGACGGGGAGCTGGCCAAAAAGTTCCGCCCCGAGTTCATCAACCGTATCGACGACAAGATCGTCTTCGATCCGCTGACTCGCTCCGATATGGATCAGATCTTGGAGTTCCAGCTTCGCCGCCTCCGTCGCCTGATGACCCAGCGGGAGCTGAAGTTGGACGTCTCGGATGCCGCGAAGTTCGCCGTCGCCGAGGCTGGGTTCGACCCCGCGTTTGGCGCCCGTCCGCTCAAGCGTGCGATCACGAACTACCTGATGAATCCCATGTCCAAGGCCATCGTTAGTGGTGGCTACGAGGCCGGCGATACCGTTCAGGTCGACGTCGAAGACGGCCACCTGGTGTTCCGCCGTGTGGCAGGCCCGGACTCGGAGACCCAGTCGGGCGCGCCGGCCGGCCAGCTCACCGGCTAGTGCCGATGGGCGCCTCGGGCGGGCGCCTCGGGCGGGCGCACGGTTACGCCGCGGAACGCGTTCGCGGCGTGGTTCGAGCCCGTCCCCCCCGCCTTGAGACCACTCCGCACGAACCGCCGTGAGCTGCGACCCGCTACTGCCGGGGTGGGTGTTTCTTGGAGTTTGCCCAAGGCAGTGGCGGTAGGTTCCGCTTGGGCACCTCGCCTAGGTCGCCTAGGTCGCCGTCGTAGCTCGGCGTGAACTCCCGGAAGCTGGGCTGGATGGGGGTCGCATCGTCTGGGCCCAAAACGTCGCGTCGAAGGGCGTGATCAGGGGTGGCGGTCGGGTCTGGCACGTCTGGTGTGGGCGTGAAGATGCCCGGCGCCGAGATGGCCGGTGTGGGGGTGGCGGCCGGGTCGACGACCGAAGGGGGAGGAGACGTGACGGTCGATGCGACGCCAACGGGGGTGTAGTACTGCTGGACGCCGGCAGACCTCGCGCCCGGTGGGGTGGCTGACGCGTTGCGATACAGACCGGTGCGTGGGGCGGGCGCCGGAGACCGGTACTGCGGCGAGGTCAGGCGTCCGTCGGAACCGGCGGGTCTGGGGCTCGGTGAGCGCGGCGAACGGCTCGCTGGAGTCGGCTGGCGAGTCAGGTTGGGCGGTCGACTCAGATCGGCCGGGGGCGTGAGCGTCTGGCTCGTGTGCATCGGAGGTGCGATCGCCGGGGTGGAATCTAGCGGAGCGGCGGCGTCGATGGGTGTGGCATGTCGGCGCGGCGCGTCTGCGGCGGGCGGTGGCGGCTCTGCCTGCTCTTCGGTCTTGCCCATGACGAGCCAGACGTAGATGCCGATGCCGATGAACACCGCCGAGACCAGCAAGACGCCGATGAAGAGCAGCAGGTCGTTCCATCTCTGGTTCGACAATTTGTGCGCTTTCTCGGCATCTTGTCGCGCGCGGACCTGCTGCATCTGCTCCGCGGAGAGCACGGGTTTAAGAGCGTCGGGTCGCAGTCCGGTCCGGCGCTCGATGTCAGCTTCCATCACAGGTTCGCCCTGAATGGAGCCTGTGGGGTCCAGGCCAGATCGACGGGCCGAGGGAGCGGGAGTCATGGTCGGCGCGACGAACTCAACAGGCTGCGCGAGCCCGTCTGCCTCCGGCGCGAAGTCCCACCGCTGCTCTTCAGTAAGCGGGGGAGGCCGGGTCGCCTCGATCAGGCGCTCAGGATCGATCGCGGGCTCGTAGCCAAGCTTCCGAGTGCGGCGCGCCGCATCGCGGATCACCTCTTCCGGAGTCATTTCTGCGTATCGGTCTCGCAGGTCATTCGCGTCTTGCTGGACTTGCCACTGCATGTACAGAACGCCCCCGATAATCAGGGCGAGAGCCAAGAAGCCGACGATCCATCCGATGGTTTGACGCACCCATCCTCCTGCCGCGCACACTACCGGATCCGGCGCACGCGCGTCATGCACCAGCCTTTCATACGCAGTTGGCCAATGAGTATTGCACCGGCTTCAACCGGACCCATTCGCTAACGGGCGGGCCATACAGCCACGTCCCACGACTGCTCGCCACCGCCATCGTCTGGCAGTGCGATGAGGCGCAGCACGCCCTGGCTTCCCTCGGGCGTCCAGTCGATATGGACTTCCAGAACCACGTCTTCGTACCCCTGTACACTGGGGGAAAACTCGCCTTTGAGGCTTTCGAGGGCGACCGCGTGGGTGGTGTGGGCGCTTCCCACCGAGTTGCTCTGGGCCGTGGTGGTCCACGTCTCATCAAAAGTGCCATCTTCGGTTTGGAAGCGGATTTCGATGGGGATGGTCAGGGCATCGGCGCAGATCGTCTCGGCATCGGCGTAGGGGCCGTTTGCGGGCGCCGGTGCGGGGTCCCGCTGATTCCATGAGGCGTCGTCGCCCGTCCACGTCACGGTGACGTTGAGCGGAACGGCGTCCACGCTCGGGCCGGTGAGGATGGAAGCCTCGGAGCCTTCGACAAGAGCGATGAGATCCTCGGCGGATCCAGCGGCGGTCGGGGCTCTGAGTGAGACGGATTCTTCGTTGCTGACGCACCCATCGGGGGAGGCGTCCGCACATCCGAGCAGGGCCATTAGGGAGATCAGCAGAGTGTGTTTCATGTTCATCGTCAACGGTTTCCTGCATGTGCCGTGCCATTCGAGGATTGTCGGCGTTGCACAGTTCACTGGATGAGGACTGAACCGACTTCGTGAGCGGATCGCGACATGCATGTCGCGGTGGTGCCTGGAGGAGTGGATCCACAGTCAGCGGCTGGACCGCATTCCTTGTAGACTGTGCCGGCTTGGAGGGTGCGATGGCCCGGCTTGTGGTGATGTTGGCGCTTGTTTGTCCGGGGTTGGCCCACGCGGACGTGGTCATCAATGAGTTCTTGCCGAACCCCGCCGGGGCGGACGCAGGCAGCGAGTACGTGGAGCTCTTGAACACCGGCTCCGAGTCTGTCGATTTGGAAGGATGGACTCTTGAAGCTGGGACATCGAGCTTTTCTGTCAAGGCCACACTGCCCGCAGGCACACGATTGGCGCCGGGCGCCTATCTGGTCCTCGGAGAGTCCGGCGTGGTCGAGGCGGATGTGCTCACAGGCACGCTGTCGCTAGGCAATGCGTCGAGTTCGGGCGATGCTCTCAGGATCGTCGATTCTCTTGGCGTAACCGTAGATACCGTGGTCTACGGCCCCGACAATACGGATGCCTTCCTGGACGATGATGGGGCGACAGCGGTGCCCGCGCCGAAGCCCCGCGACGGTGCGGCGCTGGGGCGCCTACCCAACGGCTCCGACACCAACGACAGCTCGGTCGACGTCGCGGTACTCGATACCAACAGCCCGGGAGTGTCCAACGAGCCTCCGGCGCCCACCTGCGACTTGGCGGCGGCGGCCTCGGGGATGGTGATCAATGAGTTCCTGGCGGATCCCGAAGGTGCCGATGCGGGATTAGAGTGGGTTGAACTCTATAGTGATGCATCTACTCCCCTGGACCTGTCGGGCTGGCGCATCGAAGGCGGTTCTAGCAGCTTTGGCGAATTAGCGACCTTTGCCCAAGGCTATACCTTTGTGTCTGGTGCCTTTGTTGTGGTCGGAGGCGAGTTCGTGGCCGAGGCGACGATCCCGTTGACCGGAAGTCTGGGCAACGCGTCGAGCAACGCGGACGCGATCCGGTTGGTAGATTGCTTGGGAACCAGCGTAGATACCGTAATATACGGTTCCGATAACAGCGATGCTTGGCGAGATGATGATGGAGCGGTGGCCACCTCCTTGGCGCCGAAACCCGGCAGCGGCGAGTCGCTGGCGCGCTCCGAAGACGGCCTTGATACCAACGATAGCGGCGCGGACTTTGCGGTTCCCCGAGAAGCGACCCCCGGCGCGAGCAATCCTGAGCCGCTGCCGTGCGCCTTGGGCGACGTGGTGATCAATGAGCTGCTCGTCAATCCCGAAGGCGCAGATGCGGGCTTTGAGTGGGTGGAGCTGTACAACCCCACGCCCGGCGCGATCTCGCTCGCGGGCTGGCAGCTCGACGCCTCCACCAGCGCCTTTAGCGAGGGCCAGTCGTTGCCCGATGTCGAGGTGCCTGCCGGCGGCTTTGTGCTCATCGGCCAGGAGAGCGTCCCGGGCGTCGATGTGCTGCTGGACGAGAGCCTGGGCAATGCCTCATCGAACGCCGATGGGGTGCAGCTTCGGGACTGCGAGGGTGCGGTCGTCGACACGGTGATCTACGGCGCCGTGAACGAAGATGGATGGGTCGACGACACCGATGAGCTCGCGGTCTCACTCGCTCCCAGCTCGGCAGAGGGCGCCTCGATGGCGCGGCTGCAAGATGGCTACGACAACGATGAGAGCGGCCTGGACTTCGTGGTGGACGCATCTCCCACCCCAGGCCAGAGCAATCCGGTTCGCGAACCCATCGTGTGCGTGCCGGCCTTGGGCGCGACGGTTGTGCTCAACGAGGCGATGGTCAACCCAGAGGGCCCAGACGGTGGATTCGAGTGGATTGAACTATATAATCCCACTGATGTCGATGTGAGCATCGCGGGCTGGGGCATCGCTGACGTGGCCGATGCAGACGAAGAGGGCCAAGTGGATGCCGTCGTTCCAGGCGGCGTGCAGGTGCCGGCCAATGGGTTCTTGGTTCTCGGCGGTGACATGGTGCCCGAGGCTGACGTGTCCTTGCCCATGGTGCTCGGCAACGGCAGCAGCGGCGATGCCTTGGTGCTGTACGACTGTGAGAACACCCGCATCGATGGCATCGTCTACGGTCCCGACAACGAAGACCTGGTGCTCGATGACTTGGGTGATGTGGTGGACCCGTACATCGTGTCCATCTCTTCTGGCCACACATTGGCCCGGGTCAACGATGGCGAAGACAGCGACGCGGCCGCGGACTGGTTCAGCGACTCGACGCCCACCCCCGGCAGCACCAACTTGGCGTCCGGCGGCCCCGTCGATGGACCCACCGGCGGCTGCGGAAACCGCAATGATGAGGCCCCCGACCCCACCGAGCCCAAGTCCGGATGTGGACGGGACTCCACGCCGCAGCCAGCGGCGCTCTTCATCGGGCTGATCACCTTCGCCGGACTGGGTAGACGCCGCCGCTAAGGGGCTCTATGGCTGAATCTTCTTGAAGAGCGGATAGGCGAAGGTGCCCGTCTCGCCTTCGACGTTCATGCGCAGCCCACCTCGAAGCACGCCATCGGCATCGAAGAGGTTGAAGTGCAGGGCGTCGAGCCGCAGCTCGAGACGGTCCCAAGTTGCGGCCGCAGCGCCGTCGCACAGGGCGATGCGCTGGGTTGCGGCGGTGTCGCGCGCGACCTTGGCCTGTTCGAAGAAGTGGGTGGGCACGACGGTCGAGAGCGCGTCGTCTGTGGCGACGGGCAGGGCTCCGCACCGGTTGTGTCTCAATGCTTGAGTCAGCTGTTTCTCAAGCTTGTCCCAGTTTTTCCCGAGTCCACCGGGCAAGACGGCTTTACGTGGATGCGAAGGCAGCTCTGCGGCGCGCAGGGCCATGAACGAGGTGGCTTTGCTGGGCAGCAGAGTGGCTGTGAACGCTCGGACTGAGGTGGTGCCGTTCCAGAGGATCCAGCGAACCTGGACGCCGTGCAAGCTCACGCTCTGGGCGCCACTGCCAGCGAGCAGACCGCGAAGCTCGGCGGCCGTCGTCTCGGGTGCGACCGCCACCGCCACCGGGAGCGCTTCGATCGGGTCGGCGCCGTCCACCACCACCGTGCGCACGCCCTCTTCTAGGGCTCCGCTGATGGTGCGCAGATCGACTCGCTCTTCGTGGCTTAAGGCCGGCGCCTCGGCGATGGCGTCGTCGTCGACGGGAGTCGCACCGAACCATGGCCCGTCCGCAAGAGCGGGGGCGCTGGCAAGCAAGCAGAGTGTGCAGAGAATCAATCGCATCGCTGTGGACAAACCCCATGCTGTCGTCCGTGTTCCCTGCTCTACGCTTCCTTGACCGGCTCGGCTAGCCCGGCTTGCCCGATGGAGCCGCGGTATTGCGCCCGCGAGCCGACGACGGCGTTTCGTAGAACTCGGTTCGGCGGTTCTGTTGGCGGCCCGCGTCGGTGGCGTTCGAGGTGACGGGGTACTTCCAGGAGAAGCCCTCGGAGAAGAACGTGGTGTCTTTGCACTTCTCCTCCATCTTGGCTTTGGTCGCCAAGGCCCGACGCTTGGAGAGCGACAGGTTGTAGCCGTAGCTTCCCATGGTGCACGTGTGGCCTTCGATGTAGACGATAGGCGGCGGAGGATCTTGGCTATTGATGGACTTGGCGACTCGATCGCAGGCCTCTTCGCCTTCGGGCTTCATCTTGTCCGAGTCGTAGTGGAACGGGATGGGCTCCGTCGCCAGGGGCTCATTGGGGTCTGGCTCGGGCTCGGGCTCGGGCTCGGGCTGCGGACCGGGCTCTCCGCCATCGATGTAGAAGCCGTCGTACGCCACTTCCAACGTCTCGATGGCCAACGCGGACGCGCCGGATGCGACGGACGGGCCTTCCCACGACACAGGCCAGATCTCCATGAAGGAGTATCGCTTGACCTCTTGGCCATCATTGCTGCGCATGATGATGGCGCCGCTGGTGTTTTTGCGGCTGTTGAAGCTGTCTTTGATGTACTCATCGCGCCACTGTGCCAGCTGCTGGCTGGCAGTGGTGGCGTAGCGGAGCACCAAGTTTTCATACTTGGAGCCGCCGGGGAGCTTGTGGGTGCTGCCGTTGAGTCCGCCTTCCATGATCTCGAAGACCTCGGCCGAGGTCTTGAGTCCAGAGAACTCCTGGAAGTGGGCGACTTCCGTGCCGTCGATCTCTAAAGAAAAGTAGTAATTACCAAACGGATCTGGAACTTCAGCCATCGCATCACCCGAGCAGAGCAGAACATCTAAAAACATGGGGGAGGGTGAGAAAGACCCTCTGCGGGGAATGTAGCCCATGTCGGCGGCGATGTCGGGCCCGATCCACGGGGATCTGCATGGGTCAGAACGTCGCGCGACCGCCCAGTAGCGGCAGGAACGGGATCCCCCGCACCCATCCTTGCTCGCTCCAGTCATCATTCCAGGTGGGGTACAAGACGTTGGCGCGGCGCGGCACGTACCAGAGCTCGGCGCGGATCGCGAGGGTCCATCGGTCGAAGACGAAGCTGCGGCCGACCACCAAATCGAGCTTGGTGTACGCGGGGAAGCGCTCGCTAAACGATTCGCCCAGGACCGGGGACCAGGTGTCGTTATTGGCGTTGTACAGCCCACCGGTGACCGGGGTCCACGGCAACCCGCTGCCATAGCGCCACCGCAAGGCCAAGTTCCAGCGATTGCTCACGTCCCAGCTCGCGACGAAGCCCAGGTTGAGCGGTTGGTCGAAGGCCGCCGGAACCCACTTGTCTTGGCGTTTTACCTGGGTTCTTGCGATTCCGGCCCAGCCCCACAAGAAGAAGCGCTCCCGCAAACGGTATCGGGTGACGAGCTCGGCGCCGTAGGCCCGCCCTTCCTCGAACACCTCGGGGGCACCGTCCGGTCGGGCCAGCTGGGCGTCGGTGAGGGCCTTGCCGTAGACGTCGAGGTTGAGCTCAAGGCGCTGGGCGAAGGTCTGCTCCCAGCCCGCGCTGACCTGCCACGCTCGGGTCAGCGGCAGGTCTGGGTTGCCCACGCTCTGCATCAGGTCGAGGAGCGCTGGGGTTTGAACGTAGCGGCCGCCAGCGAGCTTGACCGCGGTCTGGTCCGCGATCTGCCATCGGGCCGCGAGGCGCGGTTCGAGCAAGGCCGCACCGGTGAGGCTATCGACGCCCACGCGGGCCCCGGGGAAGAACTCCACATCGCCTGCGTCGAGCTTCACCTCGCCATAGCCGGCGGCTTCGAGGCGTGGGATACGACCGCTAAAGACTGCGTTTCGGCCGAGCGCCGGCGCCTCGGTGGTGACCAAAATGCCATCGTCGCCGCCGGGCACCACGTCCAGGTCCGTCACCCCGCTTCGGACCTCGAAGCCGCCTTGAAAGGTGTGATTCGAGCTGCCAAGGCGTTGGCTTAGATCCAGGCGCGAAGACAGGTTCAGGCTGCGCTGGGTCTGCTGCCCGCCGCTGCTCAGGGTGCCATCGAGCGAGTCGCGCACGAGGCCCACGACCCAGCGGCCATCCCCTTGGTCGCCGCGCCATCGGTGTCGCAGCCCCATGACCTGGAAGTTGCGGCGATAGTCGAACCGGGGGCTAGAGAGGGCCTCGACGGGGTCCAGCACATCGAGCTCTCCCGCGGCGCGCTCATATCGGTCGCCCGCTGTGACTAGGAACACGCCCGTTCCGCGCGTTTCGTCTCCCTTTTCGGCGCGGACAGACAGGTCGTGGAACACGGGCCAGACCGTGTATTGGGCGGTGCTGCCGCTGTAGAGATCTTGGTAGGAGCGACGGCCCGAGGCCGAGACCCACCAGCCTTTACCGACCGGGGCTCGCACATCGGCCCCGCCGATGATGGTGTTGAACGTGATCTGGCCCTGCACGTCTTCGGGGGCGTCGGTGCGGCTATCGGCCTCGACCACCGCGCCTACGGCGTCACCGTACTTGCTGCCGAAGGTGCTCGGGTACAGCTCCAAGCCGCGCAGCTGGGTCGTGGGCACGACGCTGGCGTATTGGTTGAAGTGGTAGAGGTAGGGGATCTCGATGCCGTCGAGGTAGTAGCGGTTGTCCCCTGGTGCTGAGCCTCGAACCGAGAGATCGCCCGATGTGGGCGAAAACTCACGTTGTACCGTCACTCCGGGGAGGGACTGGGTGAGCCGAACCACGTCGTCTTGGGTGCCGGGGGTTTCGTAGGCTTGTTCGGCGTCGACCCGGTGAACGGTGGGATGGGAGGACGATCGGAACGACTCCACCACGATCTCGTGGCCGGCTACGGCGCGCTCGACGAAGACCTTGAGGTCGGCGGCTGGCGTGACGACCTCGATCCGCGTGGGGATGTGGTCGGCGTCTTGCAGCAGCAGCCGTACGGTCTGGCCATCGGGCGCTTCAAGGGTGAATCCACCCTCTTCATCGGTCGTGGTGTCGACGCTCGCGCCGTCCCACTCGGCGGTCACGCTCAAGCCTGGCAGGCGCTCGGACGTGCCGCGCTCCAAGGCGACCCCGCGTACGGTCCCGGCGAAGGCCATCCAGCCAAAGAGCAAGATCATGGCGCCACCTGCACCACGACCGTCGCGCCCACAACCGCGGCTCGGTCGCAGCGGTGCTCCATCAACCACGTGGGGTCGAAGGGTCCCGACACGGGGACTGCGCAGGGCAGCGCGGCCGTGCCGTGCTCAGTCTCTGGGGGGACGGAGACCACGTTGGTGAGGGTGATGCCTGTCGGCGCGGTGTCGTCGGCCTGGATTGTGCCTTGAACGAAGGCACCGTCGACCGGAGCATCCGTGCCGATCCACCGTCCCGATGGCGTAAGGATGCCCACGTTGGGCTCTCCGACCCACAGCTCGCGAACGGCCCACCCATTGGCGCCATCTTCGGCGGCGTTTAGGGCCAGCGCGACGATGGTGCGGGGGCCGGGTGCGTCGGCGGTGCGGTCGTCGACGTCCTCCCCATCGACCACCAAGCTGCCGGGGGCCCAGTCGGTGGTCACTTCGTCCAGCTCTAGGAATGTGCCCGAGGGCAAGGTCGACATCCAGCGCACTCGCGCGCCCTCCGAGACCTGTGCTTGTAGTCGACCAAGCTGGCCTTCCGCTAGGTGGGTGACTTCCGGTCCGGCCTCGAGTGCACGGCGGGCGTCGAGCACCGTATCTTCGGCGTTGATCGTCGAGAGTTCGAGTGGGATTGTCCGCAGCGACATCGAGTCGATGGTGGCGGCGGAGGCTCCTGGGGCGGGCAGGTTTAGGGTGCCTCGCCAGGTGGAGTCTGTGTGGGACGCGAGCAGCGCGATGGCTTGGGGCGGAGGACCGGCGAGCTCCGGGCTCGGTCCGGTGGCGAGCGGGGGGCCATCGCCCAGCTCGGCGATCTGCGCCGTGGACAGTCCGGTGGCGTCGTACCACGCAAACGTGGGCCCGGAGTCCGTCCACGCTCTGCCGTCGACCACGGCTAGAACCGACAGTTTCACCGTGTCATCAGCGGTAGGCTGCGCGGAGATCGCAGCGACGCGCAGACCGACCAAATCGTGGCGGTCGGTACCGAAGGGTTCGCGGCAGGCCGCAGTCAGAGCCAGGAGGGTGAGCCATCTCATCGGGAGGCACGGTAGCCGCACCAGGGACGTTCGGCGACGGTGCGCTACACGGGGATGCGCTGTAGGCTGACGGGGCGTTGGAGGAAGCATGTCCGATAGGTTGCGCGACCAGGTCGCACTCATCACGGGAGGCAGTCGTGGGATCGGCGCTGCCGTCGGCGCGGCCATGGCCGCCGAGGGCGCCACCGTGGTGCTCACGTCTCGCAAGCAGCCTGGGCTCGACCAGGTCGCGGCACAGATCACCGCCGCGCATCCAGGCGCGAAGGTGCTCGCCAGGGCGTGTCATGTGGGCAAAGACGAAGAGCGGGCCGCACTGTTTGATTGGCTTGATCGCGAGGTGGGGCGCGTGAGTATCTTGGTCAACAATGCCGGTACTAACCCCCATTTTGGTCCGATGCTCACTGTGGATTGGGGCGCGTGGGACAAGACCTTTGAGGTCAACCTCAAGGGACCCTTCGCCTTGGCCCGCGAAGTCGCTCGGCGGCTCATCGAGGCCGGAGAGCCTGGAAGCATCATCAATGTGGCGAGCGTGCTCGGCCAAGGTGCCTCCCCCATGCAAGGGGTCTACGGCATGACCAAGGCCGCGCTGATCTCCATGACCCAAACCTTGGCCATCGAATGGGGTGGAGGCGGGATCCGCGTCAACGCCATCGCACCAGGGTTGGTCGACACTCGCCTGGCCTCAGGCCTGGTTCAGAACCCGGATATCGCTCGGCGATTTACCGAACGCACCGGCACCCAACGCATCGCCCAGCCTGAGGAGATCGCAGGCGCTGCGGTGTTTTTGGCGAGCTCGGAGTCCACGTATGTGACGGGTAGCGTGATCAA